>CAYTSY010000024.1:2979-31593 GCA_964440555.1 uncultured Desulfobacteraceae bacterium
TCGTCGCCGGCCCCGGCCAGCATCAGAACCAGAAAAAAATCCACCATGGAGGCAACCGTGGTTTCAGACTGGCCCACGCCCACGGTTTCCACGATGACGACATCAAATCCAAACGCCTCACACACCAGCATGGTTTCCCGGGTTTTTCGCGCGACGCCCCCAAGTGTTCCGCCGGAAGGAGACGGACGGATAAACGCCCGCTGCTCCACGGACAGCTTCTCCATCCGCGTTTTATCGGCCAAGATGCTGCCGCCGCTTCGCCTGCTGCTCGGATCCACGGCCAGCACGGCAATATGATGGCCTTTTTGCGTTAAAAACGTCCCCAGACTTTCAATGAACGTACTTTTGCCTACACCGGGCACGCCCGTTATTCCCAGCCGGATCGTCCTGCCGGTATGCGGGAGCAGTCCATCGATGATAATCCTCGCCAGTTCCTGATGGTCGGCTAAAGAGCTTTCCACCAGGGTAATGGTTTTGGCGAGAATCCGTTTGTCCCCGGCCAGGATTCCCTGGATATAGTAATCCGGGTTTTTGGCCGACATTATTTTTGTTCCAACACGTTAAGCACCTTGTTGGCGGATTCGATTACCGATGTTCCGGGGCCGAAAATACCCACGGCGCCTGCATCATAGAGGAATTGATAATCCTTGGGCGGGATCACGCCTCCGACGACCACCTTGATCTCGTCTCCCCCGGCTTTTTTCAGTTGTTGAATCAGTTCCGGCACCAGGGACTTATGGCCCGCTGCCAGGCTCGACGCCCCGATCACGTGTACGTCGTTTTCAACCGCCATTTTGGCAGCTTCCTCCGGCGTCTGGAACATGGGACCGATATCCACGTCGAATCCAAGGTCGGCAAACGCAGTAGCGATCACCTTGATGCCGCGGTCGTGACCGTCCTGGCCCATTTTCACCAGCAGGATTCTGGGACGCCGTCCGTTTTTGCCTTCAAATTCATCGCAGCGTTTCCGTATGGACGCAATGATGTCGCTGTTTGTAAATTCCGATGCGTACGCGCCGGAAATGCACTGGGTGGTGGCCACATATCTTCCGAAGACTTTTTCCATGGCGTCTGAAATTTCTCCCACCGTTGCCCGTTGCCGGGTGGCTTCTATGGCAGCCTCAAGCAGGTTGCCGCCGGATTCCGCAGCCTTGGTCACAGCTTCCAGGGCCTGTTTGGTTTTTGCGCTGTCGCGTTTTGCGCGGATTTCCTTTAACCGGGCAATCTGTTCGTCGCGCACGCTTGCCGGCACCTCGAGAATATCGATGTCCAGCTCTTCTTTAAGGGTGTATTTGTTGACGCCGACGATAACATCCTTGCCCTGGTCGATCCGGGCCTGCTTTCTGGCCGCAGCCTCTTCGATCCGCATCTTGGGCATTCCGGATTCGATCGCCTTGGCCATTCCGCCCAGCTTGTCGATTTCATCCATTATTTTGAGGGCGCCTGAAATGATGCCGTCGGTCAAGGCTTCTATATAATAGGACCCGCCCAGCGGATCCACAACATGACACACCTGGGATTCTTCCTGAACGATGATCTGGGTATTGCGCGCGATTCTGGCTGAAAAGTCCGTGGGCAGGCCGATGGCTTCGTCAAACGAGTTGGTGTGCAGGGACTGTGTTCCGCCCAGCACTGCGGACATGCATTCCAGCGTCGTCCGGATGATGTTGTTGTAGGGATCCTGTTCGGTTAAGCTCCACCCGGAAGTCTGGCAGTGGGTTCTTAAAACCGCGGAATTGGGATCTTTGGGATTAAATTCGCTGACGATTTTATGCCACAGATACCGGGCCGCCCGGAGCATGGCGATGTCCATGAAAAAATTCATGCCGATGCCGAAAAAGAAGGACAGTCTCGGCGCAAAGGTGTCGATGCCCATCCCCGAGGCCAGGGCCGCCTTGATGTATTCCCTTCCGTCGGCCAGGGTAAAGGCCGTCTGCAAAACTGAATCCGCCCCGGCTTCCATCATATGGTAGCCGCTGATGCTCACCGTGTTGAATTTCGGCATATTTTTGGAGCAATACGCGATAATATCGGAAACGATCCGCATGGAAGGCTCCGGCGGATAGATATAGGTATTGCGGGTTAAGTATTCCTTTAAGATATCGTTTTGAATGGTGCCGTTTAACTGCTCCTGCTTGACGCCCTGCTCTTCAGCCGCCACGATATATCCCGCCAGGATGGGAATCACCGCGCCGTTCATGGTCATGGAAACCGACATGTCGTCCAGAGGGATCTGGTCGAATAAAATCTTCATATCTTCAACCGAATCCACGGCGACCCCGGCTTTGCCGATATCGCCCGCAACCCGGGGATGATCCGAATCATACCCCCGGTGGGTGGCCAGGTCAAAAGCCACGCTTAAGCCTTTTTGGCCCGCGGCCAGGTTGCGCCGGTAAACGGCATTGGATTCCCTGGCGGTTGAAAAGCCCGCGTACTGGCGGATGGTCCAGGGCCGCCCCGCATACATGGTGGCTTTGGGGCCGCGGACATAAGGCGGCACGCCCGGAAGCGTATTGACATGAGGCATGTCTTTGACATCTTCAGCCGTGTAAAGCGCCTTGACCGTGATTCCCTCCGGCGTTGCCCAGTTCAACGACTCGGGAGGTTTTCCTCTTGATTCCTTTGTTGCAAGCGCAATCCATTTTTGTCTTTCGGGATGTTCTGCCATATTGCCGCTCCTCATAGCTGTATTTTTATCAGTTAAGTCATACTTACTTTAAAAAAGTCAACTCATACGTGAGATATAAAATCCTGTCAAGATGATTTATAGGGATTTAGCCCTCAAATCGGCATGGATTTGCCGGTTTAGTCCCGCTGACACAACTCGACCAGAACGCCGTTTGTCGCCTTCGGGTGTAAAAAGGCAATTTTGGCCCCTCCGGCGCCGATTCTCGGCGTTTGATCAATCAGTTGAATCCCTTTATCCTTGCATTCCTGTAATGCGGCTTCGATATCGTCAACCGCAAATGCCACATGCTGAATCCCCTGACCCTTTTTTTCGATAAACTTGGCCACAGGTCCGTCCGGCGTGGTGGATTGCAGCAGCTCGACCTCGCTTTCGCCGACCGGCAAAAACGCGGTGGTGGTTTTTTGTTCCACAACGGTTTCTGTTCCGTGCAGCTCCAGACCCAGAACCTCGGTCCAGAAATTTTTCCCCTGCTCAATGCTGTCCACGGCAATTCCCAGATGATCAATCCTCAGTACTTTCATTTTACGCTCCTTTCGTTGGTTTATTTTTATGATTTTGGCCTGTTTTTAAATTTTGATGGTCTCGAAATAAGTCGCCATTATGTCTAAAGTTTTATTAACCACGAAGAGCACGAAGTACACGAAGCTGAAATTATTATATATTTTTATACTTCTTCGTGCTCTTCGTGTCCTTCGTGGTAAAAATCAGCCTTTTTACGATTCAATCCTCACTTTTCACTTTCTCCATCACCCGCTTAAAACCCGGCAGTGCATTTTGAATCGTCTTGTCGTCCACGCAAAAGGCGATCCTGAAAAATCCGGGGCAGGCAAATCCGCTCCCCGGCACGGCCAGGATCATCTCCTCCTGGAGCAGTTTAACAAATTCGACCTCGTCCTTGAGCGGAGACCTGGGGAAAAGGTAAAATGCCCCCTTGGGAAGGACAAATTCGTAGCCATAGCTTTTCAGGGCATCGCACAGCAGGTCCCTCTTGCGGGCATAGGCGGAAATGTCAACCACCTCCCCCTGAAGTTCGGCAACCACCCGCTGCATCAGAGCCGGCGCATTGACGAATCCGAGAATGCGGTTGGCCAGGGCCAGACCATTGACAAGGTCATTTTTGTACGTTGCCGAAGGATTCACCGCGGCAAAGCCGATCCGCTCGCCCGGCAGGGAGATGTCCTTGGAATACGAAGTGGCGATGATGCTCTCCCGGTAACAGGCAAAGATGCCCGGGACCTGCACGCCGTCATAGATGATTTTCCGGTAGGGTTCATCCGATGCCAGATAGATGGTCCGGCCAAAGGCCCTGCCTTTTTCCTCGAGGAGTCCGGCCAGTTGAACCAGGCTTTCCTTTGAATAAACCTGGCCGGTGGGGTTGTTCGGGGAATTGATGAGAACGACTTTGGTTTTGGGAGTAAGCGCGGAAGAAATCGCTTCAAGATTTAAGGTAAAATCCGGGTTTGTCGGCGCTGTTTTGAACACGCCGCCGTGATTGTCCGTATAAAAACCGTATTCCACGAAACAGGGCGCAGGCGACAGGACTTCGTCTCCCGGATCCAGAACGGCCTTTAAGATGCAGTTTAACGCACCCGCTGCACCGCAGGTCATGACGACATCGCCCTCACCCACGGGTGTTTGCTGTTCAACGGTCAGGTAGTCCGCCACTTTTTTCCGGACAAACGGATACCCGGTATTGGCCATGTAGCCGTGGTTTTGGGGCGTTGAATGGTCAACGGTTTCCCGCAGAACCGCCTTGAATTTTTCCGGAGGGCTCACGTTGGGATTGCCGATGGAAAAATCAAATACATTGCCGGCCCCGTGCAGAGCTTTAAGCCGGTCGCCTTCCTCGAACATCTTGCGAATCCACGAAGACCGGGAGATGTATGTTTCTATTTTTTTTGCAATGGTCATGCGCCGCCTCCAGTCATTTCATGTCATGTGGCCTGTCATGCTGCTGTTTGTCTGTCATAAAAATTCTTCCTGAATCTGTCAAACTCATTTTTCACAATGGCCTGTCTTATTCTTTTCATCAAATCAATATAATAATGCACATTGTGGATGGTATTCAACCGGTACGCCAAAATTTCCCTGGACATAAACAGATGCCGCAGATAGGCCCGCGAATAATTCCGGCAGGTGTAACAGCCGCAGCCGGGATCAACGGGCGCCGTGTCTGTTTTATGTTGCGCATTGCAGATATTGATGGGGCCGTCTTCCGTGAACAATTGGCCGTTTCTGGCATTGCGGGTGGGCATGACGCAGTCGAACATGTCGGCCCCCAACCCGACCAGATCCACCAGATCCTGGGGGGTCCCGACGCCCATGACATATCTGGGGGACGCATCCGGCAGGCGTCCAAGCGTTTCATCGGCCATTTCGAGCATGAGATTTTTAGGTTCCCCGACGCTTAAACCCCCGACGGCATATCCGGGAAATCCGATTTCCTGCATCTGGTCCGCGGATTGTTTTCGAAGGTCTGTAAACATCCCGCCCTGAACAATGCCAAAGAGTGCATTACGACGTTCAAACCGGTCTTCCCAATGGCTTTTACAGCGTTTTGACCACCGCGAAGTCAGTTCCATGGCCTTTTTGGCCGTGTCGTAATCCGCGGGATACGCAATGCACTGATCCAGGCACATCATAATATCGGCGTTTAAACACATCTGGATCTCAACGGCGTTTTCAGGGGTCAGCAGGTGTGACGACCCGTCGATATGGGACTGAAACGCCGCCCCCTGTTCATGGATTTTGGAGAGCCTGGCCAGGGAAAACACCTGAAATCCGCCGCTGTCGGTCAAAACCGGTCCATCCCAGTTCATAAATCCATGAATCCCGGAAAAACACCGGATCACATCGCACCCCGGCCTGAGATAAAGGTGATAGGTGTTGGCCAGAATTATTTGAGCGCCGATACCCTTCAGTTCTTCCGGCGACAGGGACTTCACCGTGGCAAGGGTTCCCACCGGCATGAAAACCGGGGTGAGGATGTCCCCATGGGCGGTTTTCAGTATGCCGGCGCGTGCCCGGTTTTTTTCCGTATCGGAGATGACTTTGAAATTCATATGGCGTTAATTTTAAATGGTCAGTTAGTATCCGTCCGGCCATGGTCGGTTTTGGTTCAAAATGGATTTCGGCAAAATTATTTTTATAATCTGCCGTTGCCCCGTTGTCAAACGGATGATTCGACAACCAGCAATTGCACCTTAATCTTGTTTGGGGATGAAAAACTGGAACCGGCCGGAAAGCTCATTTTTATTGATAACCGCTTTATTATAGGTTAAACAGGCATATCCAAAATAAAATGGTGCCGCATTTCCAATAAATACCATCATTCAAGGAACAAGGAGCAAGCGTATTTTGAAATTATTCAGATTGCAACCGTGGCAGATTTTTATATCTGCATTGCTGTTAATTCTCATATCCGGCCGTGGGGCCCAAGCCATTCAACCGGCCCGGGTTTTGATCCTGCCGTTTGCTATTCATTCTGAAAAAGACATTTCTTTTTTAAAAGAGGGCATCTGGGATATGCTTTCCTCACGCCTGTCTTCGGATGGCAATGTCTCGATCGTCGATAAAGCGGCTTCGCAAAATATCATCGGCCCCCCGGACAAGTCCATGACCGAGGCCATGGCCGTTTCCGCGGCAAAAGAAACCGGAGCCGACTATGTTTTGCTGGGCAGTCTTACGGTGTTTGGCGAAACGGTTTCAACGGATGCCAAATTCATCGAAGCGGCCACGGGCTCATCGAAAGTGACATTTTCCCGTTCCGGGCAACAGCACGGCGACGTCATTCTTCATATGCAGGCGTTGGCCCAAAACATCAATGCAACCGTATTCGGCACCAAGGAAGCGGTTGCATTGCCCCGGCCCAAGGCACAGGAACCCGATAACAATCGGATGAATCCGGAAAAAATGTGGGAAATGGAGTCCGGTGGGATCAAAGGACAAGAACCTTCAGGCCCTGCCCGGGTTGCACCCGGGGAAAAATCCGACGCCGGGGGGATGTCAATAAAGACAATTAAGGCCCCGGCTAAAACCGCACTCCCTGCGCCGGACTTCTATACAAGCAGCGATTTCAAATTAAAAATCAGAGGAATCGCTCTGGGGGACGTGGACGGAGACGGGGAACCGGAAATCGTTTTTATCAGTCCCAAGGCCGTTCATATTTACCGTCTGGCCGGCAAAGACCTGAAAGAAATCCAAACCCTCCAGGGAAAACGGGCGGACAACTACATCAGTGTGGATGTGGCGGACATCAATCAAAACGGAAAAGCGGAAATCTTTGTGGCCAATTTTTTAACCGGAGATTCACGGCTTTCCTCTTTTGTCCTGGAGCACGGACAGGGCAGTTATCACGTCGTCGCCGATAAACAACCCTGGTATTATCGCGTCATCCATGAACCCGGAACCGGCGATCTGCTCCTGGGGCAGCAACGCAGCCGGGAGGACGAATTTTTTTCAGGCCCGGTTCACCGGCTGCCCTGGAGAGCGGGAAGCTATGCCTCTGCCGGAGTGCTCTCCCTGGCTTCGGATGTAACCCTTTATGAGGCTGCCTTTGGGGAAATTTTCAACGACGGCCGGATTCTCACTGCAACCTATACCTCCGGCGGCCGCCTGCAAATTCTGGATCAAAACGGCAATGAAGCCTATACCGGGGTCGAGGCCATAGGCGAAGGCGCGGTTGAACTGGAATTTTCCTATAATGCGTCTGCCGCTGCAAAGGCCAAGGACACGTATTACATCCCCCAAAGAATTCATGTCGGCGACTTTAATAACGACGGTGCAAATGAAATCGCCGTGGTGAAAAACACGGATGCCGCCGGTGGACTATTCAAACGGCTCAGGCTTTATAAAAGCGGCCAGGTACAGGTGTTTGCATGGAAAGGCGGCCAATTTAAAAACATATTTGAAACCGCGGCGATTCCCGGGCATATCAGCGATTACGCGGTAACCGACATTGACGGCAACGGGCAAATGGAATTGTTGTATGCGGTTGTAAAAAGCGGAACAATACTGCCCAAAAAGGAAAGAAGCTGCATTGTGATGCAAACCATGACGCCATAGGAACAAAATCAGGGCAGGTCCATTCGCTCTGACAAAGCTTCTAAAAAGCAAAAGCCGAAATCGCGGTTCCGGCAAGAACCACCCACGCGCAGAGCCTCAATGGGTTCAATCTGAGGCAAGCATCCGGGGAGTTGGGGGCGTTCCCAGTCAGTTTCGCCGGTTCTTGACTTCCTTTATTAATTTGAGCAATAACTTAAATAAAATATCATCAGGTGTCAATTAAAAAGCACCTTGAATCAGGTCGGATACCACTCCTTGAAAGTCTTCGTAACGTGTTTTCACGCCAGGAAAAATCCTCTTGACACTTGACAAAAAACGTATTAGCATATAAATGTATGTTTATACATATGTTTCATATGATTCCGAAATATTACCCGCAACCTCAAACAAAACTCAGGCCGGTGAACCCAATGGGAAGGATGTCATGTCGGAAAACGAGCAATACGACTTGATCAATAGTCAGGCAGATAATGATCATCTTCAAAAAGCTGCATTTCTGGCCAAGAGTTTGTCGGATAGCAACCGTCTGAGAATACTGCTTCTGATCAGCAGCGGCAGGAAATCGGTCTCCGCCATCGTCGAGGGCCTTGAGTTGTCGCAACCGCTGGTGTCGCATCATCTGAAAGAGTTGAAGCGGGCCTTGCTGGTCAAAGTGGAACGTGAGGGACCATTTATTTACTATGAACTGGCGGATGCAAGAATACTGAATGTATTGCAAACTCTGAGCGAAGTGGCAACGGACCTCTTGACCGGCAGAAAGACGTTTTGATGTAACGGAGGTAAACCGCATGGACGAACTTTTTGAAATCATTTCCCGCATGGCCCCCGAAGATGCCTTATCTAAAATCACCCATGTCCTGGAAAGGCTTCTGGCGGACCTGGATAATGACGCACGCGAACGTTTTCTGATGAATCTGATCGAACGGGCCGAGGGCGACAAAATTTCCAGCCTGGTGCATTTGTGACTGGCCGAGTGCATGGGCGAAGGTGTCGACCCAACGCAGATGTGTCAGAGTTTAGTGAACAAGGTGGCGCAATCCGAGCAACTCCTGGCGATTGCTGATCCGGACCTGCTGGTGCTGTTCGAGGATTGGCTGGAGGAGTTGGAAGCAGAGGTGCTGGCGCTTTTGAAAACGCACGGCTCAATGGACGAAAATGAGCTGGCCGAAAAGCTTGGCTTGTCTCGCAGGGGAGCGCGGTTTCTGCTTTCCAAGCTGGAAAGAGAGAGAAAAAACTACGCTTGAGAGCGGAAGAAAAATAAATGTGACGAAAGGAGGAATTCAGTATGACGGAGCTTATCGTTTTTCATAGCGGCAATCCCAACTGAATCTCGTGTAAAAAGGCTATAGGCGTAGCCGATGACATGAAGGAAAAATTCGGCGGAAAATTAGACGTAAAAATATACACCATAGATTCGGAAGAGGCCAAAGGGTATACCTTCAAGAGCTCAACCAATGTCCTTTTTGAAAACGAATGGGTGCCCCTCGAGGTGGCCACCGATAAAAGCAAAATGGAAGCATTTTTAACCGGGAAACTTTAACCGAAGTCAGAGAACCGGACATGAATAAAAAAGCATCGTTTCCCATGGCGTTGGCTGCCGTATTGATGACCATGGTCTTTGTTTGGCACACCCAGCGTCCCGTAACACCAAAGCAGACAACTTGGGATGACGTGAGGGCAGAAGCTGCAATCGGCGGCTACCGCATCATCACCACCGAAGCGCTCGCAGACCGGTATCGCAAGGAATCTTCCGGTCTAACAGTGGTGGACACCCGCCAGGAATGGGAATACCGCACCGGGCATATTGAGGGCGCTCTCAATTTTTCCATGGAACCCACCTGGTGGTCACGCTGGCGAAAGGCGGGCGACCTTAAGGATTTTTTGGGGCCGGACCTGGAGCGGATGCTCGTTTTTTACTGAGCGGGTTTAACATGAGTCCGAAGCGACTCGGCGGCCCGTGTGGCCGTATCGCTGGGTTACAAGAACGTTTACCGTGACCCTTACGGGTTTCCCAAATGGCAGGAAAAGGGATTACCCATTGCAAGCAGCCCGCCTGGACTATCGTCCGGCATAAATGCAAACAACAATTCCACAGACAGCCGATCGCTTCAAGGATGGGCCATGGTATGGACGCTTTTGGGTATTTTCGTTGGTGGCCTGGCTTTGAACCTGACGCCTTGTGTATACCCCATGATTCCCATCACGGTCTCCTTTTTCGGAGGGCGTGCAACCCAGGGTAAGCCCGGCCAGATGAAACTGGTTTTTCACGGGCTTTGTTACCTGATGGGTCTGGCTCTGACCAATTCAACTTTGGGGGTTGCAGCCGCGCTCACCGGGGGGCTCATGGGCGCTTTGCTTCAAAATCCAGTAGTGCTTGGTTTTGTATCCGGGATTCTGATTTTGTTTGCCACGAGCCTCTTCGGATTTTGGGAGCTGCGGATGCCCGGCGTCTTGAACCGGATGGCCGCTAAATCCTACTCGGGTTATTTCGGAAGCCTGTTCATGGGGCTCACTTTAGGGGTTGTGGCCGCTCCCTGTATCGGCCCCTTTGTGCTGGGACTGCTCACCTGGGTGGCCGGAATGGGCAACCCTTGGCTTGGCTTTCTGATTTTCTTCATTCTGAGTATAGGTCTGGGGCTTCCTCTTTTTGTTCTGGCGCTCTTTTCCGGCCAACTTCAGCGACTGCCGCGGGCAGGGGGTTGGATGCTCTGGGTGCGCAATCTCATGGGCTGGATCCTGGTTGGCATGGCGGCCTACTTTATCCGGCCGGTTTTGCCGGAAATTTTAAAAATCGTCCTGCCGGTTGCTGTTGCCCTGTCCGCCGGGCTACACTTAGGCTGGATAGATAACAACCGGGCTGGTTTTGCGGTCTTCCCATGGCTGAAAACCATCGTGGGCACAACCTGTCTGATCCTGGCAAGCTTCTGGATAACCGCCTGGGCTATGCGGGGACCGGGGGTTGCCTGGCAAACGTATTCGGAACAGATTTTACGAGAGGCTGTTCAGCAAAAGAAGCCGGTAATCATCGATTTTTATGCCGATTGGTGCACCCCTTGCCGTGAGCTTGAAAAAACGACGTTTCATCATCCCGGCGTTCTTCAACAGGCAGAGAACTATTTTATCATGATCAAAGTTGATGTAACCAAGGGAGATGACCTGGTCCATGAACGCCTGCTGAGACAATACGGTGTTAAGGGGGTTCCCACCGTGGTTTTTTTAGATGCCCTGGGAAAAGAGCGGTCCGATCTGCGTCTGGTTGATTTTCTCCCGCCCGAGCCCTTTCTTGGAACCATGAATAGAAGTAGACAAGATTTCCATTAATGAAAGGAAATGATATGCTTAAAATCCGTTTTTTTCTCAACGAGCCTAATGGCAGGCCCTGAAAGCATTTCAAACAACTTATGCCCAGGTTGGGCGAAAAATACCCGATTGATATCGATGTCACCTCGAAACCTATGGCCGAGTATCAGACCGACGAGTACTTTGAGCTAGACCTGCCCGTGGCCCCGGCGGTTATGGTGGGCAATGAAATTGTTGTGGAAGGAAACGATGTATCCGATCACGAGGTTGAAGTTTGCATCTGCCGCCAGTTGAGGCTGCCCGAACCCGAGCCGTCGAAAAAGGGATTGCTGAGCCGTCTTTTGAGAAAATAAGATGCGATTATGAGAACTGAGGCCATGCACAATGGTCAATTCACATGCAACACCACGGAAAAACAGTTAAAAGGTTAGTTGCATTCGCCAAAGGAGGCCATGATGCTTTTTCAAACCGCCGGAATCGAAGTCCCTTTCTGGATCCCGCCCCTGGTCGCATTCGTGATTTCCTTTGTCACTTCCATGGGTGGCGTATCCGGCGAGGTTCTCCTTTTGCCTTTCCAGATGTCGTTTCTCGGGTACACCAACCCATCGGTCAGCGCGACCAATCAACTGTATAATATCGTGGCCATTCCCAGCGGCGTCTACCGTTATTGGAAAGAGGGAAGAATGGTGTGGCCTCTGACAGGGATCGTGGTGGCCGGCACCTTACCGGGGGTTTTAATCGGTGCTTGGGTAAGGGTGGCATACCTGCCGAATCCAAAAAATTTCAAATTGTTTGCGGCAGCCGTGCTTTTTTATATCGGCCTCAGGATGGCAGGGGACCTGGCAAAGAAAAGTCCGGGTAAAGCCGGCAGCGAGAATCGCTTTCAGGAAATGGTACGCCGGCATCGCTCACAGATTGGCGGGCAGGAACTCTCGGGCGGCGCTTTGTCGACCGTGAAGATAACGCACTTTAATTTGAAACGGCTGGGGTACAGTTTTTATGGCGAAAGTTTTGACGTTTCATTCTGGGGTATTTTCGCCCTCAGCCTTATTGTCGGCATTGTGGGAGGAATCTATGGTATCGGCGGCGGTGCAATTATCGCTCCGTTCTTTGTAACGTTCTTCGGGTTGCCGGTCTATACCGTAGCCGGAGCGGCCCTGATGGGAACTTTTGTCACATCAGTCGCCGGTGTTGTATTCTACCAGGCCCTCGCACCGTTATACCCGAACGTGTCGGTGGCTCCGGACTGGCCGTTGGGAATCTTATTCGGGGTAGGCGGCATGGGGGGCATGTATCTGGGTGCGCGATGCCAGAAATTCGTGCCGGCAAAGATAATCAAGTGGATGTTGGCTGCTATTATCATCTTCACGGCAACCCAGTATGTCGCCGAATTTTTCGGGTATTGATTTATTCAGAAATCCCTTGACAGAATCTCTCCCTCCCGAATATAAAAAGGCCCATATCCGGCAATGAAGTCTGCCATGAACCGTCCTTTTGATCTATCGGACTGATGACTTCTACCTTGAACCATTACGGGGTAGGAGCATCTTTGAGCCCTGCCCCACCCTGATACCGGGTGGTTTTTTTGTTTTTATCCCCGAAATGTCGCTGCCCGGTTAGGATCATTATTTTTACGGAGGTTTTCTAATGGCCATCAGCATTGCATTGATCATCCTTCTTGGACTAACGGGGGATTACCTGTTTCGCCTGTTGAAACTGCCGGGGCTGGTCGGGATGCTGCTGGTGGGCGTCCTTGTCGGCCCCCATCTTCTGAATCTCATATCCCCTGAAATGATGACCGTTTCCGGAGATTTTCGCAAAATTGCTCTCATCGTAATCCTGCTTCGGGCCGGCTTTGAACTGAGAAGGGATACACTTAACCGGGTCGGAAAAGCGGCAATAACCATGAGCGCTGTCCCCGCAGTTTTCGAGATCGTGGGAGTTATGCTGGCAGCACGATGGCTTTTGGGCATGACTTACCTGGAGGCCGCTATGCTCGGCGCCATTCTCGGGGCGGTTTCTCCGGCCGTGGTCGTTCCCCTGATGATTGATTTCATGGATCGTGGCCGGGGCACGAAAAAAGGCATCCCCACCCTTATCCTGGGTGCATCGTCTGTAGATGATGTTTTTGTCATTGTGCTTTTTACTGTTTTTTTGGGTATGCACGGAGGCGGAGAGGTGAAGCTCTGGGCCAAGCTGGCAGAAATTCCCTTAAGCATTGCCTTGGGAATAGCCGCGGGGCTCATTCCGGGCTATCTTCTCTACCGCCTCTTCACCCGGTACGACTGGCGGCCTCCCAAGCGGACCATTGTGGTTATGGGAACGGCCATCTTTCTGGTCTGGGTGGAACAGATTCTGGAACACCGGGTTCCGGTCGCAAGTCTGCTGGGGGTCATGGCCATCGGATTCATCATCCTGGAAAAATCAGAGGCGATCGCCCACCTGATTTCGCAAAAGCTCAAGAAGCTCTGGGTTTTTGCCGAACTTCTTCTCTTTGTTCTGGTCGGCGCCCAGGTCAACATCCAGGTTGCATGGAAAGCGGGGCTGGCCGGAATTGCCGTTATTTTAGCGGGCCTTTTGTTCAGGAGCATCGGGACCTATATCTCCCTCATCGGTACAGACTTGAACGTTAAGGAAAAGCTCTTTTGCGTGGTGGCCTATATCCCAAAGGCAACGGTCCAGGCCGCCATCGGCGCCGTGCCTCTGGCTGCGGGAGTGGCTTCGGGAGAAGTCATTCTCGCCGTGGCCGTGCTTTCCATCCTGGTCACGGCCCCAATCGGCGCTATCGGCATCATCATAATGGGGGAACGGATTCTGGACTATGAAGAACGGTCTTCCTACCGGTTCAAGGAACTTCGTGAAAGCATGGCCCTTCCCCGAGTGGGTGAACGCGTCAGAGACAAAGAATCCGATACCATCTGGAAGGTGATCGAAGAAAAAGAGACATGGATTGATGCGCCGTCTTTGCCGGCTGTCGAGCTGCGGTTCTGGCAGGAGGAGACGAGCAACGGGCCGGGAATCGGGAAAACCCGGACCTGTCGTTACAGTCCCGCAGATTCTCCTTTTGATCGGGACTGGGAAATCCTGTATGATTGGTGAACAGCCCTGAAGCTTGCGCACTATCCGGACACGGCCTTGAGACTGCACGCTGCTCGGGGACAACGGCTCAGTTCTGGCGGAACCTTCAGACCAGTTATGATATGATTTTCTTCTTTCAACACCGGCGCCCTCTTTAATAAAAATTATTCCGATAAAAAGCGGACTATAATCCCGGTTTCCTGGCTTCGATATAGGCCGAAACCACATAATCCGCCGCTTTTTTACTTTTCCTCGGGACCCATTCCTGAACAATCTCTCTGCTGTTTTCTTTGGGTGTGATGCGGATTCCCGTGAACCCCGCTTCCCGGAGCATCTTCTTTGTATCTTCAATCGTTGCCGCGCCGCCGATACAGGCGCTGAGCAGGTTGAGATCATTCCGGATATCGTCGGGAACCGGGGGAGTGGCAACGACGTAGGAAATGGCCAGCCGCCCTCCCGGTTTTAGTACCCTGAAAGCATCCCGGTAAACGCTCATTTTATCCGGGGACAGATTGATCACGCAGTTGGACATGATAATATCAACTGTATTGTCGGCGATGGGAAGGTGCTCAATCTCGCCCAGACGGAATTCAACATTTTTTGTTTGAATTTTGTCAGCGTTTTTTCTGGCCTTGGAAATCATGTCCGGCGTCATATCCACCCCGATGACGCGACCGGTTTCGGCCACCTCTTTGGCGGCCAGAAAGCAGTCAAACCCACCGCCGCTGCCCAGATCAACAACCGTCTCTCCCGGTTTCAGGGAAGCAAGGGCCAGGGGATTGCCGCAGCCGAGCATCATATTGGTCCCATCCGGAACACTGGCCAGGTCTTCCTTTGAATATCCAAGCTTGCCCATATAAGCCGCCATTTTGTCAGTTGAAAAATCTTCCGTGCCGCAGCAGGAGACTTGTAACTGGGTTGATGCGTCCGCAGGCGAACAGCAGGAAGCCATGGGCAGCATTTGTTTTTGTGGATTCCGTTCAGTGGATTTTATTGGTAAAACACCGCCTGCTTTTGCTATTTCACCATATCGGTTGCGCACGGTTTCTTTAATTTTTTCTTTGTCCATGGTTTTCATTGATTACCTCCCTGCTTCATATTGATTTTACGGATCAATCCCACCCACCCAGAAGATAAAACCAGCCCATGGCCCCGGGCTGACATTTGGAGTTGAAAATTTCCATCGTATAATCTTTCAACAGCATTTTCTTTTTCCTCTCATGGCTTGCAGGACATATGACAGACGCCGGTGGGCGTTTCAACGGCATAGGGAAAGTACTTGCGTTTGAACCGCAGGGCCACATTCACCAGAGCGATCAGCACCGGAACCTCCACCAGGGGACCGATCACCGCCGCAAACGCCTGCCCCGAATCGATCCCGAATACCGCCACGGAAACGGCAATGGCCAGTTCGAAATTGTTGGAAGCCGCCGTAAAACTCAAAGTCGTGGACTGTTCATAGGTGGCCCCGAACTTTCTTGAAAGCATGAAGGAAACAAGAAACATCACCACAAAATAAATGCACAGGGGAACGGCGATGCGGATCACATCAAGGGGGAGCTGGACGATATATTCGCCTTTAAGGGAAAACATCACCAGGATGGTAAACAGCAGGGCGATGAGGGTTATCGGACTGATTTTGGGGATAAACCGGTTTTCATACCAGTCTTTCCCCTTGGTTTTTAACCCGATGACCCGGGTGATGATTCCGGCGATAAACGGGATGCCCAGGTAAATGAAAACACTTTCAGCGATCTGGCCGATGGAGATGTCCACCGCCATCCCTTTCAGGCCCAGCCATTGGGGAAGAACGGTGATAAAAATATAGGCATAAACGGAAAAAAACAAAACCTGAAATATGGAATTGAAAGCCACCAGTCCGGCGCAGTATTCCGTGTCCCCGGATGCCAGGTCGTTCCAGACGATCACCATGGCGATGCACCGGGCCAGCCCGATCAAAATCAATCCCACCATGTATTCATGATGCCCGGAAAGGAAAAGAACGGCCAGAACAAACATCAGTATCGGGCCGATCACCCAGTTCTGCACCAGGGAGAGGGCAAGAACCTTAACGTTTCTGAAAACATCCGCCAACAGCTCGTATTTGACCTTGGCCAGGGGCGGATACATCATCAAAATCAGCCCTACGGCAATGGGAATATTGGTCGTACCCACCTGGAAACGGTTGATGATATGCTGGATATCCGGATACAACCACCCCGACCCTACGCCCACAAACATGGCGAGGAAAATCCATAACGTCAGAAAACGGTCTAAAAACGACAATCGCTTGGCTTCCGGCATCGTCTCATCTCCTTGAAATTAATTAAAAATATGTTATTCTAGGCCGTCATGAACGGATTGATAATAAAATACGCACCCAATAAGCAGATCAACGCCCCGGCGCTCCGCCTGAACCAAAGACCCGCTTCCATCCATCTTCCGTTTTCGAGAAATTTTCTTGCCGTTGCAGTGGAACTCCCGGCAACAACGATGGGCAGGCAATGCCCCGCCGCAAAAAGAATTATGAAAACCAGGCCGGTGATGATCTGCTGTTGAACGGTAATGATGGCCAAAATCGGTGCTATGAATCCAAAGGTGCAAGATCCTGAAAGCACGCCATAAGCAAGTCCCAATATCAAAGCGCCCCAAATCCCCTTGATATGAATCCGGTTCAACAGGGCACCCTGGAAGGTGCATTTTTCAACCCCGATCATTCCTAAAGCCACCCAAATCAATACGAGCCCCACCGGCAATTGCCAATAGCTGCCGATATCCCCGAGCATTCTCCCCAAAAGAGCGCAGACAATGCCGATAACGGCAATGGTGATGAAAAGTCCTCCCGCGAAGGCAATCGCGTAACCAACTGCCTTTTTAGGATGAACCAGTTCTTTTTGACCCCCGACGTATGCGATGATCAATGGGATGGAAGCCAAGTGGCAGGGGCTCATCAAAACACTGATCATTCCCCAGATAAAACACCCCACGGCGCCTAGAACCGAACCCGCAATTATCCATTGATTGACTGTTAGGTAAAGCTCTTGAAACATTAGATGCTCCCTTATAATTCCACGGCGGCCCGGTTCGACAACCGGCCGACGTTGGATCCCCCGGAACAGGCCAGAATCATGACACTTCCATCTGGTGAACAGCAATTTTCAGCCATATGCCCCCTCCTTTGCTTCTTATGCCTTCAGCCAGGACAGCACATCTTCCTTCTTGGGAACCTTGCCCACGCACTTGACCTCTCCTCCCACAACCACGGCCGGGGTTCCGAACACCCCATACCCGGCGATTTTCATCAGGTCGGTCACTTTTTCAACTGTTGCGGCAACGCCGGCTTCGGCCACCGCTTCTTTTACGATTTTTTCCGCTTGTTGACATTTGGCGCACCCCGGTCCCAGCACTTTGATATCCATTTTTACTCCTTCCTCTTTAAAATCGTGACGCAAAATTTCAGCTCAATGCGCACAGAGTCAAACCGATATGGTTCTCTGTGCTCTCTGTGCCCTCATAGCCCCGTCGCTAAGACGCAAATGCCCCGTAAATAATGCCTGCGATGGTGGACATGATGACGATGATCCCGCAATAGGTCGCGGTTTTTTTCACACCCATGATGCTCCCGATCGCCAGCATACTGGGCAGACTGAGTGCGGGGCCTGCCAATAGGAGCGCCAGCGCCGGTCCCTGGCCCATGCCTGACCCGATCAGTCCTTGCAGGATGGGAACTTCGGTCAGGGTGGCGAAATACATGAAAGCACCGGCGATGGAAGCGAACAGATTCGCCCAGATGGAGTTGCCGCCTAAAAGCGATTGTACCCACTGCTCGGGGATCAGGGCCGGATGACCGGCCCGGCCCAGCAGGAAACCGGCCACAAGCACGCCTCCGCCCAGAAGCGGGAAGATCTGCTTCATAAATCCCCAGGTGGATTCGACCCAGCTTTTGCACTCATCCCTGGTAAACCAGGCGTTGATCATGAATCCCAGCGCGACCAGAAGCGCAATGGTAATGTGCCATTTGGCTGCAAAAATGGCCGGCCAAAGGCCGGTCGATCCGGGGGCCGGTTTGGCAAAAGCGGCAAACACGAGAATAAGAACCATGGTCAGAAGATACAAGGCATCCTGAAAAAGGGTCCGCTCCTTCGCATCCGACTCCGGAACGTAGATTTGCCCCGTGGTGCGGGCCGCATCGTCCTTGTGGAAGATCAGGGCCATGAGCAGACCGGTGATCACTGAAAACAGGACTGCGCCGACAGCCCGGGCCAGCCCGAGTTTCCAGCCCAGAATCTTGGCCGTCAGGGTAATGGCGAGCACATTGATGGCCGGACCCGAATACAGGAAAGCCGTGGCCGGACCAATACCTGCTCCCCGGGTATAAATGCCCGCGAACAGCGGAAGCACCGTGCAGGAACACACCGCCAGGACGGTTCCCGAAATCGATGCCACCGAGTAGGATAAGATCTTGTTGGCCTGGGCCCCGAAGTATTTAAGCACCGACGCCTGGGACACAAACACGGCGATGGCCCCTGCGATAAAAAATGCCGGGATCAGGCATGTCAACACATGCTCCCGGGCATATTCCTGAAGCATCATAAGCGCTTCCAGACCGGATTGCCGGATGATCGGATGATCCCAAGGGACAAAATAGGCGGCCAGAAAGATGCCAATGATCGTAAGCAGTTTCTTGATTTCTTCCATTTCTCCTCCCTGCTCCAACAACTGTTTTATTGTCCGTATCCTGTTGTCAGATATTTAAATCTGTTTTTTGCAGATTTCTTCACGGTTGATAAACGGCAGCCGCCCTATGATCCTGTCAACTTCCGGATCATCATTGAGTATGTTCTTCACGTATTCGATCATGCTTTCGACATAAGGTTGGCCCTCGCCGCCGGACAGGGCATAATTAACCCACAGGCCATCTTTTATATAGGTAACCAGCCCGGCCTCTTCCAGGAGTTTCAAGTGTTTTGAAATCGTGGGCTGGGCCAGGGTTAAAGATGCCTGGATTTCGCAGACGCACAGGCGCTTATGCTGAAGCATTTTCATTATTTTGACCCGGTTGGGGTCTGAAAGCGCTTTCATTATTTTTAAAAAGGATTTCATTGAAGCCTCCGACTATTTCTATATATCGCAATTTAGCAATATATAGAAAAATTGTCAACCCCGATTTAAAAAAAATTCATCAGCCGATTGGGGGGCGTTAAAATATTATCCCCATATTGACGTAAAACACACCGGCGTGATAATGGCGGTGAGTGTGAGGGAGAAAATCAGGTCTTTCGCAACAAAGATAATCCATTTAACCCGGGAGGAAAATAATGGATGAAGCGCTTACGCACGCGACGGCCCCGGATTTGAAAGTTCCGGAAGGTGAATGCCGGCTTGAAACCCGCCCTGATCCCTGCACGATCGTCATTATGGGCGCATCAGGGGACTTGAGTGAAAGAAAGCTCATGCCGGCATTGTTCAATCTGTTTGTCTCCGGATCACTTCCGCAACCCTGCCTGATTGTCGGATGCGGCCGGACCCGGTATGACAGACGCTCTTTTATTGAAAAAATAAAAGCCGCCGTTTCAGGGAGCGTTGACAGAGACGATTCAAATTGGACCCGATTTCAGGAACTGGTTCATTATCTTCCTGTTGCATATGACGACCCGGCATCCTATGCCGCCCTGGCCAGATTGCTGTCGGATCAGGAGGCCCTCCGCGGATCCTCCAGAAATCGCATTTTCTACCTGGCCATCCCCCCGTCGTTGATCGAACCGGTGGTGAGGGGCCTGGGCCAATCCGGTCTCTCCGGGGAGGAAAATTCTGAAAACTGGTCCAGAATTGTGGTTGAAAAACCTTTTGGCAGCGATTTGTCATCGGCAGTTGCGCTTGATCGTGCGATTCACCGGCATTTTAAGGAACATCAGGTTTTCAGGATTGATCATTATCTGGCCAAGGAAACCATACAAAACATTCTCATGTTTCGCTTTGCCAATGCCATTTTCGAGCCTTTATGGAACCGCACCTACGTGGATTACATCCGGATTTCGGTGTTGGAGGAATTGGGGGTGGAGCACCGGGCCGGGTATTATGAACAGGCCGGCGTATTGAGGGACATGTTTCAGAATCACATGATGCAGTTGCTGGCTTTAAGCGCCATGGAACCGCCGTCCGTTTTTGAAACCGATTCGGTCCGGGATGAAAAATCAAAGGTGTTCAAGGCGTTCAGACCATTTTATCCTGAATTGATGGATGAGTGCCTGGTGCTGGGGCAATACGGGCCGGGAACCATCAAGGGGAAACCGGTTCCGGGGTATCGGGAAGAACCGGGCGTGGCCCCGGACTCTCTGACTCCGACCTTTGCCATGCTCAAAATTTTTGTGGACAACTGGCGCTGGCAAGGGGTTCCGTTTTATTTGATCAGCGGCAAGCGGATGGAGAAAAAATCCACGGAGATTGTTATTCAATTCAAAACGGTCCCCCATTCGGTCTTCCGGTATGTATTCGGTGAGCAAATCATGGCCAACCGGCTGACCCTTTCCGTTTTTCCGGAGGAAAAAATCACCCTCACGTTCCAAACCAAAAATCCGGGCGCCAAGGTGTGCCTACGGACGGTGACCATGGATTTTCTGTATACGCAGAATTTCCACGGGCCTGTCATGGATGCTTATGAAAAAGCGCTCATGGATTGCATGCTCGGGGATCAGATGCTTTTCTGGCGCCAGGACGGGGTTGAACTTTGCTGGTCGTTTTTAACCCCAATTCTCAAGACCTGTGAATCCTGCGGACAGCGGGCAACCATGCTTCACCCCTATGCCTCCGGCAGCCCGGGGCCAAAGGCTTATGCGGCGTTGATGGAGCGGCTGTAGCGGGAAAAGCTTAAAGCGAGAAAAGTTGAAAGCGAGAAATGCAGGGGGGAGTAAAATTTTACATTGAAAACGATCCGGCTTCATTTTACCGGAGGCTGGCGGAGATTTTTTCAGATATTGCCGTAAAATCGGCATCCGCAAGAAGACGGTTCACTGTGGCCCTGTCCGGAGGCGATACGCCCCGGCCCCTGCACCGGCTGCTTGCCGTGTCGCCTTATGCTGAACGCCTCCCATGGTCGATGACCCATGTTTTCTGGGTGGATGAGCGATGCGTGCCAATCGATGACGACGCATCGAACTTTGGAAAGGCCCAAAAAGATCTTATCGAAAAAGTTCCCATTCCGGTTGCACAGATCCATCCGATGCATACGGGGCGAGCATCTGAAACAGAGGCGGCGGCATATGAGAAGCTGTTGAAAACAGAACTGGCTTCAGGCTTGCCGGAAATCCCGTCTTTTGACCTGATGCTGCTCGGCCTCGGGGCCGATGGCCACACAGCGTCTCTTTTTCCTGAAAAAGATTTCCGGAAAAATAAACACCGGTGGGTCATGGCGGTCAGAGGCGGAAATCCGGATGTGGATCGGCTGACCCTGACGCTGCCGGTGATCAATCAGGCGAAAACAGTGGTGTTCATGGCGGCGGGAAAATCCAAGGCCGGGATCCTCAAAGCCGTTTTCGAGGATCGGTTGCCTGAATTGCCCGCTTCTCATGTGAATCCTGTAAACGGCCGGCTGATATGGGTGTTGGATCAGGAGGCAGCGGCATCACTTGAAAGGCCCCACCGCGCACCGGCGTAACCCCGACATCTGACCTCCGACCTCCATTTTACCGCTTCCGTTCATACCAGTACCAGGCCGACCCATGCCCTTGTTCTTCGCCGACTACCAGGCGTGTTTTTACGAAAGACGGGGAGAGCAGGGCCTCGACCGCTTCGGGCGAGATTCCCCAGATCTTGTTATCCCGAAGCCGGGGAAGCCAGGCATAGAGCATGAAGCATCCTCCGGGTTTCAGAATTTTTGCCAGGTTTTGGGCGTATCGGGTCCGATCCGGTTCTTCCAGGGTGAACAGGCACCCGATATCCAGGGCATAATCAAAATGATTTTCTGGAAGACCGAGACGAGATACATCGGCGACCAGAAACCGGATGCTCAGGTTTGCCTTGGCGGCTTTTCGCCTGGCTGTCTCGATGGCTTTGGACACAAAATCCACGCCGGTCACCTCCCACCCATGAGAGGCCAGAGAGATGGCGTTGGTGCCGGTGCCGCATCCCAGATCCAGGGCTTTTCCAGGAGGGGTTTTTTGGATAAATTCCATGACTTCGGGCGGGGTGATCCGGGTGTCCCAGGGGGTCTGGCCCCGAAAATAGCGCCATTGAAACATCAAACGGCTGCGGTTGAAGATTGTTTTCAGAAACGAGATCATGCTTTTTATCCTTTTTGACTGAAAAGGTGCAGGTAATTCAAAAAAAGCCGTTCACCGACCCGGGAAAATTCGTCGAAATCCGCCATGATTTCCAGGCCGGGAACAATGGCCCGGACCACGGGAATCTGCGTGTCTTCCCGGGAGAGGTTTACATAAATCGGATGGTAGTGGTTCGAAATAAGGATTTCTTCCAACATCGCCAGATCGAGATCCGGGTCGCCCGTAGTATAATCCGGAAGCTTTTCCAGAGGCACCCTCAGCAGACCGGGCGGCGCGGATCCGGACCGGGGCCCGCTTGGAAAGGGATAGGGCGTTTCGGTCAGGGCTGACAACAGCGCTTTTCTGGCGCTCAGATGAGCCCCGACGCCTTTGGCGATTGTTCCGTCAGGCCCTTTGACGAAACATTTGCAGCAGGGCACTCCGAACTTGCCGGTCAGATCCTGAAAGAAAACCTCGATCCCGGCGTTTCGATAGGCATCAAGGAGGGTGGCGACGGTCGGATCTTCGGATTCCGCGGTAAAACACAGGGAAGGGCTGTACGGCATCGTGGCTTCGGCGTCGCGCTCGAAAATTTCGAGAAGGGCCGAGACTTTGGCCTGCGACAAGGTGTTTCCCGAAGCGAGGCCTGTGGAGCCAAGCCCGCTGAAAAGATCGGGCTCATCCAGGTTGCAGAAGGGGAAAACCGTTTGTACGGGTATCCATACCGGTTGTTTCCCGTCCAGATGAACCGATTCCGCCTGAATCCAGTGGAGCGGCTCCTCCAGATAAGGTGTTTCCAGCGACAGGGCATTGGGGTCAAGGATCGAGATCCCCCGATCCCGTAGGGATGAAAAAGAGCCGTGTATCAAATGGTAGTCGACAGCGTATCCGGGGATATGGTCCTGATCGATGCCGGCAAACGAGGCATAGCGCTCGGCGACTTCCATCAGATTTGAAGCCCTGGCCGCTTCCAGGGAGAGCCCTCTTCCGTAACTCGTCTGAATGCCTGAAAGCGTGTAAGCATTGCGTTTGTTGGATACGGACAGGTTCATCTCCCACCGGCGCAGCAGGGCATACGGGCTAAGCGACGCTTCATGCCGCATCTCCGGACCCCGGAGGATTTTCACTTTTTCGAGCTGTTCTATCGCGTTACAGGCGGTCTGTGCCGGAGAGGGGAGGGTTTTTCCCCTGTCGTCTTTCAGGCGAAAGTACTTTTCATGCAATACGGAGAGATCTGTTTTGAAACGGTATTTTCCCTCCAGAAGCTTTGGATCGTGAGGAAAAGGCAAGCCGCATTCGCCTGGCGTGGGAAGCGGGGCATGATGACACATATTGTCGCTGAACAGGCGAACCCAGTTTCGATTTAACTCCAGATTCGATGCGGTTTGACTCTTGATGACGATCAGCGGTGTAAATGCCGAAAAATCGGCCGCCTCCGGGTTTTCAAGCCGGTTTTTTACAGGGCCATGTATTGGGGAAGGGCTTTTCCCTAAAAGGTTGATTTCAAACAGGGCCGCGAGGACAAGGCTGTCATTTCGGTCGCAGGCCTCCTCGCACAATGCCTCGAAGGTCTCAGGCGATAACCCGGCAATGGCTCGAAGCAGCAATTGATGCAGAAAATCATCGTATGGGGAACGCCGAAGACGGGAAAGGATGTCTTCCATGCCAAGCGGCTTCTCCGGCTTGCAGGAGAAAAATCCGGTTGCCGATTCCGTCGTCTCCAGTTCCAGCACGTAAGCGATCGGTTCTGCCGAATACTGTGGTTGGGAACACATCAACCGGTTGTCTCCTGTTTCTTCACCCCTTTACCTGCCCGTAAATTTGGCTTCCCGTTTCTGGAGAAAGGCCATGATGCCTTCGGTTCTGTCTTCGGAATAGCTGAGTTCTTCGACGAGTTCGCCTTCGAGGTGAAACTGCCGCTCATAGGTATTTTCAAAGGTCTGCCAGTAGAGGCGCCGGGTCCATCCCAGGGCCACTGTGGGGCCTGCAGCGAGTCGTCTGGCCAGGGAAAAGGCCTCCTCCATTAACTGATCATCTTCCACCAGGCGATTGATCAACCCCCACTCATAGGCTTTTTCTGCGGGCAGCTTTTCCGCCAGCAGGGACAGCTCCAAGGCCCGGGCCTTGCCGATCAACCGGGGCAAAATATAGGTGGCGCCGCCGTCCGGGGTGATGCCGATCCGGGTGAAGGCCTGGAGAAAATAGGCGCTTTTTCCGGCCACGATGAGATCGGCGGAAAGGGCCAGGCTCATGCCCACGCCCACCACCGGGCCTTTGACTGCGGAAACCACCGGCATACGCAAGTTTTTCAACCGCATGAACAGCGCCTCCCAGTCATCGAGATATTTTTTCCGTGGGGAATAAGAGGTCCCGGCTCCTGCATCCCGGAGGTTTGCGCCGGCGGAAAATCCCCGCCCCGCGCCGGTAATCAACAGACACCGGGCGGTATTCTCAGTACTTCCCAGGTGAAGGAGCGCATCCTTGATTTCCATGTTCATCCGCGGGCATATCGCGTTTAACACCTCCGGATGGTTCAGGGTGAGGATGGCCACGTTTTCTTTGTGCTCCAATGAGATTCGTTCGTAGTTCATGAGTGTCTTTTCCTTTTTTTTCGGTCTCAGTCAAATGCCCGGATGCCCAAGGCCTCCCGGCCGATCACGAGTTTCTGGATCTGGGTGGCGCCGTCGGGGATGGTCAGGGCCCGGGCATCGCGAAGATACCGCTCGATGGGATGGGTTTCATCGATTCCCATGGCCCCGTGCAGCCGGACCGCCCGTTGCGCGACCCGGACAGCCGCCTCGCAGGCATAGCCCTTGGCAATGGACGATTCCATCCGGGCCCGCTTGCCCTGATCGATGAGCTGCCAGGCCCGGTAGGTGAGAAACCGGGCCGCGTCGGTTTCAGTGATCATATCGGCAACGGTTTCCTGAACCATCTGAAAACCGGCGATGGGTCTGCCGAACTGCTCCCTTTTTTTGACAAAAGCGATGGTCGCGTCCACGGCTGCCTGGCAAATACCCACGGCCAGTACCGACATGGTGGACCGGGCCGATTCAAAGGCAGCCATCATGTTCTGGTATCCGGAACGGCCGGCTTCTTTTTCCCGGACCGGGCCCATGCCGCTGAGGACATTTTGCTCCGGAACCCGGCAGTCCTTGAAAAACAGCTCTGCCGTGGGAAAGGCCCGCCATCCGATTTTGTGAAGCTCCCGGTGCTCGAACGGGGAGACCTCGCGTTCGGCCAGGATCATGGAAATCCCCATTTGCCCTTTGCCGCTGTCGGTAATGGCGAGGATGTTGACCACATCGGCCACGGAACCGTTGGAGATCCAGGTTTTGTTGCCGTTGACGACCCATTCGGCTCCGTCCTTTACCGCAACGGTTTTGAGGGCCGCGGCATTGGATCCGGCATCGGGTTCGGTGATTGCGGCACAGCCGATAATCTCTCCTTTAAGGACTCTTTCAAGAAACCGGTCCATGAAATACGGCGTGGATATGGCGAAATTGCACACCGACGACGCGATCCAGATGCTGGCTGCCAGTCCGGACCAGATCCGGGAGAGTTCTTCGATGAGAATTGCCATGGTCGTCGGACTGTAGCCTTTGCCGCCGTATTGTTCGGGAATCATGCCGTTGTAGTAGCCTAAGGGCATGAGTTTCTGAATATAAGCGATCATCTCTTCCCTGGTCAACGGGCCCTTCAGATCCCTTACGTTGGCGATAGGGGCGATTTCCGCTTCCAGAAAGGCGCGGACCTCCTGTTTGATACGTTTTTGCTTGTCGGTCAATTCGAAATCCATCACGATGCTCCCTGATTTTCGTTGGAAACTCCCATGAGAAGCCGGGCCGTATTCAATCGGGCCAGGTCCGGATCACCATCCAAAAGGGCGATACAGCAGGCGTCGCGGTAATAGCGTTCCAGCGGGAATTCATCGGAATACCCATATGCGCCGTGAACCTGGATGGCTTTGGAAGTCGTTTCGACTGCCATGTCGAGGGTGAACGCTTTGGCCATTTCCACTTCTCTGGAGCAGGGAATTCCCTCGTCAAGCATGGTCAGGGCCCGGAAGCAGAGCAATCCGGCCGCATCGGCGTGGGTCGCCATATCCGCTACCATCTTCTGAATCATTTGAAATTCGGCCAGGGCCTTGCCAAACTGGACCCGCTGCCTGGCATAGGAGATGGAAGCTTCGATCGCCGCCCGGGCAATGCCTAAGGCGATGGCGGTGATCTGGCATTTCTCGGCATCCGAGGCAAAGGCCCCGAAATAACCGGCTTGCGCAAGGGGTCCTAAGGAATTTTCCTTTGGAACGCGACATTCATCGAAGACCATTCTGGCGGAGGACATTCCCTTCAGCCCCATTTTGGGAATTTCCATTGCAACCGGCATGGAGGCGGTCTTTTCAATCAGAATCAATCCCGGGTCTCCTTTATCCGTGCCGGGTCCCGGGAACCTGGCAGCCACCAGCACGACGTCCTCCAAAACGCCGTTGGACACCCAGACCTTTTCACCGTTGACGATAAAATGGTCTCCCGATATCAGGGCGGTTGTTTGAATCCCACCAGGGTCTGTTCCTGAGCCGGTTTCGGTCAGAGCGAATGCGCCGACCATACTTCCTCCAAGCAACGGGGGAACGAACCGATCGATCACATCCCGGTTTGAGGACATCAGGATACGGGAAATGACTGTGGAAGTGGAAAAGATCATTGCGGCAAGCGCGGCCCAGGTTTTTCCCAGCTCCGTAAAAATGATGCCGGTTTCCACATGAGACAATTCCGGGCCGCCAAGATCCGCAGACACAAGGGAGCCGAGATATCCGAATGGGGATAGTCCCTTGAGGTATGCGAGAACCTGACTTTTGGCCAGCGGCGCTTCCCGGTCCCCGGCATCGGCAAAAGGGGCGATTTTGTCCCTGAGATACTCGCGGACCGATTTCTGGAGAAGACGTTCTTCTTTGCTAAGCTTGAAATTCATAAGGGGCTCTGCTTATAGGTTATGGGTTATGGGTGATGACCGGGTGATCGCCGACATCTGACCACTGACCACTGACATCCGATATCCGGTCTTATCCGATTCTCGGCCAATGGTCGTTCCAGGGGCGCATGCGCTCATAGGCCCGTGCTGCCTGGAGAACCAGGTCGTCGCGATGCCGGGGCCCTACGATCTGCAGCCCCACGGGAAGGCCGGCATCTGAAAAACCTGCCGGAATCGAGGCCGCGGGATGACCGGTCAGGTTGAACGGATAAGTCAGGGCCACGGCGCCGAGAAGATCAATGGGCTTTCCGTCGATTTCCGATGGCGGCGGACCCTCGGCTGCAAACGCATCCGTCGGCATGGTGGGGGTCAGCAGCAGATCGTATTGGTCAAAAAGCGTCCACAGGACCCGGTTGAATTCCGTCCGGACAACGTCGGCCTGGATAATGTCGGCCACGGATACGGATTTCATGGGCTCAAGGCTGTTAACAATCGATCGGTTGATTTGATCTCTGTTTTTAAGCATGCTTTCGTGGAACTGGGCGTAGATATCAAGGTTCATGAGCAAAGACCACCCCTCTGAAGGGTCAAAAAATTCCGCCGCAGGGGTTTCCACAATGTGGCCCATTTCTTCGAAACAGGAGACAGCCTTTGTGACGTTTTTCATCACGTCCTTTTGGACGGCTGCATATCCCAAATCCGGACTGAAGGCGATTTTCAATTTTTTCGGCAGATCATCGAGGCACTTGACGTAGGACATGCCCGGGTGCGGGAGGGACCGGGGATCGGAAGGATGATAACCGGCCGTGCAGTCCAGAAACAGGGCCGCATCTTCGACGGTCCGGGCGATAGGACCCGTGACTGAAATCGTGTCCATGTATAACAGAGGAACCGGTCCCCAGGGAATTCGCCCCGAAGCAGCCCGAGTAGGACGAGGGGATGCGGATGGATCCGCCAGCGTCAGACCCGGTGGCCATGGCGACCATGCCTCCGGCCACCGCGGCTGCAGAGCCGCCGCTGGAGCCGCCGGGCGTCCGCGAAGTGTTCCAGGGGTTTCTCGTGGTTCCGAAAAGCCGGTTTTTGGTAAATCCGGTGAACCCGAATTCCGGGGTGTTGGTCTTTCCGATTACGATGGCCCCCGCTGCCTTGAGCCGGCTGACCTGGGTCGAATCCTGACCCGCGATATGGTTTTGGAAAGCCAGAGATCCGTAGGTTGTCGCCATACCGGCCACATCTTCCAGATCCTTGACG
>CAYTSY010000025.1:0-11926 GCA_964440555.1 uncultured Desulfobacteraceae bacterium
CTTTTTATGGGTCACTGGCATCACGAACGCCTTGAACCTGGTGGACAGCATGGACGGGCTGGCGGTGGGATTGGGCGGCACGGCCGCTCTTTTGGCACTGCTTCAGTTTGGTACCGGTGTTCTGCTGAAGTTTGTCTACGAACCCACGCCCGTGGGGGCTTATGCCTCGGTGCAGGCGCTGATTTCTGAGGCGCCCTTTGGACGGCTGGTCAGAAACCTGCATCACTGGTCTGCCAATCTTCTCGTGTTGGCCGCTTTTCTCCACATGCTCCGGGTGTTCTTCACGGGCGCGTTTCATCCGCCGCGGCAGTTCAACTGGGTGATCGGACTTTCCCTGCTCATTACTGTTTTGCTGGCCAATTTCACAGGGTATCTGCTTCCCTGGGATCAATTGGCGTTCTGGGCTGTAACGGTTTCGACCGCCATGCTGGACTATATTCCCTGGATAGGGCCCTTCCTTCAGAAAATGATCCGGGGCGGTACCGATATCGGGCCCGGCACGCTGCGGATATTTTTTGCCATCCACACGGCCGTGGTTCCGATTCTGATGCTTCTTTTGATGGCCTTTCATTTCTGGAGAATAAGAAAGGCCGGCGGGCTGGTCATTCCCGGATCGGCCGGGGAAGCCGCAGATGCGCATCCGGTGCGGATACCGGCTCTGCCGAACCTTTTTGTTCGGGAGCTCGCGATGGCAGCAGGTGTCGTCGCCGCTCTCCTGTGGCTGTCTGTTTTTGTGGATGCACCGCTTTCGGCTCCTGCAAACCCGGGCCTAAGCCCCAATCCGATTAAGGCGCCGTGGTACTTTGCAGGCTTGCATGAATTGCTGCTGCACCTTCATCCCACGGTTGCCGTGTGCATTCTTCCATTGGTTTTCGGCATTGCCGTTCTGGCAGCGCCTTATCTGAAATACGAGTCGAACACTGCCGGCGTCTGGTTCGCATCTCCCGCCGGATTGCGGATATCCCTGATTGCAGCTCTATCCGCTCTGATTCTGACTGTATTTTTGATTCTGTTGGACGAATCCGTGCTGAGAGCGGGAAATGGTTTTTCGGGCATTCCCCCTTTCATCGCCAGGGGGGTGATCCCTGTTATCGTTCTTGTTGCCGTTATCCTGGTTTTCTGCAGGTTTTTGAAACAGAGGTTTTACGCCTCCAAAAATGAGATAGTCCAGGCTGTTTTTGTTTTCCTGACAGCAGCCCTTGGCGTTCTGACGGCTACCGGCGTTTGGTTCAGGGGCCAGGGAATGATCTTATGCGTTCCGTGGTGAAGGAGGAGGCTTAGCAACTCTTTATGACAAAAAAGAAAATAGATACAGAAGATGCGACACCCCCTTCAACACGAAGAAATTTCCTGTCCAAACTCTGGTTCGGGTTATGTCTCGCGGCATTTTTTGAATTCGTGTGGCTTGTTGTTTCTTTTTTGCGTCCCGGCCGCGGGCGGGCCCGGGAAGGAGACTTCGGCGCCGTTATTTAATGCGGATCCGTGGAGAGTTTTTTAGCGGGTTCCGTGACTGCATTTCCGAGGGGACATTTTTATCTGGTCAGGCTTGAAGACGGCGGGTTTCTGGCCATCCACCGCCGGTGCACCCATCTGGGCTGCACCGTACCCTGGGTCGAAAAAGAAAAAAGATTTGTGTGCCCCTGCCATTCCTCGACCTTTGACATCAAAGGCGATGTCATCAGGGCGCCGGCGCTGCGGGCACTGGATATTTTCCCCATAACCATTGAAAACCATGTGGTTCGGGTGAACACCGGCAAGCCGGGGAGAAGGGGCGCGTTCAAGCCGGAGCAGGTCGCCTACCCGCAAAAATAATCGTAAGGAAGCTGCCCGCCGTCGGGCGTTGGATTGCTGATCATGGATGACCATTCTCTCACAAACTGGAAGATTACCGGTGTTATAGCGACATTTCTGATCGTTATTTCGATTCCGGTATATATCGTAAAGGAGCGTTGCCGGCCGGCGCCTCTTCTGAAAGCCGGCATGCCGCACGGCGGTTTTGTGGGAAGCGGCAAATGCCGGCCCTGTCACAAAACGGAATATGACAAGTGGCAGGAGTCTCTTCATCGCCGCGCCATGGCGCCCGCCGATGAGCAAAGCGTGCTCGGCGACTTCGCCGATGCCGAATTTAAACATGTTGGCGCAACATCCAAGTTTTATCGCAGAGACGGCCAATATTTTGTTTACACCCGGGGCCCCGGTGGCGATATGGGGGAATTTCGCATCACCCACACCTTCGGGTGGTATCCCCTGCAGCAATACCTTGTTCCTTTTCCGGGCGGACGTCTTCAGTGCCTTCCGATCGCCTGGGATGTCCAAAACAGGCGCTGGTATCACCTCTATCCCGATAGTCCGCCGGATCCGGATGACTGGCTCTACTGGACCAATCAGGCGCAGAACTGGAACGGGATGTGCGCCGAATGCCACTCCACCGACCTTAAAAAGAACTATGATCCGGAAAAAGACACCTACCGTACCTCCTGGTCGGAGATCAGCGTGGGGTGCGAGGCCTGCCACGGGCCGGGCGCAGCCCATGTAAAATGGGCCGAAACGCCGGAGATGGGCCGCCCGTTGACGGAAGACTACGGTTTGATTTTAAAAGCGGGCGGTTTGACCTCCCTTCAACAGGTTGAACTATGCGCCCCGTGTCACTCACGCCGCATGTCGCTGGGAGAAAACAACCACGCAAATATCGATTTCCTCGATTACGGCATTCCCCAGCTTTTGTCGGAGGGGTATTATTTCCCGGACGGCCAGATCCTGGAGGAGGTCTACGAATACGGGTCATTCATGCAAAGCAAAATGTTTGCGCGGGAAGTGCAATGCAGTGATTGTCATGATGTCCACAGCATCAAACGTATCCGGGAAGGCAACGATCTTTGCCTCCAGTGCCACAAGGCATCTGTCTATGATGTAAAAGATCACCATTTTCATAAGAAAAAAGGGGAAAAAGGGGAACCGGTCAGATCCGGCGCCGGAGAAATTCTGTTTGAGGTCGGCGCCGGGGCGCAGTGCGAGGGCTGCCACATGCCCGGACGAAACTACATGGGGGTGGATTATCGTCCGGATCACAGTTTTCGACTCCCCGGGCCCGATCTCAGCCTGAAAATCAACACGCCCAATGCGTGCAGCCGTTGCCATGCGGATCGAACCACTCAGTGGCTGGCGGATGCTGTTGACAAATGGTACGGCAAGCGAAAAAGGAGCCATTACGGCACGATCCTGGATGCCGGGCGCAAACGGATGCCGGAGGCCCTGTCCGATCTGGTGCAGTTAGCGCAGGACCGCTTGTATCCGGCCAATGTCCGGGCGACCGCGCTGTCTCTTGCCGCAACCTATTTTGATATAAAAAGCGAACAGGCGCTCCTTCGCGCTCTGGCCGATGAATCGACGCTCGTGCGTTATACCGCGATTCGCAATCTTCCGGAGACAGACCCGCGTGCCTATCTTGTCCACATAATACCGCTGCTCTATGATCCGGTGAAAGCTGTCCGGATTGAAGCGGCACGATTTTTGTCCACAGTGCCTTCCGCCGAGATGCCGGCCGCATCGGGAACACGGTTTCAATCTGTTCTCGAAGAATACCGCCAGGCCATGCACTATACAGCGGATTTTGCCGCATCCAGGCACAATCTGGGAATCTTTTACGCCAACCTGGGGGATAGCGAACAGGCCATTAAACAATACCGCAAAGCCATTCGTATCGACCGCGAATTTTATCCGGCCAAAATAAACCTTGCGATGCTTTACAACAGTCTGGGGCAAAAAGATCAGGCGGAGCAACTGCTTCGGGAGGTGGTGAAGACACATCCGGATCTCCATGAAGCTGCGTATTCATTTGCGCTGCTGTTGACGGAGATGAATAAATACGATGAAGCGGCCGCCTATTTTGAAAAAGCTGCCAAAGCCATGCCCGAACGGGGACGCATCCATTACAACCTTGGACTCCTGCTCCAGCAACTGCAGCGGGATTCGGAGGCGGAAAAGGCCATGATTCATGCCCTCCATACCGATCCGGACAACATGGACTATCTCTATGCCCTGACCCAGTTTTATCTCAGGGTCGGAAAACCCCAGAGAGCCGCGCCTATTGCGGAAAAAATGATATCCGCTCATCCGAATGAGCGCATCGGACATGACTTGCTCGGGCTGATCAAAAAAATGATGCCGGAAGCGCCGGGAAAAGAACAAGACTAATTTCAACGCTACATATAAACCGGTGTAAGCGCCGGTTTTTGCACAGCCCAATTTTTATCCGGGTGATTCGTTTCTCTCTTGAAAAGCTTTCCGCTATGATATAACGCATTGACGATAGTGACCGGATGCCTCAACCAACGGCCTTCATTTATGATCCGCCGGTCACGTATGACCCAAAAGACGGAAAAGCTGATCTTACAACATAACGTGGAGAACTCACATGACTGACCATGAAACTTTATTGGGCGACATTCGCGTTTTGGATCTCACGGGGGAAGCGGGGGTATACTGCACCAAGCTTCTCGCCGATCTGGGCGCGGATGTTCTTCGCATCGAACCGCCGGGAGGCCATCCCATGAGACGCCTCGGGCCTTTTGTTCACGACGAACCGAATCCAGAGAAAAGTCTTTACTGGTTTCATTTCAATACCAGCAAACGCGCGATTACGCTGGAACTTGCAAATGCCGACGGCCGGGAAATATTCAAGCGGCTTGTCAAAACCGCCGATGTGCTGGTGGAAACATTCCCGCCCGGCTACCTGGAAAAAATCGGACTCGGATATCCGTCTTTAAAAGAATTGAATCCCGGCCTTATTCAAACGTCGATCACGCCGTTTGGCCAAACCGGGCCTTACCGTGACTTTTTAGGCCCTGACATCGTCGCTCAGGCCATGGGAGGCCTTATGTTTCTGGCCGGATTTCCAGAAGATCCCCCTTATAAGCTGGGATGTTCCCAGGCATACCACAGCGCTTCGGTCCAGGCGGCGGTCGGCACGATGATTGCCCTGTATGCAAGAGACGATACGGGTAGGGGACAATTTGTCGACGTGTCCCTTCAGGAATCGGTTCTCATGAGCATGGAAACCGCCATGCAGCATTATGACATCAGAAAGGAAATACGCCAGAGAATAGGCCGCGAGGAACCGGTTGTGCCGGGTATCGGGTTGTATCCCTGCATGGACGGCTATGTGTATTCCTATGTCGTGGCGGGTTTTGGCGCCGGCTGGGATATCATTGTCGAATGGATGGACAGTCAGGGGATGGCCGGTGATCTTAAGGATGAAAAATGGAACGACACCTGGGAGTTGATTACAAATTTCAAGCTGCTCGTGGCGCTTCTCAATGATCCGCCAAAGCTTATCGCCAGCCTGGAGAAGTTTGCCCATATCAGTGGTATGTTGAAGGTGTTTTTATCCAAAAAAACAAAACAACAGATATTTGATGAAGCTGCGGAAAGACGGATTATGATCGCCCCTGTCCAAAACGCCAAGGATTTGGTTGAAAGCCCCCAATTCCAGGCCCTGGGCTTTTTTAATGAGATAAACCACCCGGAACTCAACATGACCATCACCTATCCGGGTGCGCCCTGCTACCATATATCGGACACGCCGTGGCGCATATCGCGACGGGCCCCGCTGTTGGGCGAGCACAATATGGAGATTTATGAGAAAGAATTGGGATTGACCAGACATCATTTGGCAATATTGAAAAACCAAGGGGCCATTTAGGAGGGGCATATGAACACGAACAAACTGCCGTTTGAAGGCATCCGGGTGTGTGATTTTTCATGGTTTGCCGCGTCGCCCGTGGCCACCAAAATGCTGGCCGATCACGGGGCCGAAGTCATTAAAATGGAGTCGGCAACACATCCGGACGGCATCCGCATATCCAGTCCCAAGACGCCGGGTTTGGAAGATCAAAGTCTGAATGTCAGCGGCTATTTCAACAACCAAAACAGTTCAAAACTGTGCATGGGACTTAACCTGACGCATCCTTTGGCCAAAGAGGTGTACGACCGTCTCATTATGGCAAGCGACATCGTGATTGAAAATTTCTCTCCCCCGATGAAAGACCGTCTCAAGCTTAACTACGAGGACTATGCCCGGATAAAACCGGATCTGATCTGGATAGACCAGCCCATGCAGGGCTTACAAGGCCCCCACCGAAACCGGGCCGGTTTCGGCGCGATCATTACGCCTCTGGGAGGGCTGAGCGCTTATTCCGGATTTTCCCATCGTCCGCCCATCGGCACGGGAACCAACTATACCGATTATGTGATCAACCCGGGTCATCTGGCGATAGCCATTATCGGCGCCCTGCGGCGGCGAAAAAAAACAGGCAAGGGCCAGCATATTATCATGGCCCAGGTGGCTTCGGCGGCGTCTATTCTGGAAACGGCCATCCTCGATTACACGGTAAATAACCGCATTCAGGAGCGCACGGGTAATCGCGTTGCTCAGGCATCGCCCCATGGCTGCTATCCCTGCAGGGGAGAAGACAGAAGTTGCACGGTAATGACCAACCTGGGGCCGGCGCCCGGCAAAAAAAATAACCGTTGGTGCGTTATCGCCGTTTTCAGCGACGACCAATGGAACGGTTTTTGCGAAGTCATGGGCAAGCCTTCGTGGGCCAATGACGGCAAATTCTCCAGCCTGCTTGCCAGAAAACAAAATGAGGACGAGCTTGACCGGCTGATCGGTGAATGGACAATACAAAGGACGCCTGAAGAAGTCATGATGCTGCTTCAGAGGGCAGGGGTTCCGGCCGGTGTGGTCCAGGATGCCGAAGATGTCCTGGTGCATGACCCGCAACTGCGTGCCCGGGGATATTACGCTTATTTGGATCACTGCGAAGCGGGAATTTGCGCTTATGACGGATTTGCCTACAAACTGTCCGAAACGCCGGGAAAACTGTCCCGGCCCGCGCCGCGGATCGGCGAACACACCGAGTACGTCTGCAAGGAGGTGTTGGGCATGAGCGAGGACGAAATGGATATGCTCATGGTCGAGGGAGTTATAGAAATCGGATAACAGGGGAGGGGATCTCATCACAGCGGTTAAAGCCGCGGCAAGGTGAATTTTGCGATCCGGTGAAGGTCGTCGGGTTCGTTTTTTTCTGAAATCAGCCGGATCAGTAATTCTTTCAACCGCTTTCTTCTCTCTTTGCGGTCCTCCTCAACCAACGGGCCACCCCCGTTTTGCTCCACATATATGCGGGCCAGCAGTCCGGGGATTTCACCCGGGCTGTAGCCCAACTCCATCCAGAGGTTCAGCGTGTCGGCAAACTGGGCATAGGCGTCTTCCCGTAATGCGGCAATTTGAGAGACAAGGCTTTGCGATCGCAGCACGGATTTATCCTCATCCATTGAAAATCCGAATTTCATCAGCAGATCGCGATCTGCCAGCAGGCTTTTGGGGATGAGGTTGCTTCCCAAAAACTCTTCGCCATGACCGGGCTTTACCCGGATCAGACAAAACCCCTGCTTCAGGGCATCTTTTGCTTTTGCATCCTGTTCCCGGGGGAGTCGGCGGATTTCGTTTCCCCGGGAAATACGCGACATGAACCGATAAAAAAGAAATTTCATGCTGAGTTTTAAACTTCTCAGATTTCTTTCAAAAATAGGTCCTTTCATCAGCCAGAGATCCCCCGCAAATATCATTTCATCCGTGGGACGAAACGTCTGCTTTGTTTTGCCAACCCCATGGGGCGTCTTTCCGGGAGAATACAGGATGATTAACTGATCGGGACTGTGAGTGGGAGAGCTTACCGGGCAGGCAAGAATCTCCAGACCGCAGTTTTCTCCGATTTCCACATATTTACCGGTCCGGGGAAAGTCAACGCCGTTGATCGCGAATCCACCGTTGCCGTTAGCGCAATTCAGGTATTCGACATCGCATTTTTTAAGCTGCGACGGATCAAATCCGCCCAGCCACCTCTTTTCCTCCGCGCTGATATTGCCTTCCACAAAATCTTTAAATTTTTCATGAACCAGGATTCTGGCTCCTGATTCGTTGGCTAACGAAGCGGCCAATCCGCTGTGATCGGGGTGGCGGTGGGTGATGATGATATATTCAATATTTTTTATATCAATGCCGTTTGCTTCAAGGATGGGAAATATTTGGCCGTGATGGGCTGCATACCCGGTGTCGATGAACGTATGTTTTTTTTTGCCGTCTTTTTCATAGGTAAATACATATATGTTGGCGCCGTATCGAAAAAAGAAATTGGTAAGCGTTGTCGCCCCATGGCAAAGGCGCTCCGTTGTGACGCGATGCGGATAGGATGATGACCTTGCAGACAAATTTTTTTTATTCATCGCTGTTTTTTAAATCCCCCATTAAACGTGGTAAACGCGGCCATAGTTGTAAATAGATTCATAATCACTGTATGTGTCCGATCTGTTTTTGTCAAGTTGAACGCAGCGTGAATACTCAGGTTGTTCAGACGATGGCTGAAGACCGTAAGTTCCCTTGCCCGGCCGATATGAATCGCCTGCGTCAAAAATTGGCTTGAGTTAAATTACATAACATCGTAATAAAAAAATATAAACGGAGAGTTCAGAATACAGGAGCCGGAAGTCAGAATAAAAATGAACAAGTCCTTCATATTCTTGACGGTAAACCCTCATGATCATCGGAATCGACATCGGTGGAACAACCACCAATATTATCGGGTATGACGGGAAAAAAATCATTCATCCCCTCACCGTGAAGGCGGATGACCCGGTGGCTTCAGCCGCCGGCGCTTTGGGAAAATTTCTTTCCGAGTACAACCGTGAGCTTTCAGACGTGGATTCCATTGCCCTGACCGGCGTCGGCGCTGAAGGCATACGAAACAGCCTGCTGGGCCGTCCGGTTGAACACATTGGAGAATTCACCTCCATCGGCCGGGGCGGAACCTTTCTTTCCAAAATCCCCAAAGCCATCGTCGTCAGTATGGGGACGGGAACAGCACTGGTCGAAGTGGAAAATGGGAAAATCACCCACTGGGGAGGTACCGGCGTGGGCGGAGGAACGCTGGTCGGGCTTTCAAAGTATATCCTGGGAATAACCGATGTCCATCTGCTGTGCCAAAGAGCCAAACAGGGAAGGCTCAACCGGATCGACCTCAGCGTGGGAGATATTTCATCATCGGAGATAACGGGTCTGGCGGATTCGATCACGGCTTCCAATTTCGGCAAATGTGGAGACGATGCCGTGGAACCGGATCTGGCGCTGGCTATTTTAAACCTCGTGTATCAAACCATTGCGGTAACGGCAAACGGCGCGGCAAAGGCAACCCGCAATAAAGACGTTATTCTGACGGGGAGACTGGCCACCCTGCCGCCTGCAAAATCCATATTCGACAGCTTGTCCGGCTTATTCTCGATTACCTTTCATATCCCCCGGTTTGCTGCATATGCCACGGCATTGGGGGCTGCGCTTTCCGTGGATCAGAAATCGCCGGCAAGACAAAAATCGTCTGGGCATAGACAAAAACCATGATGTCATTGGTTTATGATTGATAAAGAGCCGCAGGAACAAAACTTATGAAAAAAATATTGGTGATTGATGACGATGATCTAGTTCGCAATTTGCTTTGCATCATAATAGAAAAAGAGGGGTATGAAGTGATCACGGCTTCAAACGGAAAAGAGGGAGTGGAGTTTTTCCTCAGACATTCCCCTGACCTGGTCATTACCGATCTGATCATGCCCGAACAAGACGGCATTGAAACCATTATTGAGCTCAAGAGAATAATGCCGGAACTTAAAATCATTGCCATCTCCGGAGGCGGACAGCTCGGGCCCGGTCACGTGGGTGCTTTGGACTACTTAAGCGTGGCCAAAACATTCGGCGCCTGCAAAATTCTTTCAAAGCCTATTGAAAGACTTGATCTGATCGCCGCCATCAGGGAATCTTTGCAAGAATGACCAGACCCCTGCATGGATGATGGGGGGTACGGATTGGCCAGGGTCAGAGACGCCAGTACGAAACCCCGCTTTCCCTTGCCTGTGTTGCGTCATAATTTCGTAATGCCCGCCAACCCAAGCGTTTCGTAGTCGCGATGGGCGACTGCAACGATCACTGCATCAACGCCCGCAAGGGCTTCATAGGGCTTTATCGTCGTTCCGTAATACCGAAGCGCGTCCCCGGGGTCCGCCACAGGATCATGGACGAGGACCTCAACGCCGTAATCTTCAAGCTCTGTGATGATGTCAACGACTTTCGTATTTCGAAGATCCGGCACATTCTCCTTGAAGGTCAGTCCCAGCAGGGCAATTTTTGATCCCAGAACCTGCTTGCCCGCATGGATCAGCATCTTGACGGCCCGCTCAGCCACATATTTTCCCATGGCATCGTTGATTCTGCGGCCCGCCAGGATCATCTCGGGGTGAAATTTCAGAGATTCCGCCTTAAACGTCAGATAATACGGGTCCACGCCGATGCAATGCCCGCCGACCAGACCGGGGGTGAACCGAAGAAAATTCCACTTGGTTGCCGCTGCGGCAAGCACTTCAACGGTATCGATGCCGATTTTATCAAAAATCATGGACAGCTCATTCATCAGGGCGATATTTAAATCCCGCTGCGTGTTTTCGATGACTTTGGCGGCTTCAGCCACTTTAATCGACGACGCACAATGGATTCCCGCCTTTACCACCGCGCCGTAAACGTCAGCGAGAAACCGCAGGGTCTGATCATCCGACCCGGAAACGACCTTGATGATCCGCTCAAAGGTGTGTTCTTTGTCTCCGGGATTAATTCGTTCCGGCGAGTATCCCACGGTGAAATCCCGTCCGAACTTCAGCCCGGATTGTTTTTCCAGTATCGGAATGCAGACTTCCTCCGTGGCCCCGGGATAAACAGTTGACTCATAGGCAACGCAGGCCCCCCGGACCAAATGCTTTCCAACGATTTCACTCGCGCCCGTAAGGGGGCGCAAATCCGGGCTATTGCACGCATCGATCGGCGTCGGGACGGCCACGATGATCAGGCGGCAGGTTGAAAGGCTTTGGGGATTATCTGTAAAATGGACCGTCTGGCGCTGTAATTCTTCAGCCGCCACTTCACAGGTCCGGTCATGCCCCGATGCCAGTTCCCTGATCCGGTCGGCATTCACATCATAACCGATGACCTTGAATTTTTTAGACATGGCAATCGCCAGCGGCAGCCCGACATAGCCCAGGCCAACCACAGCCATTTTATCCTGTCCGCCGGTTAAGGATTCAATCGTAACCATTTATGCTGCTCCTCTTTGATTCTTATATTTTTTTGTACAATCAGAACAGTTGATATTGATTTCACTTTTGTTCATTTTTTGTTATAATCAATGCCAAGAAAAAACTAATGCATGCAAATAAAGCCCCTCTTTGGCGCGAGGGGAAATGGAAGTAAAGTATTATGCCGAGCCAAGTTACCATGAATCAAACAACATTTCGACAAATTAATTTCATAAGCAGGATTTTTCAGTCTTGTTGATACAAGGTATATGATGGAAACTTTAAATCCCGAACATTTGGAAGCCGTCGTCGATTTCTTGAACAGCGGTCCCTATTTGAAGCATATGAATATCAAAATAACGGAAATGGGGATCGGATATTCAACCGTAACAGCCGATATTCAACAGTTCCATCTGAATCCATTTGGAAACGTCCATGCCGGCATGATCTCATCGGTCATTGATATCGCGGCCTATTGGTCCCTTTATTGCGAATGCCCCGAAGAAAAAGGGCTCATGACCCTTGATTTGAATATTGATTTTCTGGCCACGATGTTTTCCGGAAAACTGATCGTTCGGGGAAAAAGAATAAAGATCGGCAGGTCCGTATGTCTGGCCGAAGCGGTCGCCGTGGATGAAAACGACAAGTGGATCGCCCATGGCACTTCAAAAATGCTGGTCAGAGAGGATCTTAAATATCCCAAAAAAGTGATCCAGGAGTTGACCGGGAAAGCCATCCCGCCAAAATTTAT
>CAYTSY010000025.1:11936-22517 GCA_964440555.1 uncultured Desulfobacteraceae bacterium
CACGGACTGCTGGGCGGTCGCGAGGATCGAGTCGGTCTCCGTGATCTCTGTGGCAAGTGGTTTCAGGGGGGTTGGATTTTTGACGGGGGGTATCAATCCCTTTCAGCAGCGCGGCCTTTTCAGTTTCATTAAGATGTCTCCACGCTCCCTGTGCGAGCCTTCCCAGCTTTAATCCGGATATCCGGATTCTCGTAAGCGAAACCACGCGGTTTCCCACCTGTTCCACCATCCGCCGAACCTGTCGGTTTTTCCCTTCCTTGAGAATGATCCGAAAGCGGGTGGCGGAAACCCGCGTGATCTGGGCCGGGCGGGTTTTGCTTCCCATCAGGGGCATTCCTTTTTCCATGGAGTTCAAAGCGCTGTCTGAGATCGGGGTTTCAACGGTTACATCGTACTCTTTTTCATGGTCAAAGGACGGGTGGGAAATGCGGTGGTGCAGCCGGCCGTCGTTGGTTAAAATCAAAAGACCCGTGGAATCCTTGTCCAGCCGGCCGACCGGGTAAACCCGCTGCGGGATGTCGATTAAGTCCAGGACGATTTTTTCATTCGGATGCCGGCAGCTCGTTACAAATCCCCCAGGTTTATGCAATGCCACATAAACCAGCGCATCTTGGGCCGCCAGACGTTTTCCTTCCACCTCCACCACGTCATTTTCCGGGTCCACGGAAGTGCCGGGCCGGGTTACCGTCTTTCCGTTGACTTTCACCAGGCCTGCGGCAATCAGGGTTTCGCCCCTTCGCCTTGAACAATGCCCTGCAGCGGACAAAAATTTTTGAAGTCGCATCATCGCCATGATCCATCAGGAGCGATAGTTGGCATTGATTTTGACATAGTCAACGGAAAAATCGCAGGTCATCACGGTGTGCTCGCCCTGGCCCAGGTTCAAATCGATGACGATTGTAAATTCAGGCTTTTTAAGCACCTCCGCAGCAAAGGCTTCGGCCTACTTGCCGCAGCCTTTGCCGTTTTTTACCATCATCACGTCATTGAAAAAAATATCGATCCTGCCCGGTTCCACCATAACGCCGGCTCTGCCCACGGCGCCGATAATTCTTCCCCAGTTGGCGTCTTCTCCAAAAAGGGCTGTTTTGACCAGCATGGACCCTGCAACGGTCCTGGCAACAGCCGATGCATCCTCATCCGATGCGGCACCGCGAACGGCGATATCCACCAGTTTGGTGGCTCCTTCCCCGTCTTTTACCACAAGCCGGGCAAGCTCCAGACAAATTCCCTCCAACAAATTTTGAAAATATCGAAGATGCTCCGCTTCACGGATAAGAACGCCCGATGCGCCGTTTGCCAGCAGCAACACCGTATCGTTGGTGGATGTGTCTCCGTCGATGGTAATCCGGTTGAACGAAGAATCCGCCGCGATTGTCAGGGCCGCATGCAGTTCATCCGGTCCGATTCCCGCGTCCGTGCAGATATAGGCAAGCATGGTGGCCATGTTCGGATGAATCATCCCCGCGCCTTTGGCCGTGGCGATTATGGTGAAGGATTTTCCGTTGAGCTCGCCTTTTCTCTTTATCAGTTTGGGAAATGTATCGGTGGTCATAATGGCACGGGCAAAATCGAGCCAACCGTCCGGCCGCAGTGCCGATACCAGTTTCGGCGTTGCGGCCATGATTTTTTCAAGAGGAAGCGGTTCGCCGATGACGCCGGTCGAGGATGCCAGAACCGACTCATCCGGAATGGAAAGCTGAACGGCCGCGGATTTGGTCATCGCTACGGCGTTTGCCATCCCCTCATCGCCGTTGCAGCAGTTGGCGTTTCCGCTGTTGACGATAACCGCCCGGCATTTCCCCGAAGCGACGCGCTGCTGATCCAGTTGAACCGGCGCCGCTTTCACGCGGTTCTTCGTAAATACGCCCGCCACCGCGGCCGGTTTGTCAGAAACAATCAGCCCCAGATCCAACGACTTGTTTTTTTTAATTCCGGCCGCTATGCCCGACGCTCTAAAGCCCAAACACGTATAGGTTTCCATTTGCCCTTCCAGTCCAATGAAATAAAGTTATCGCAATCCCGTACCCCAATGCGGTATTCCATACCATAGCCTGTTGGAATTTGACAGAGGGATTTTTTGGGGAAGACCGAAGGCTGAAGGAGGGAAATATTTCAGGTTTTTGGCTGCATCAAAAAAGATTGACACTTTTATTCTGTTTATATAAGGGAATCCTGCCTCAAACAGGGATTGGAAAACCTTAAAAATGCCAATGGGAAGAAAAAAACATGAAATGCCCCGTATGCGGCAGCGTCAATTTTTCTATCAAGGAGGAAGGACATGGCTAACCCCGAAGAAATGTATCAATGTCAAACGTTAACCTGCGGTTATATCTACAACCCGGACAAGGGGGATCGGAAAGGGAAAATTCCCTAGGATACGCAGTTCGATCAATTGCCTGACGACTGGAAATGCCCTATCTGCGGAGCAAGTAAAAAAGCGTTTAAGCCCCTGCGATAACTCAAAACTCAAAACTTCTAAAACGTCAACCGGGTCGTGTTTCGGGACAGCACTCCCGAAACACGACAATGCCGCCATGATTCAAAACTTCAAACTTGTCATCGAATACGACGGCGCCGCCTACCATGGTTGGCAAAGGCAGGCAGGCGATGTGTCCATTCAATCGGAAATGGAAAAAGCCATCGCCGTCATGACCGGCCAAAAAGTCACCCTGATCGGATCGGGAAGAACCGATGCCGGCGTTCATGCCCTTGCCCAGTGCGCCAATTTCCGTTGCGACACCGCCTTTACGCCTGAAACTTTCCTCAAAGGGCTGAATGCCCTGCTGCCCGATGATATTGTCGTTAAAACCTGTATGTCCGCGGATATTGGTTTTCATGCCCGATATCATGCCAAAGGGAAACGCTACCGGTATTGCATTTTGAATCGGGCCATTCCTTCGGCCCTTCTCCGCAACTATGCCTGGCATATCAGAAAAAAGCTCGATTTATGCGCCATGCGCGATGCCGGCGCCCACCTTATCGGGACTCATGATTTTAAAGCGTTTCAGGGGCAGGGCACGTTTGTCCGGTCCACTGTCCGCCGGATTATTTCCTTTGACATTGACCAGAACGACGACGTCATCCGCATGGATATCGAAGGAGACGGCTTTTTGCGGTTTATGGTCCGAAATATTGTGGGAACGCTCGTGGATGTGGGAGCGGAAAAAATCACGCCGGAAGATTTCCGGCAGATCCTTGAGTCAAAAAGCCGGTCCCGCGCAGGCATCACCGCACCGCCTCACGGGTTATTCCTGGTGAATGTATCCTATTGAGATCTTCCCTATCGCCGATAGCCTTCAGCCGTCAGTCTTCAGACTATTAAGGTCCTTCACTCCCTGCAAAATAATGTCAAACAATTCGGAAACATCTTTTTCATCGATGCAGGAAAAAGCGATCCGCAAGTTGACGTCCCCGATGGCGATCAACCCGACGCCATAGTGATCCAAAAGATGAACCCGCAGTTTTTCGGCATTTACCGTTTTCAGCCGGATGCACATGAAATATCCGGAGTTAAAGGGGTATACGTCGAATGCGTCCTTGAATTTTTCATCGGCGACAACCGTCTTGACCCGCACGGCCCTGGCTTTTAAAATGTCGAATTTTTCCTGTTTTTGTACCGGATAATCTTCATGCTGCAGGGACCTTAAAATAATGGATTGTCCTAAATGAGACGCATTGGAGATTGTCCCCCTCACACACCCGGCGGTTTTCCTGGCCAGGGCGTCATATAACGGCTCTACATCGCCGTCGGCCTTGCAACCGTAAGTAATAAACCCGACACGCAGGCCCCAGACGTAACTTTCCTTGGTGGCGCCGTCCAGTTTTACGGCCAGAATCCGCGGATGGCTGCCGCAAAGCCCGGCGAACAAAGACTCCTTCATAATATCGGGCTCATAAAAAAGTCCGAAATAGGCGTCATCGGTGGCCGCTACGATATTCACCCCTTCTTCGGCCAGGCGCGTCAAAATTTCGATGATGCGCATTCCTTCCTTCCGCGTTACGGTATAGCCGGTCGGATTTTGGGGGAAATTGAGCAGCACAATAATTTTTTTGTGCCGCCCGGCTTCTTCCCGAAGTTTTCTTTCAAAAGCATCAAGATGAAACCCGTTGTCTTGGGCAAACAAGGGATAATGAGAAAGGCGCGCGCCATGAAGCACATGGAAAATCATGCTGTAATTGCCCCACATCATATCCGGAAGCACCACAACATCATCCGGATCCGCCCAAAGATCGGCAAAAACACTGATGGCATGGGTAATGCCGGAGGTAACGACCGGCAAGCTGATTTTTTTCCCGGAAAGAGAAGGATTTTTTTCAAACAAATCATCCTGCCATCTTTTTCTTAAACCCGGTATCCCGAAAGAGGGCGCGTAGGTAAGAAATTCCTTGGGCCTTATGTCCTGAACAAGGTCGGCCACGGAGTCAAACCGCATGGTCTTTCCGCCTTCCATGGCAATACCGATGGTCGCATTCAATCGATACGCCTTCTCCTTGGCTTCCGCGCTTTGGGTTAAAATCCCTTTTGGGAAAAAAAGCTTTTTCCCGGTATCGGAAAGCATATCCAGCACATGGGAGTTTTTTCCTCTGATAATTTCATTGAGTTCTGCGGCAATCGGGTTCATCTAAGAAAACCTCCTCTTCGTGTACTTCGCGCGCTTCGTGGTTTATAGAAATTCAGGTATGATAACAACTTTTAAGGGGCCCTCATTGATTCAGTTTCTGTTTTGCAGCAAAAAATGTCAAGGAAAAACAAAGTCCCGTTCAGACCAAAAAAAACCCCGTCCGGCAACGGACGGGGTTTTGTGTCCTGATCCGGGCGACCTATCTCCGGCTTCGTTTTGAAGCCTTGATCGGATTGATTTTGGCCGCCTCCTTGGCAACTGCAACCACATGAGACGCCATGTTGCAATTTCCGTTTTTCCATTTTATCGACGGATCCGGGCAAGCTGAGCAATACCATCCGTTTACATATTCCACAGCCCGTTTGCACCCTTTGCATTGCTCGATGATCTCATGACAAATTCCGCCGTTGTAGGAACACCCGGCAGCTTTCATAAACGGGCATTCCGATCCCGCTCTTACCGTTGTGCAAAGCATTTTAACCATCCCCCTTTTGAATTTTCATCCCTGATTCTATCGCCCAAAATAAAAGACAACCTTTGAAATTTGGTTTCAAAGGTTGTAAGGCAAAACCGTATAAATTGGTGTAGACTCTATAACGATTCATTTACCGATTGTCAATAAAAAAACGGCGATCAAAAATTTCTCATGCCGTCTGCGCGGTACTTGTAATCCATGGCCATCCTCACAAAGAAGCACTGCTCATCGGGATTAAACGCGCACGCACCGGAAATGACGGATACGGAACGTACATATACCAATGCGTATCGGGGGCCGTTTAATTGAAAGGCATACACATGTCCCTCATAGAGGTTGACGGCCCCATTAATGCCGCTGGTATAGCCGGTTTCCGGCGCCAGACCAACCTCATTTAAAGCCAGCATGCCCAGATCCTGGAAGGCAGTCCCGTTTTGGATAAACCCGTAGGCATACATGGGGTTTTCCCCGTAGCCCGTGATGGTGAAATCTCCGCTTCCCTCAACCACCTCGCCGACGGAGAAATCAAAACCCGCGGGCGGGCGAAATTCGCTGATCAATGCGATGTTGCTTCCGGACTCCACGTTTTCGTCGATATCCCCCTGGCCCTTGATGATGTTGACGGCCTCATCAAAGGGCTTGACATCCACGTTCCCCCTGTCGTCCACAATGAGGATCGGATCATTTGCAGCCGGAATCACCGCTCCCGCCGCCACCTCTCCGGCGTCGCTCAAACCGAAAAGCAGGGGATTTTTCATACTGTAGACCAGCGGGTGATCGGTGCCCGGTTGAAATACGAACTCTGTAGATCCCCGGTCCGTAAAAGATCTCCCGCTTTTTGCGGAAACAACAAACCGGTTGTAGTTCACCGAGATAAAAATCATGCCTCTGGAATCGGTCGCCGCCGTCCCCGGCGTAATCCTTATGTCGATGTTGTCAAAAAGGCTGAAGTCCCGCCGGATGGCCCGGTCCAGAATCGTGTCATCGCCTGTAAAGTTCTCACTCACATAGGACATAAACCGGGCGGGATCCTCATTTTGGTATGCGTCCACCATGTTGCCAAGGGCTGTTTTGACCGCGGCAACGACTGTGTCGCCGGAAAAGGTTACTTCCTTGCGTGTGGATTCAACCTGATTGGTTTTCCCCCGGGCATCGGTAATGCGAATGTAAAGAATATAGGTCTGATTTATTTCCGGCGTAAAATCGTATGAAAAAACGCCCTCCTGAGTCAACGCCGCTTTGTGCCAGTTTTTTTTGTCGTTGACGGAGATATGGACATCAGCGATTTTCCCGCGCTTGACCAGGGCTTTTCCCCGGATGTGAATCATTTTATCCTCAAGCGTCTCGTGATAAAAAACAATTTTCGTCGTGCTTTCCTCAAACGCGACTTTGTTGAGGTAGAGATACCGGATGGAAACCTCTTCTTGGGACTGACCGAAAATCCACCACTTGGCGTTTGCTTCCAGGATCTGGAATGTCGCCAGGAAAAAGGTCAGCACGATTATTCTGAAAAACCACATGCCGTCGTTTCCCTTCTCAGAACCGGATATTCATTCCCGTGGTGATGCTGGTTTCCCTGAAATCGTAACCGTCCGTATCATATTCATAATCATTGATATAGGCGCGTAAAAAAAGCAGGCCGTGGTCAAGCATCGAAAGAAACTGCGGCCTGAAATAAATATCCATCCGGCCGAACATTTTTGAGGAATCTTCTCCTTCTTCCTTGGCCAGCTTATTATGGCCGATTTTGATGCTGGACATGATCTTCCTGTCGGGGATATCACATCCCAGTCCCAGTGCATATTCATAAAGCCGGTCAGTCGTATCTTCCAGCTCTCTGTCGGAAGTCCAGCCTCCAAGGTTGACAGAGGGCTTCAGGATAAAGTCGTCCAGATAAAAGCGGCTGGAGAAAGACGTATTAAACAGGTACTCCGTGCTTTTTTCGTGAAGGGCTTGTGCTTCATCATAGGAGGTAAATCCCAGGTTGGCATCGGCATCGATGATATTAAAGCGGTCCCTTAAATTCACATTCATAATATGATTGACCCTGGAGGCGTCATCCGAATCTTTGCGCGCGACATCGAGCTTGTAAGAGATGTCCGTTACGGCATAGGGCCTTCCGAATACTCTTTTCGACAGCAGGCTGATTTCCGGCTTGTAGTGATTTGTTGTGAACTCCAGACGATCGTCCAGATTGTCTCTGTACCATAAAAATCCCGTGGTGACGAATTGCCTGGGCAAAAATTTATACCGCCATTTGGCTTTGATCTTTTCCCTGTCCTCCGTGGCAAAGCCGACAACGGTCTCGTACTCCGGCGATGTCCGTTCATATTCCAGCATCACCCGGCTGGGGCCGCCGTCGCCCACGGCTGTCACTTTATGGGCATGGCCATTCATCTAAATGTCGTCCTCGTCGGCGGCCGGCGATACAACGGCGTCTGAATATGAAGATTCCCCTTTTATGGTCAGCCCGTAAATGGGAGCGTATTCCCAGTCCAGGGTAAAGGACAACACATCGCTTAACTCATCCCAGGGGCTGATCCGGTCGTTATCGCTTGAATTGACCACCGAAAAGCCGGCCTGTAAATCGCTTACGAGGGAACGGCTGATTCTTCCGCCGGCAACCTCCCGCATCAATACATCGACCTGGCTTTCTCCAATTGCCTTGAAATTGTCCCATCGGGGATTGGCAAATCCGTAAATAAACACCAGATCCGGGAGACTTGAACTGTCCTTGGAAAACCGGTAGGACCCGCCTTTCACCGAAGTGCTGAGCGCGTACTGTGAAAAGGACTGAAACGTATCCCCGAAATTCAGGGTATGTACATTGTTGGTCAGCCCCGCCTGCAGATGGGTCAGCAGAAACGTCTGCATATCGATGCGGCGGTCATCGGTCAATTGGGTTCCGATATTAAAATTATAATCAAACCCCTTGCCAGCGCCGTTTCCGTTGACGCCCAGGAGATTGAGAAATCTGAGGCCTTCGGTCAAAGACGACTGGTCCGCGCCGGCCCCGGTGAGATTGTTGTATGTGTAGGAAAAATCGTTGAAGACATGAATTTCCGCTCCGGCGGGGCAGGGCGCCTGCACAAAAAAGTAAAATAAACAAAGGAATATGAGGGAAACTCCTCCGGTCCGGGCTTTTGACAGGCCGTATGCGTTGCTTGATTTCATAAAATATTCCTTCTCTTTTTAAAATGATCTTGGCATGGCTTTTTCTATTCCAAACGGCCTCCAATATCAAGAAAGAAAACATACGTCTTGACTTTTTGGGCATTTTTCAATTCAGTATAAAAACAGCCTGTCAATGCCGCCCGGCATGGCAATGCTGATTTGAGCAACCCTTTTCCATCTTCGTTCTTGCTTTTAAAAGGAGGTTTTCACCATGATCACCAAACAGGAAATTATCGACCGGGCCCTTGGTCTGGGGTTTGAAGACGTCGGGTTCACCAGCGCTGCGCCTTTTGAATCACAAAAAGAAGTGCTGCTCTCCCGGGAGCAGGAATATGCCTGGGTCAAAAAAGCGGGGCTGGACCTTGCGGCCGGCACGGAGCCCCAAAAACTCTTTCCCGAAGCCAGATCGATTATTGTTCTGGTCGCTGTGTATTTTCATTCAGCCTACCCCGCTCACATGGTATCTTCTTTTGGCCGGTGCTATATGGATGACGACCGCATCACACGAATCGGGTTAACGCAAAAGATCAGAGCATTCATCAAATACCTGTCTGAAAACGGCATTTCCCTCAAATTATTGCCCAACTTGTCCGACCGGTTGGCCGCTGTCCGGGCCGGACTGGGAACCTACGGTAAAAACTGCCTTTTTTATTCCAACAAAGCGGCGCTAAAAAGTTCCTGGGTATCGCCTGTCGCCATTGTCGTGGATCAGGCGTTTGAACCGGATCCGCCCACGGACGAAATCGGCTGTCCGGTCTGGTGCAAAAACGTCTGTCTGGCGGCATGTCCGACCGGCGCTCTGAAAGGACCGCGCCATCTGGACCCCCGTAAATGCATCTCTTACCTTTCCTACTACGACACCGGCATCACCGCCGGGGAATTGCGCGAACCCATGGGGCTCAGAATTTACGGGTGCGACCATTGCCAAAACGTATGCCCCAGAAACGCCCCGTGGCTTTCCCGGAAACTGCCGCAAAACGAAAATGTCCTGGCCAAGGAAAAATATTTTGACTGGGCGGCCCTCCTTCACATGGACAGGCAATACTTTGAAAAAAATATCTGGCCCCATATGTTTTATATGCCGGCAACGGATATGTGGCGATGGAAAATGAATGTGGCCCGGGCCATGGGCAACTGCCTCGACCCCCGGTACATTCCGGATCTGGTCCGGGCATTTACGGAAAATGAAGATGAGCGAGTCCGCGGCATGGCGGCCTGGGCCCTGGGCCGCATCGGCGGTCCCAAAGCCCGGGCTGCGTTGGAAGGGTTTTTACGCCAAAGCAGCGGGCTGGTTTCTGATGAACTCACCGCTGCCCTGGAAAAAAGCTGATAAAACCGTGAATCGTAAATCGTGACAAGTCCACCCCTCATAACTGCTCGTTACGATTCACGATTCACGGCCCTTCTTAACCGAAGAGCCGTTTGGCCTCTTCCCTTAAAAAATCCCGGTGATCCGGATGAGCGACATTTATCAGTTCCTCCGCCCTTTCCCGATGGGTTTTATCCAGAAGGCGGGCAACGCCGTATTCGGTCACGATCGTATCGGCAAATTGCCGGGGAATCGTCACCAGAGAGCCTTCGTCAAGCTGGGGTACGATGGTCGAGACCCCGCCCATGGTCGTGGACGGCAGCAGGGTGATGGCCCGGCCGCCCTTTGACAGGCATGCGCCGATGTGCAGTTCCGTCTGGCCGCCCTGGCCGTTGATCATCCGGTTGCCGAACTGGGATTCCGAATTGATCTGGCCCACCAGATCGATCTGGAGCCCGTTGTTGATGGAGGTCATGTTGTCATGCTTAGCGGTGGTGATAATATTGGCAACATAGTCCGAATCATAGAGTTCGAACGCAGGGTTGTTGTTGACAAATTCGATATCTTCGGCATCGCAGCCGGCAAAAGTGGAAAAAACGGCCTTGCCCGGATGGAGGGTCTTGTATTTACCGTTGACGATGCCTCGCTTGACCAGATCAGTAATCCCCGGGGCACCCATTTCCGTATGGATCCCCAGATCGTTGCGTTCATCAAAAATCCCGAGTTTGATCATAAATACGCTGGGCCGGCCAACACCCACCTGCACGGTGCTGCCGTCGCGGATCAGGCCTTTCAAGTACTTTGAAATGCCGATGGCGGCTTCCGAAGGCTCATCCAGGCCGAAATGCGGCGCCATGAAATCGCCGGCCGCTTCCAGTCCCATGGCCCTGCCGACGTCCAGGATCAGCCGCATCACCCGGGATTCCGCCAGTTTGAATTTTGACAGGACCTCTTCTCTGGGTTTTTTATGAAACATTTTATACACATCGTCCCATTCC
>CAYTSY010000025.1:22527-31122 GCA_964440555.1 uncultured Desulfobacteraceae bacterium
GTCAGATCGGGCTGAGACTCCGGTTCTACGAAAAAATCAATTTCCGATACATGAATATAGTTGGTTCCATAGGTTCGGATGGCGTTCTTGTGAATTTCTCCGACAACGCAGCGGGCGCGTTTTGCATAACTGCGCTTGTTCCACATGGTGGCGCCGAAACTGCAAAATCCGTTTACATCCGGGGGAGATACAGGCGTAAAGAAAATGAAATCTTTTAATTTGTCGCTGGCATGCCGGCCGTCGTCAATTCCCTTGTATCGCATGGAAAACAAATCCGGCAGATAGGTGATGCGTTTTTCATCCATGGCCGGCCGTACCCGGGAGCCGATAAAGAGTTCGGCGACAATGTTAAAGGAGTCCCGCATGGCCGGTTCAGCCCATCCCGGATCGATGGACGTGGCGGAAACCTGAACCGTTACATTTCTCAACTCATGGCTCCGGGCCGCCAGTGCTTCCATAAGAATTGCCGGCTGATCGGGTAATGGCGTGACGACGTAGTCGCCCGATTTCACAACTTTGACCGCCTCCGTCGCTGAAACCAGCTTGCGTTTGAAGTCATTTTCCCAGTTCACGGTGTAATGTAATTTCTCTAATAAACTGCCCATCATTCCCCCCTTCTGCATCCACTGAATTGAATTTAAAAAATATACCTTGACATTTATTTTGAATGTAATCTAATTCTTTTAACCATATCAGTTTGCCCCCGGCAAATCAAGCGCTTTAACATATAAACACACCCAACACAGGAGGTTCGCATGACCGATATGACCTTGTATCAACAACTTGCCGAAAGCATCGGCTTCGGGCAATCCAAAATGGTTCCCGAAATGTTTGCCATGATCGCCGATGAAGACGAGGCTAAATTTATTTTAGCCGCAACCCCCCCGGGAACGGTTGAGGAAATCGCCGCCCGCGCCGGGCTTTCCGTTGAAAAGGCGGAAAAAATGGTGGGCCCCTTATTTAAAAAAGGGCTGTTATATAAATCCAAAAAGCCGGGCCCCCAGCAATATTACAAAATCCGTAATTTTGTTCAGTTCCACGACGGCACCGTATTGACGCCCGGCATTTCCCGGGAATACCTGGATATGTGGAAAAAATTCGAAGAAATTGAAATGCCGGCCTATCATGAAATGATGATCAAGGCGGGTTCAAAACCTTTCATGCGGGTGATTCCGGTCAATGTCGCCGTGGACGCCAGGCCTCAGGTCATGGCCCTTGAGGACATCCGCGACATGATTGATAAAGCGCAGGTGATCGCCGTTACCAATTGTTCCTGCAGAACCATAAATCCAAGACCCGAAGTCCCCCTGGAAGTCTGCATGCAGATCGACAAAGCCGCCACGTATGCCATTGACCGGGGAACCGGCCGGGAATTGACGAAAAAAGACGCCATCGAACTGCTGAAGATGTGCGAAGAAAAAGGACTGGTGCATACCGCGGCCAATATGCGGGGTCTGGGGACGATGATCTGCAACTGCGACGGCGAGGTCTGCGGAAACTGGCCGGATAAAAAGCACGCCAAGAGTTTTACGGCCCCCAGCCGCTTTATCGCAGTGGTCGATCAGGACACCTGCTCCTCCTGTGAAACCTGTGTAGACCGATGCTTCTTTGACGCCATTCATATGGATGGACCGGATGACACGGCTGCCATTGATGAAGAAAAGTGCATGGGCTGCGGTTTATGCATGATCACCTGCCCCGTGGACTCCATTTCGATGAAGGAGGTCCGGGCCGTTGAACATGTTCCCGTGGATTAGCGCCTGAAGTTTTATTTTATGCCGGGTAAATATTTCCCTTGATTTTTCATTGAAATATATCTTAATGAATGCTATCGATGTAAGCCAAAATGATTATATCAATTTTATGATAATTGTTCATATTATGAACTTGGTTTAGTTAGTAGGCATTCGGAACTGCTTGGGAACAATCTGGCTGCAACGTTTCTCTTAATCCGCTCGGCACTGGTGCAACGTCGAAGGGCTTCAGAGATTTTAATAATAACGGCATGTTTTAAACAACCCAACACATTTTAAGGAGGAGATTTTCATGCTAAAGAAAAGAATGAAGAAGAAATGGCTTGTCCTTGGTTTGACGTTGCTACTGGGATTGTTTTTTGTCGGAGCGAGTACTGCAATTGCGGTTGAACCCAAAGCCGGAGATGTGATTGATTCCAGCAATATCGATCAATATAAAGACTATTTCCCGGACTTTATGCAGCGGTTTATCAAGGACGGATGGGGCTGGGAAAAACCCGTCGTCATCAAGGTCAAAGCACCGGAACCCCAACCTTGGACGAAAGCCTATGAGGAGGCCACAAAAAAAAGTACGGCCAAGCTGACGGCGGAGGGCCTGCTGGAAGGGTATAGCGGCGTGGGGGCTCCTTTTTATGAGCCCAAGGAGCCTGATCTGGCTTTGAAAATCATGTGGAACCAGTTCTACAAAAACTATCCCGACAGTTGGCTGATCCCCAAATCCTACCTGTCCAACAGCAAAAGAAAAGGCGGGAGTATCAGCATAACGGACAACACCTATGAGCAGTTGATGTATTCCAACCGGACCATGGTCGACCCCATGCCGGAGCTGGACAACCCCAAACAGTTGCTCTATGCCAGTAAATTCAATTCCCAGACGCCGCCCAATAAAGACATGGCCACCCTGACCTGGCGGTATAAGGATGCCCTGAAATATGATGATATGTGGACTTATGTGCCCACGCTCAGAAGGACTCTAAGGCTGGTATCCTCGGAACGGGCCAATCCCATCCGGGGGAGCCCCTATACCTGGGACGATATTTTCGGGTTTGACGGAAAAATCCCTCTTTTTACCTATAAAATGCTGGGCGAGGCGACTGTCCTGGGTCTGCAGAACATGAAATTAACTGCGGAAAAAATGGATCGGAAAAACTACCCCCATCATCCCATTATCCATTACAATGAGGAATACGAGACAATCCCCTGCTATCTGGTTGAGATCAGGCCCAAAGACCCGCGATACCCGTCGGCCCGAAAGATGACATGGGTCCAAAAGTCAAAGTTCGGGGTCTGGTATGCCGAGATTTATGACAAGTCGGACCAATTCTGGAAAGGATTCTATAATTGCGCCTCGATGCAGCCGTTAAAAACGACCTATGGGGATGAAAAGTATCAAATCCAGCAAGGCAGCGGCATAACGGATTTTAAAACCCAGTACTATGTCTATACGGTTACCGGCGGACTGATTATGAACGGCCCCCCCAGGCCGGACCTTTTTGATCCCGGCTCATTGGGAACTTTCTAAATTATTTCAGCGGTTTTAATAATAACGGTAAAACTTTAGCAACCCCACACACTTTAAGGAGAAGATTTACATGTTTAAAAGTGGAACAAAGAATCAAAAGAAGCGTCAAAAAAGGTTTGTCCTTGCGTTGGCGATGGTAATGGGATTGTGTTTTGCGGCGGCGGGTACGGCAATTGCGGCTGAACCCAAAGCCGGAGATGTGATCAATTCAGGTAATATTGCTCAATACAAAGACTATTTCCCAAGCTTTATGGCACGATATATTCAGGACGGGTGGGGATTCGAGACCCCGGTGGTTATTACGGTCAAGGCGCGGGAGGAAGTTCCCATGACCCAGGCATTCCAGGAGGCTACGAAAAAAAATGCCGCAACAACCAAACTGACGGCTGAAGGACTTTTAGAAGGGTTTTCAGAAATCGGAATGCCGTTTATAGATCCCAAGGAGCCTGATTTGGGAACCAAAGTCATGTGGAACCAGTTTTACAAGGAACTGCCCGATGACTGGACCATTCCCAAAAGATACCTGTCCTTTTCGAAAAGAAAGGGCGGAACCGTTGCGGTGGCCGATTCCACCTATGACCAGTTGAAATTCATGGGACGGACGGGCATCGATCCCAAACCCGAGTTGAAGAACCCCAAAGGTCTGATGTATGCCAATATCCTGAACTCCTCAACCCCACCGAATAAAGACATGGCCACGCTTTCCTGGAGATACAGGGACGCAAAAAAATACGACGATATGTGGACCTATGTGCCCACCCTGAGAAGGACCCTTCGGATGGTCTCTTCGGAGCGGGCCAATCCCATTCGCGGGACTCCCTATACCTGGGATGATATTTTCGGCTTTGACGGGAAGATAAACCTTTTCACATTTAAATATCTGGGCGATCAGAAGGTGCTGAGCCTGCAAAACCAGAAACTGACCGCCGAAGAGGTGGGCTCAAGTTATGTATTCCATCCCGTTTTGTTTCAGGGCGAGGCCTATGAAGTGGTGGATTGTTACATGATCGAAATCAGACCCAAAGACCCGAGATACCCCTCTGCCCATAAAACAACCTGGGTGTCCAAGCAAAATTTCAAGGTCTGCTACACGGAAATTTTTGACAAGCAGGATGAATTCTGGAAAGGGTATTACAACTGCGCCCAGAGAAAGATGTTAAAAACAGGGGAAGGAAAGGAAGAAGCCTATCCCATCACGAGCGCTTCGGGCATGTCGGATTTCAAAACCCAGTACTATACCGCCACGATCACCGGCAACCTGATCATGAACGGCGGCATCACTCCGGATAAATTTGATCCGGGCGTACTGGGAACATTCTAATGAAGGATAGCCGTTTATGTCGGCAAGGAAGTAGCCTTGCAGTAAATTAATTTTCCTTTGATTTTAATTACCTCGGGGAGCGGGCATTGGAAGCCGAACCCCGGGGTAATTTTTTATTCTTCGGACAATGGTTTTACAAGGAGAAAGAATATGAGCATATGGATGATACCCCTGCAAGTGCGGGATGCCTACGACATTTTGACGCGCAAGCTGACGTATCCCAGTTCCGAGACGCTCAGAAAAATTCTGGAGATCGCCATGAGCCCGGAAGAGGCCCAACTGCTGGTGGAGATGCCCGGAACAGTTGACGGGCTCGCAAAAAAAGTGAACCGCGATCCCAAGACAGTCGCGGGCCAGATTGAAAGAATGTTTTTTGCCGGTCTGATTATCGAGATGCCGGATCCTGACGGCCCGGCCACTTACGCTTCTCCGATCCCTCAGTGCATTGAAACCACAAGCGATCACATGATGTGGGCCATCGGGGGCAATCTTGTTCCCAAGTCAGGGAAAATCACCGCTCAGGACGTGAAGGGGCTGCTGGATGAGAAAAGTCAACAGCTCTGCGACCTCTGGAACAAGTTCTTTTACGAAGAGTGGTATCGGTGGCAGCGCCCCAATGAACTGGTGCACCGCAACATGGCCATGCTGGGCGGTTCCGAGGGACTGGCCCACACCTTCTCCGTGATGCCCGCCATCCGGGCCCTGGAAAAAAGCGAGGCCCTCGGTACCGAGATTCTCCATGATTGGGATTTGCGGGAATTCGCGAGAAGGGGCGAAAAGGGGCTTTACACCCGCGTATGTACCTGCCGGACCCGGGCCAGGGGGTGCGACTTCCCGCTCTGGGTATGCGGCGCGGTATTTGACGGCATGCCGGGTAGAGATGCCAACGCCGAGGTCAAGGCCGACAGAAGGGGGCAACTCCACAAATACTCCGGCGAGGAATGGCTTGAGGTGATGATTCTAGGGGAAGAAGACCATATGATGGTTCACATGGGAGACTCGTGGATGAATGGCTGCAACTGTTGCCGGGACTGCTGCAACTGGCTGGTTCCCCTCCGCGCGTACACCGAGCCGTGGGAGGGCGTTCACCCCGGGCCATACCGGGCCGTGGTTAACAGCGACGTTTGCGAAGGCTGTACAAAGGACTGCCTGCCGCGATGCGCCTTCTATGTGCTTAAGGCGGTCAAGGACCCCTCCACCGGAAAGGTGAAGGCTTTCATCGACCCCGACAAATGCGTCGGGTGCGGCCAGTGCGTGGTCGGATGCAAGGTCGAGGGCGCCATCAGGCTCGAGCTGGCTGAGGCGGCCGGGGCCCATGTCCCGGTTATGGGCGGCAGGGCAAAACTGCCGGGTAACGTCCCGGGATTCAAGCCGGACATCGCACGATAGTCACCTGTTACGCCATCGGGTCAGGATATGGATTAATGACACATGAGACTGGAGAATAAGATAGCCGTCGTTACGGGGGCGGGGCGCGGGATCGGCCGGGCAATTGCCATGAGGCTGGCCGAGGAAGGCGCCAGGGTCGTCGTGAGCGATATCGAGGGAAGCTTTGCAGAGAGCGTGGCGCTGAGGATAACGGAAGCCGGAGGCAAGGCATTCGCCCTGGCGTTGAATGTGACCGACGGCGACCATGTCGAGTTGATGTTCGAGCAGGCCGCCGAGAGATTCGGCGGGATCCACATCCTGGTGAATAACGCCGGCGCCAGAAAGGATGTCCCGTTTCACAATATGACCGAAGATACATGGGACCAGGCAATGGCGGTCCAGACCAAAGGGAGCTTCAACTGCACCCGCGCCGTTCAGAAGTACATGGTGCGGCAGAACTATGGCAAGATTGTCAACCTCTCCGCGCCGGTCCCCGCCAGCATGGGCGATGGCGGGCAGGCCGGCTATGCCGCGGCAAGCGCGGCCATGTGGGGTTTCACCAGGGCCCTGGCGCTTGAATTCGGGCGGCACAATATCAACGTCAACTGCGTGGCCCCTGACTTTGTGGACACGATGATGACCCGGGAGCTTGCCAAGCGAAAAGGGTTATACCTCAGCGATGTGGAAAAATTCACCATTGCCCAGGTGCCGTTAAGAAGAATGGGCACGCCCGATGATGTGGCCAATGTGGTGCTTTTTCTGGTTTCCGATGAAGCGGGCTTCGTATCGGGACAGGTGATTTACGTCAAGGGCGGCCCATAGGCGTCGTAGATTCCTTTTGACCTGAAGGGTGGCGTCATATGCACTTTATGCCTGAGGACGAGGGCTACGAGGAAAAGTTGTGGCCCGACAACTACAAGAATGTGATAAAAAACCAGCTTCGCATCGTGATCGCCTCACGGCTGCGCGCCGGAGACACGGTGCAAAACGTCTACGGGCAGCAGTATGCGGACCGGTTCCCCGACCTTGACCGGTTCATGGATCGGATCACCGAAATGCTGGTGATCGGCGCCGAAAAGGGCGGGGACGAGGCCTTCGATGAGATTGTGAGCGCGTTTTTGTATGAATCTCCGCTGCCGGAAGCGCGGGTTTACGCCCGGTATCTGTTCCTCCCGGAACTTCCCGGGGAAGTGGAACGGCAACTGAGGCAGCAGGTGATTGACGCGTACAGGGAGGACGAGGTGTTCATTCACGCCTTTAACGTCGGGTACTTTGACCTCTACGAGAACTTCGAACAGTTTCTCCATGCTTCAGCTATACTGGCGGCGGCCGGCGTAGTCAACGGCATGGAAGATATGCTGACCGCCATATACAGGGCCTTTGCTGCTGACGGCCCACTGCCGCCGGCCAGGCGGAACGCAAAGCGGGTAAAGAACTGGTTTGTGCCCAGGGGAAGTCAGAAGCGCGATATTCCCTTATCACGGCGGGCAAGGCAAAAGCGATTACGGGAGAATAGCGATGCAGAAAATAGCGGTTTGCGGTAAGGGTGGCTGCGGGAAAAGTGTGGTCACCCGGTTGCTGGCCGGAGGCTTGCGCGCGCGCGGCCGCCGGGTGCTGGTGGTTGATGCGGACGAATCCAATACGGGCCTGCCCCGAATGCTCGGTTTTGACCATGCCCCCAAACCCCTTCTGGAGTTTTTTGGCGGGAAAGAAAAAGTCGAGTCGGAATTATCCACCCTGATATCCGCCGGCGCATCGGAAAATTCAATTCAGTTGCTTAAAAGCAGAATTTCAACCAAGAGCCTCCCGCCGGACTATTTCGTCGAATCCGACGGCATCAGACTGGTCGAGGTCGGCAAGATACTGATGTCTCTGGAAGGATGCGGCTGCCCGATGGGCATCGTCAGCCGCTCTTTTTTAAATATGCTGCAACTGGAACCGGATGAAGTGGCACTCGTGGACCTTGAGGCCGGGGTCGAGCACTTCGGACGCGGTGTGGAAACCGGCGTCGATTGCGTGCTGGTGGTCGTTGACCCATCGATCGACTCGGTGCTGCTGGCCGACCGCATCAGCGATATGGCCGGCCAGATACAAATTGCCGACGTCTGGGTGGTTTTGAATAAAATTGCGTCAAAGAACGTCGCCGACCGCCTGACCAGCCGGCTGACCGAATGCGGGGTCAAGGTCATCGGAGCGATTCCCCTGGACGATAAGATTTTCGAGTCATGCCTGGAAGGCCAAATGATTCAGGGGCGGACAGCCGTCAAGGAAGTCGACAAAGTGCTGGATTTCCTGTTTCCCTGACACTCCGGTGTAGACGCCTCTTAGGCCAGCTTTTTACCGGCGCCGGGCCCCGGTGAAACGCCGAAAATTTCTTCGATCTTTAAAATAACGGCGCCCTTTGACTTAAGCGGGAAACCGACTTTATTCCCCATGTCTTCAATCCATTTGGCCGTCTCTTCATAACGTTTACCGGTTGTCTCAATTGTGACGCTGCCTTTCAACTGGTACCCTTCATGTCCTTCCCAAAAGGTGACGGCAACCTTTGGATTGGCCTTCATATTGGCGATGGTTTTATTAAAGAACTGGTCGGACAACAGAATGGTCTCATCATCGATAATTTTTTTGGC
>CAYTSY010000026.1:0-19212 GCA_964440555.1 uncultured Desulfobacteraceae bacterium
AGTCTTTCCGTGGACTTTGTGGATCATTACCGGGGCCGGGACACGGTATTTGATTACAACTGGGAAGAACGCTGGGTTCGGGATGAGGGGTACGCCAAAATTTATCCCAAGGCCATCAATGCCTTGCTGGAAAAGGCGAAGCTGACCATCAAGGACGTAACCCGGGTGATTTATCCCTGCGTCATTCCCGCGGCCCACCAACTGATCGGCAAACAACTGGGTGCGATTCCGGAACAAATCGCACCCAGCCTGTATGAATTCTGCGGAGAATGCGGCGCAGCCCATCCCTTTGTCATGCTGGTCAAAGCGCTGGAGACCGCTTCTGCGGGGGATATTCTGCTTGTGGCCGGATATGGCCAGGGGGTCGATGCGCTGCTGTTCAAGGTGACGGAGAACATTAAAAAGCTAAGCCCCCGTGAGGGCGTATCGTTTTGCCTGTCGCGGAAAAAGGTGGAAGACACCTACACCAAAATGCTGCAATATACGGACATGATCAGAACGGAAATGGGGGCCCGGGCGGAAATCGACAACCGCACGGCCATGTCGGTTTTATGGCGCAACCGCAAGCTGATTCTGGGTTTTGTGGGAGGAAAGTGCAAGGCCTGTGAGACGCCACAGATTCCCAGGCAGCGGATCTGCGTCAACCCGAAGTGCGGCGCCGTGGATTCCCAGGAGGATTATGAGTTTGCCCGGCAGCCGGCCAGGGTTTTGACCTTTACCGGGGACAACCTGGCCGCATCCCTGGGTCCTCCGGCCATTTACGGCATGATACAGTTTGACAACGGCGGCCGCATGATCATGGATTTCACCGACTGCAATTTGGACGAAGTGGAGGTCGGCGTTCCCATGAAGCCATCCTTTAGAAAAAAATACCTTGATAAGGATCGGGGATTTACCGGTTATTTCTGGAAAGCGGTTCCCGTTCGGACCGCCAATGAGAAAGGGAGGTGAAACCATGGCAACAGGAATCAGAGACAAAGTGGCGATCATCGGCATGGGATGCTCCCGGTTCGGTGAGCGCTGGGATATGAGCGGGGAAGATCTGATGGTGGAGGCGTTTATCGAATGTCTTTCAGACGCCGGAATTGAAAAAAACGACATCCAGGCCGCGTGGTTGGGGACCTGCATCCCGGAGATCGGCGTGGGTACGACGGCGATTCCCCTTTCCCATGCGCTGGGATTGCCCAATATTCCGGTCACGCGGGTTGAAAATGCCTGCGCCACCGGAACTGAGGCATTCCGGGGGGCGTGCTACGCGGTGGCGTCAGGGGCGTATGATATCTGTCTGGCCCAGGGAGTGGAAAAGCTCAAGGATACGGGCTACGGCGGCCTGCCCGGAAGAGGCGGCATCACCTTGCAGAACATGATCGCCCCCAACGGCACGGCGCCGGGCAATTTTGCCCAACTGGCCAGTGCCTATCGGGCTAAATTTAATATCAACCGGAATGATCTCAAGCTGGCTCTGGCCCAAATTTCGTGGAAAAGCCACCAGAACGGCGCCAAAAACCCCAAGGCCCATCTGCGTAAACCGGTTTCCGTGGAAACCATTCTCGGCGCTCCCATTATCGCCGATCCGCTGGGCCTGTTCGACTGCTGCGGCGTGTCCGACGGCAGCGCCTGCGCCATTGTCACCACGCCGGAAATCGCCAAAAACATGGGGAAAAAGAATTTCGTTTCGGTCAAGTCCCTTCAGATTGCGGTATCGAACCGGTATGAAAGCCATTTCAATGAGTGGCAGGGAGATCATTTCGTAACCACCGATATCGCCGCTGACCGGGCTTACAAGGAAGCGGGAATCAGCAATCCCCGGAAAGAAATTTCCATGATGGAGGTACATGACTGCTTTTCCGTTACGGAATTGGTGACCATGGAAGATCTGACAATCTCTTCCCGGGGAGGGGCTGTCAAAGACGTTATGGACGGATTTTACAATTTAGACGGCGGCGGGGTTCCCTGCCAGGTCGACGGCGGGCTGAAATGCTTCGGACACCCCATCGGGGCCTCCGGGCTTCGCATGCTGTATGAAATGTACCTTCAGCTTCACGGCCGTGCCGGAGAAAGACAACTGCCGGATCCCAGGTTCGGGTTGACCCACAACCTGGGCGGAGCCCCGGCGAGCAACGTCTGCGCTATTTCTATTGTCGGAAAATACCAGGGATAAAAAACCGTGAATCGTAAACCGTGAATCGCGACGAGAAAAGAAAAAAACTTGTCACGATTTACGGTTTACTCGTTACGATTCAAAAGTTTTCGGAACTCTGTTATGACCAGGAACAAGGAAAGGGCATTAAAACAATGGCGGAAGAGAAAAAAAACATTGATGTCTGGATGCAGCACCCAACGCTGACTTTCAGTAACCATTCCATGTTTGATTCGTTGAGACGATGGACAAAAGCGGAGAAACTGACAGAGGCGATTCCTGTTGAACTCACCATCGCTGCAATGGATCAGGGACTGGTGGGGAAAGGGCTGATCTGTGCATGGTGCGGCCCACAAGGGTTTCTTATTTCGAATGAGGACGTCTGTTCGGCCGTACAAAAATTTCCCGATCGATTTGTAGGAATTGCATCCGTAGATCTGTTCAGGCCAATGGAAGCCGTTCGTGAATTGAGGCGCTGCGTAAAGGTTTATGGATTTAAGGGGCTGAGAATTGTTCAATGGTTATGGAATTTACCCCCTACGGATCGAAGATATTACCCTCTTTATGCGGAATGTATCGAACTGGATATACCCGTTTGCCTGCAGGCCGGTCATACAGGTCCTTTATGTCCTTCTGAACCCGGCCGTCCCATACCGTATATTGATGAAGTGGCGTTGGATTTCCCCGAACTTAAGATTGTATGCGGACATATCGGGTACCCATGGACAACTGAAATGATTGCCGTCGCTACAAAACATATGAATGTGTTTATCGATACATCGGCATATACGGCTAAACGATACCCGGCGGAATTATTGGAATATATAAATAAGAATGGGCGTAAGAAAGTACTTTTTGGAACCAATTACCCAATGATTTCCCATGCCAAATGTTTGGAAGGCATAGACGATCTGATTTTGGACAGCGACGTCAAGGAATTATTTTTATTCCGCAATGCGCAACGGATATTTAAAATACTTTGAACTGATCCATCCAGTCAGTAAAAATTCCTGTCTCAAATGACATCCTTTCCAGTCGGACTGCTTTTAACCCAGCAGGTTTTAAAGGAGCGAAAAATGAAAATTGCCGTTTTGGGCGCCGGGGCCATGGGGTCGATATTGGCGGCGCATTTGAAAAAAGCCGGTCATGAGGTTGTGCTTCTGGCCAGGGGAGAGCGGGCGAAATCTCTTCAAACGCATGGCATTACAATCACCGGCTTGAGCGAATTCACGGTTTCCTGCCCGGTGGTCACTGATTTTTCAACCGTTGCCGAAGCGGACATCTTGATTGTTACGGTGAAAACCTACGACATGGATTTTGCCCTGGAAAACCTCCGGCATATGAAGATAGGCGGCGTTGTTTCCGTGCAAAACGGCGTCATGAAAAATGATCAACTGGCCCGCGTTTTCGGAAGGGAGAACACCCTTGGGGGCGCGATTTTTGCCAGCGGGGAAGTCGAGGCGGATGGTTCTGCCCGTTTTACGCTTAACCAGTGCTTTTATGTGGGGGAAATCGGGAGCGGGGTTTCGTCGCGGGTGGAAGGTTTTGTTTGCGCCCTCAACGAATCCGGGATCAAGGCCGGGGCATCCGCTTCAATTGAGTCCGTTGAATGGTCCAAGTTTATTTCCTGGCTGGGAATGATGCCGCTTGCCGTGTTGACCCGTCTTACAACCGGGAAGTTTCTGGCCCATCCCAAAACCGCCCTGATCAGCGCACGGATCATGAAAGAGGCGGCCCTGCTCGCGCAAAAAATCGGCATCGAACTTGAAGACAGGCCCCCGTTTCTCATCCAATCGATGATGCGCCAGACTGAGGAAGAAACGGTGAAGACCCTTTGCGGGATCGGGGAGTTCATGAAAGCGGCGACGCCCCTGCACCGGGTGTCTGCATTGCAGGACCTGGAGCGCGGACGCCGGCTGGAAGGCGAAGAAACGCTGGGGTATGTGGTGGAACGGGCAAGGCAGGAAAAAATTGATGCCCCCACGCTGGAAATGGCATTTGCCCTGGTCAGCGGCATTGATTATTATCTGAAGCAATAATCGCAAAAGGAGAAAACGGCATGGCAAAAATAGGCTTTGTGGGGTTGGGAATGATGGGAAACCCCATGGCGCAGAACCTGGTTCGGGCGGGTTTTGACGTGGTGGTGTATGATGTCCGGCCCGAAGCGACAAAAGAAGCGGCGGCCCTGGGGGCCCAGGCGGTGCCAGACCTGGAACATATGGCTGCCTGCGATCCGGTTTTTATCATGGTCAATACCGGCGCCCAGGTGGAGCAGGTCATGGCGGGCATCACGGCCGGGGTAACCACGGGCAAAGGGCTCCTGGTTGTCGTGATGGCCACGATTTCTCCCGACCTGATCAAACAAGTGGCTCAAAAGGCGGCCGCAAAAGGCATCAGGGTAATGGATGCACCCGTCAGCGGCGCCCCGATTTTGGCGCAAACCGGGGGACTGTCGATCATGGCGGGGGGCGACGCGCCCGCGTTTGAATCGATCAAACCTTACCTTGAGGCCATGGGCAAGGCGATAAAGCATATCGGTCCGCTGGGCATGGGACTGGCCATGAAGCTGGTCAACAACCTGGTAGGCATCACCAACGGGTATGTACTCAGTGAAGCGATGAAAATCGGTCTGGCCTCGGGTCTGGACGTGAAAACAATGGTGGAGATGATGCGGGCCAGTTCCGGCAACAACTGGATTGTGGAGAACTGGGATGCCTATATTGCCTTTTTGGGGCTCATGGCGGCCCAGCCCCGATCGCTTCAGGACTTTCACCACACCGCCGCAAAAGACATTGAGACCGTTCGGGAATGGACAAAAACGCAGGGATGGCAGGCCCCGGTGCTGGACTCGGTCTTATCCATCCTCAATGCCAGCGACGCCATGACCATTGAACAGGTTCAACGGCTCCTGGACGCGTCAGGTTCCTCCGCAGTATGATCCTCAATATTGTCTGGATCGGATTTTTTATCACTGCCTTTGGGCTGGGAATGATCAGGCTTGTCTTTTTGGAAGACACGCAGATTTTCCCGACCATGATGACCGCCGCTTTTGAAATGGCCAAAACCGGGTTTGAAATTTCGCTTGGATTAACCGGGGTGATGACCCTGTGGATGGGGCTGATGCGGGTGGGGGAAAAAGGCGGAATTGTGGCGTTGCTGTCCAGAGCCGTCGGCCCGCTTTTTGCGCGCCTGTTTCCGGAAATCCCGAAAAACCACCCGGCGGCCGGCGCGATCATGATGAACATCGCGGCCAACATGCTCGGGTTGGACAACGCCGCCACGCCGCTGGGGCTCAAGGCCATGACCTGGCTTCAGGAGATCAACCCGGAAAAGGACACGGCCTCCAATGCCATGATCATGTTTCTGGTCTTAAACGCCTCAGGGCTGACCCTTATTCCGGTCAGCATCATGGTTTACCGGGCCCAGCTCGGGGCCGCCGACCCCTCCGATGTTTTTCTTCCCATCCTTCTGGCTACTTTTTGCTCCACGCTCACCGGAATCCTCTCGGTCGCCGTGATCCAGAGGATCAACCTGTTCAACCAAGCCGTGCTGGCCTATCTGGGGACGTTTACCCTTCTGGTGTCCGGCATTATCTGGTATTTTTCTACAATTTCCCAGGATCTGATCAATACGATTTCTTCTGTTTCGGCTAATCTCATCCTTTTTGGCATCATCATTGCCTTTATTCTCCTGGCCCTGTTCAAAAAGGTGAATGTTTACGAGACGTTCATAGAGGGCGCCAAAGACGGCTTTGGCATTGCCGTAAAGATTATTCCCTATCTGGTGGCGATTCTCGTGCCCATCGGCGTGTTCAGGGCATCGGGCGCCATGGATTTTGTGGTGGGCGGCATCGGCGACATTTTTGCGGCCCTGGGGGTTGACACCGAATTCGTAAGCGCCCTTCCGACCGCTTTTATGAAGCCCTTGAGCGGGGCCGGGGCCCGGGGCATGATGGTGGACGCCATGAAGCAGTTCGGGGCCGATTCATTCGTGGGCCGGCTGTCCTGCATTTTCCAGGGCGCGGCCGACACCACATTCTACATCATTGCGGTATACTTCGGTTCGGTCGGAATCCGCAAAACGCGTTACACCCTGATCTGCGGACTGATCGCCGCTTTTGCAGGGGCCCTCGCCGCCGTATTTATGGCGTATCTGTTCTTTGGCTGAGGATTTTCAAAACATTGGGCACTTCATGCACCTTCAAGGAGTTTAAAATTTTTCATTTTCGAAATATAAGCGATAAAACCACAACGGGAGACAACCAGTGAATGAGCAAATCCGTAATCTCTTGTCCAAAGGCGAAGGCCTCTCCCTGGAATTCAAAGCCTGTCGTGGAAAGCTTAATCGAGATATCTATGAGACCGTTTGCGCATTTCTGAACCGGCACGGCGGTACCCTGTTTTTGGGCGTAGATGATGCCGGGGTGGTGACAGGTATCGATCCTGATGCCGTCCAACAGATTAAAAAAGACTTTGTCACCGCCATAAATAATCCGCAGAAGATCAATCCCGCTTGCTATTTGTCTGTGGATGAGATTGAGGTTGATGGAAAACATATCTTGCGCATCTACGTGCCTGAGAGCTCACAGGTTCATCGCTGCAACGGGCGCATCTTTGATCGCAACGAAGACGGCGACCTGGATATTACTGGCCATACGCGGCTGGTAGCTGACCTTTACCACCGCAAGCAGACCACGTATTCTGAAAACAAGAGATACCCATACGCCACCCTTGCCGATCTCCGTAAGGACCTGATTGCCAAGGCACGAAAGCTGGTGAGTGTTCAACGCGAGGACCATCCGTGGCTTGCAATGGATGATCTTGAACTGCTCAAGAGTGCCCAGCTTCACCAGACCGATCCGGAAACCGGGGGAAGCGGCGTGACTCTTGCCGGCATTCTGCTGTTGGGCAAAGATGAGGTCATCCTTTCCGCCGTGCCTCACCACCGTACCGACCTGATTTTACGCAAGGTTAACCTGGATCGTTATGACGACCGAGATCTTGTCACCACCAATCTAATTGAAAGTTATGACCGAATTATAGCCTTCATCACCAAGCATCTTCCCGATCCGTTTTACCTGGAGAGGGACATGCGTATCAGCATACGAGATGCCATTTTCCGCGAGGTGGCATCCAACATCCTGATCCATCGGGAATACATGAATGCCTTTCCGGCCAAGCTGATCATCGAACGCGGACAGGTGCGCACCGAAAACAGTAACAAACCCCACGGCTTCGGCCCCATCAACCCGGAAAACTTTTCTCCCTTTCCCAAAAATCCGGTAATCGCCCGCTTTTTCCGGGAAATCGGGCGGGCGGATGAATTAGGCTCCGGGGTTCGCAATCTCATGAAATACGGCAAGGCATTTGGCGGCAGTGATCCGGAACTGATCGAAGGGGATGTTTTCAGGATTATTGTCACATATCCCGATTTTGAGGCCCATCAAGCAAAGGTGCGACCAGAGCCAGGGGCACAAGTCGAGGCACAAGTCGAGGCACAAGTCGATAAGAACATCTTGGCGGCTTGTGATGCAGGTCCACTTTCATCAGCGCAAATTGCATCTGCCATGGGACACAAACACCTGAGCGGCAATCTACGCAAAGCCCTGCCTCGTCTACGGGAAGCCGGCTTGCTGGAATACATCATCCCCGACAAACCTAATAGTCGCCTGCAAAAATACCGCCTGACCAAGAAAGGACGTGCGTTGATCGAGAAAACGTGATCTTCACCTTTCGCTGAGGATTTTCAAAAAACATTGGGCGCCTCATCCGCCTTCAAAGGATTCCAAATCTTTTATTTTTGGAATATAAGCGATAAAACAGCGCGTGCACGGCTCATGGCTACATAGTGGAGCGGAAGAGGATGATCCGATTTTTCGGGGACGGGAAGGTCAACAACAATAACGGCTTCATTCTCAAGACCCTTGAAAGTGGAGATTTCCGAAAAACTGATCCTTCCGGGGGGAAAAGTACGCAGCGAATATTCATCCAAGATTACGATCTGCGCCTTCAGGCTGCTTTTTAAAAGAGATGCTGATGATTGCGGGAACGGCTGTGCAGATAATATCGTAAGCTCTCCCTGGGACAGGCCGCCTTCTTCAATAATGGTATGGATTTCTTTTTCGATTGCCTTGGACGAGGCTTCTTTGGAATAAACGACCTGCTGCCGAACATCCGGGCCTTCCGCTGCGCCGCGCGCGCCCATATCGGCGCCCAGCAGGGTTTTGACTTTTTCTATGATGAGCCGGGTATTGCGGCAATTCATTTGCAGGGGAACCCGCGCAGGCTTGGTATTTTCTAAAACTTTCAAGGCTTCCTGATCGACTTTTCCAAACAAGCCGGCCTGATTGTTGATATCATAAAAAAAACACCACTTCCCGTTGTCTATTCCATTTTTCAGACAATGGTCAAGTATTTCAAGATTGGGAAGGTCAAGCAAGTCCTGACCTTCATCGACGACCAGCGCATCAAATCGATTGATTCCCATTCGGGCTGCGGCTGTGGAAATGCCTGAAGCGAGGGCTACGGTCAGACCGGGAATTTCTATCCGGGATTCCAGGAAACGCTTCAACCATGGGGAGTGACAAACAAGGGCTGTCTTATCCCCATTCGCCGTCCACCGTCTGGCGAGTTCCATGGCCAGAAAGGTTTTCCCCGTACCGGCCCCTCCCGGGCACATCACCCGGGGGTTGGCATCAACAATGTCAAGCAGTGCCATTTGGTCTTCGGTGAGTCTCGCAATCTGCTCAGCAACCCGCCGGGTCTGAACATGCAGGGGCGCTACGGTTTCAAATTCCGGGCGCAAATAATTTTTCAGGGCCTTGAGATCTCCGGAATCGGGTTTTCGGGAACATGCATCCTTTTGTTGCCAGTAGCAGATCATTTGGGTCAGCCACTGCTCGAAGTTGCGCAAATCACGGGCATCAGCCAGAATACGCCGATCCCACTCGGCGCCGGCGGCATGCCAGATGCAATCCGGAAAAATTACCGCATAGCCTATATGAAACCGGTCCGGCAATTCCGGTGAAAGGTTTTCCCGCAGATTGGACAAAAGGGCGTAAAGCGCTGATTCCGCCTGCCTGAAAGGGCCTTCAACCGATGGGTTGGATTCTCCATAGCGGTTGGTATAGGACCAGATTCCTTTTTGACAGCCGATTCTCCCTCCTTTGACCTCCAGAACATAAATGCCGTCAATCCCGCAAATCAGAAAATCGATCTCGCTGAACCGTTTATAGGCGTGCCGGTTCAAATTGATCGAATGGTAAGCAACAAAGTCGTCTTCTGTTTGCTCAAATGCAGCGCGCAACAGGTCGAACACCCGCTTTTCAGCCTGGCTGTGGGTTCCATGGGGAGTTGTCGGAATCATCCTCATCGGGCAAATACAATTCCTTAAATCAGAATTTTGCGGGCTTTACTTTCACTTTTAATTTCGATCACCCGCTTTTCAGCCATTAACGCAAAGAATTTCGCAATATCAACATCGGTTTCAACTGCCCGGACTTCACCGGGCAGTACAATTGTGATCCCGCCGCTTTCGACCGTGAGGGCATATTCTCCTTTTCCTAAACGAATACGGGTGCTGATGCAGTCCCAGTTCATATCACGCGCCAGACTCAGTGCTGCATCAGCCTGATTTCTATTCCACCCTTTAGCGCCTTCTGGCAAAAGAAGCTCCCGCAGGGGCTTGCATCTGGGCGGCAAAGGCCCCAAATCGATCCCTGTTTTTAATAGACGATGGGCCATGGCGGCCATCCGGAAAGAAACAGCGTGGTCAAGCCCAGGCTGATCGCGAAGGCTCAAAGGCAGTCCGATCCATTTTTCCCGGGCGGAAAACAAAAGGGCTGCGGCAAGGTAGTCCCGTTCCGTGAGAAGGGGATGATTGAATTCAATAAGATCAGCGCATCGGTCCCGAAGAAAAAAAAGAATCAAAGCCCGCTCAAATTCCCCGGTATGGGATGTGAAAAGCTCTGTTGCGTTTTTTTCTCCAAACTGAATCAGTGCACTTAAATCGGTTACCAGGTTCGAAAGCATTTCCCGGGACTCAAGGTCGGATGCATCTTTGCGGCGGCTTAAAAGATTTAGAATTTCGTCCTCGTATGCGGCATGGGTATCCGGGTCCATTCCTGCCAATATGATTTGATTTAAAACCTCCCAGTAAAGGCTGTTCAGCCCGTTGCCGGACGTCTGCGCGGCCCCGGTGCTGATCCATTCTTCCAGTCCTTGAATAACAGAGTCTTCCCATAGGGAAGTATTGGCAACCGACGGGCCGTCAAACGCGGTTTGGCATGCAAGGGTCGCCAGATTGCTCATGTTGCCGAAATTCAGAAGCATGGCGGTTATGCCGCCCACAGCAAGAAAAGTGTCCATCGAAACATTTGAATGGTCCGAAAAATGCTTCTGCTGATTCCACCCTCCGATAAAACCCGGCTTGCCGGAAAGCCGCTTATCAATACCCCGTTTGAACGTATCCAGAGGCACATTGCCATATTCCCTGGCGTCCTTTTCACAGCTTGTTTTATCCTCCCTGGATAAAAAAGAAATAGACTCAATAAATGCCGTGGGCAGTGGCGCGGGAATACAAATGACGTCATGAGCATCCGTCAGTTCATCCGGAAGAAGAATATCCCGGATTTTGCCGTTTGTGGAAATCCCTCTGGCCGATCCTTTGAGGAGAGACAGGTTCATTGCAACAACAACCGGTCTGAGAACCTGGGTTTCCTTCAACCCCATTTCAACAAGTTTTTTGGGTACGGCGCCGGCAAAAAACGGTATCCATCCCGGAATAAAGTTCAGACAATCTTCATAATATTTTTTTCCAAACGCCTTGGGCGGCATGATCAGCCCGGCGGCAAGCATGTACATGAGGTTGAGCTGGTTTGTGGCAAAATACCATATATTTTTTGGTTTCGGGGCAGGATGATCAAATAACAAATCGCTGCCTTGATTTTTCTCATCTGTCGTCATGGGATTTATCTCCAATATTTTAAAACTTCCGTGTCCTTTGGAAGAATGCAGTCCACAGGGCAGTTCTTCCCCTCCTCTTTTAACAGAAACACACGCTCCCTGGCCCGGGCAATCATCACATAAAATAGTCGCTTTTGTTCGTCCCTGATGGCCGGCTGGCAGTGAAAAGCATGAATATCCGCAATAAAAACCGTATCAAATTCAAGCCCTTTGCAGCTCTTGGCGTTGATGACGAAAATGCCGCCTTCATCGAATTTAAGATTGGTGTTTTCGCCTGAAGCATAAGTGACAATACGCGGAACACCATTGTCCAGATTAATTGAATTTGAATTTGCCGCCTGCCGCAGCGCATCTACGTAGTGATTCCGGACCTGATTTGTAGGCGCGATAATGCCGATGAGTTTTCGAGGATCACGATCCGCAAGCTTTAAAACCCGATCCATAACCGATTGAAGGCTCAACCGGCTTCCTGGACCGTATTCGATGAGAAACGGCGCCTGGGAGGAAGTCTTCCGCGGCGGGAGCTTCAGCGGAACGGTTGCGGGATCATCCGGGTAAAACTCAGCGGCCAGTCGGGCCACAGGAAAGGCATTACGGTAATTTTGCGTCAGCTCGACGACCTGATCGGAATCGATGGCAAGAGTGTTTTGAAGCTGCTGCCGTGAAGAATTTTCAGATGTAATGGCCTGGTTTTGATCCGCAACCACGTAAAAGTTTTCAAAACCAAACCGGATCAGGGCTTCATAGAACTGGGGCGGCATATCCTGGCCTTCATCGATAAAAATAAAGGGCTTCGGGGTTGGATGGGAAATGTCCATTTCAATGATGGAGACGAGGACTGCCTGCCAATCAATGGGTTTGTAGTCGTAATCTGATTCAACTGTGGGAATGCGCTGCTGAACGGTTTTGAAATACATCTGCATGAACCAGCTCGTCCAGGTTGCGCTGTTCATTTGGTCGCCAAAAAGCTGCCGGGCCGCTTCAAGAAGCAGCCGGTTGTAAACCAGGAATACGCTTTCAGGCTTTTCCGGCTGCGCCAGATGCCGTCTCAATCTCAGCAGCGTCACTACCGTCTTTCCCGTTCCCGGCCCGCCGACGATCAGATGGCATCCTGCCATCGGCAGTCGGATGGCCTGTTCCTGCTCTTTGCTGAGTTCGTGAATTCCGGGAAGTTCAAATTTCCTTTTGGCCATCCCCATGCCTTTCAACTTGGTGTGCGAAATCCAGAAAAGAGGGAATTCCAGTTGAGGCGTTCCCTTTTATAAAAACACGATCCAACAGCATATTCTGGTAGTTGCAGCTTGGCTCCGGAACCAGCGCACAGGCATGGCAGGCGGCCCGGTTGAGCAAATGCATCCCCTGGCCTTCATGCTCGGAACAGACAGGATCAAGAGAGCACCACTGCGCCCGGGCAAATGCGGCGGATGCCAGTTTCAGAAAACTCCGGGGTTCGGCAATCTCCGCGATTCCGCCCAGGGACCCGGCAACATCGGGAACCGCCACATAGATCAGGATACCGGCCATGAAGGGATCGGCTTCTTTGCAATAAATGCGCTCTTTCAGGGAGGCCGCGGGATAACCGCAATCGCATTCCAGTTGGCGGATCAACAGGTGAGCGAGAGTATGGAGCAGCAGAAAACGGGGCGACACTTTGGGTATTTCGACATCAAAACGAACGAAAGCGGCCTGGTAGCGTTTCTGAACCTCCAGAGCCCGGCCAGCAATATCAGGCAAGTTTTCCCAAGTCTCCAGCATGGCAGGATTCAGCGTAATAAAAATACCTTCTCCAAATAACTCGACAGCAGGCAGCCAGCCACTTTTACCGGAAATGTCAGGTCGGACGGTTATCCCATTTTCAAAATCAACGCGTTTAAAGCCTTGATAAACCAAAATTTCTTTTAAGCGTGTTACTGCGATCAATCGGTCTACAGCAAAGAGAAGTTTGCTTTCCAGACTTTCCGGATTAAAAGATATAGCCAATTGCTTCCATCCGGCTGTATGGTGACGGGTAACGAAATCTTCATCATCGCTCATATCAGGGATATCTTCGATGAGAGCGCTGTATTCATCTTCGAGAAGCTGTCCCGGCGTAGTTTTGAACAGTTGACCATACAATGGGTAACCGTCCTGAATCTGTTTCCAGGCAGCTTCAACTTCCTCAACGGAACACCGGAATTCGACGGCCATCCCTCGGAATGTGCTTCTCCATCCCAGGGAGTAGGGTTTGCAGCTCTCGATTCGGCGGCGTTTTGTCGAGCTGTTATAAAGCCGATCCACAATCGTCCCCTTCCTGATGCGGGATTCGGGGGGAATGATGATGGCGCTTTCGCAGATGGGCATATGTATCCGGATATCGTTCAGCTTCATTAAATGGGGAACTTTTTCCAGGGGGACGGACTCTTTGAGCCATGGCTGCCGGTGCATGAATTTGATTTGGTGGCACCGGGAACCGTCCAATTGCACTCTGGCTTTGCAACACCCGCAGGAAAGCCATGTCTTTGACCCATCCGGTATCCTTTCCAAATGGAGCTGCTGTCTGTCATGGCACTGCAATTGGTTTGGGGACTTGAAATCTGAATGAGCCAGATAAGGCCATGGAACATCATCCATGTATCCTTCTTCATGAACCAAGACCTCCGATACCTGCTTCAGGCGGGGATGGTTTGGGCACTTTTCGGGATCTGGCTCCTGGCATCTTGGGTCCCTATCCTTGTTTTTCAATGCGGGAAGGTAGTGCAACAGACCGCAAAAGGGGCAAACGGTCCAAGCCGGAAATATGATGGCGGGAATGCAAATGCCTTCCACTTTTCGGTTAACTCCTTCTTTTGCGACCGGTGGTTCGCGCAGTTCTTCTTCTATTCCCAGTGCGGCCCGCACGCGTTCGACATAAAGCAACAGACGGCCGGCCACCTTGCCGGAGCGGTCTGTCCAATTCGCTGTGTCCTTAACAGCCATCAGCACATCAGGACTCCGGACAATGGCACCCACCGAGCAATAGCCTATGATGTGAGATAGGCGAATCGGAATCAGTTTATTCATGGCAATTTCAGAAGGCCCGTATTTTCTGCGTTGCGCATGGATTGAAGGGTGGCCCATAACCCTTTTATACGATCGTCATGGTTGTAAAGAAGCCGGTCTGTTGCGTTGTTATTGTCCGGCGCTTGATAGTCGAGGCGGCGCTTTTCATCTCGGCATCGCAGAGCCTCGCTCTTCCATTGCTCCACCAAAAACTGTAAATGGCTTATGACGTCAGCGATTTGTTCGGGGTTGGCGCGCCGGAAGCGCAAGGTCAGCAATTCCAGCACCTTTTTGACGTCGGGTGAAGTCGGGTCAAAATCTCCAGCGGTTTGATTTTCCGTCAGACCGGAGCAGCAGTACCGGACCGCCATCACAAGCGCCGCATGTATGGCCCGGGTGCGAGCCTGGTAAGTATAGGGAGTCAGACTTGTCGGTTCGACAAAGCGGTAAAAAGACTCGTGGTAAGGCCGAAAACTTTCATAATGCGAAAGGCTCCTCGCCTGATCCCGGTAGTAATTGGCGATCACGATGCCAGGCACCTCTCCCCGGCCTACCCGGCTGCCGGCCTGGATATACTCCGCGGTAGTCAGGGGCTGGCCGTTGACCACCATGAGCGCGAGCCTTGAAACGTCTAAGCCTACGGAGATCATATTGGTTGCCAGCACCACATCGATGCATTCCGGCTCATCGCATGATTTTTCCAGACGCGCAAACGTCGCGGCATTTTCTTCAGGGCTGGAGATGCTGGTGAACTGGGTTATCCTGTTGAGAAACTTCTTGTGGCGGACACGTTGCTTAAGTGCCTCTTTATCGAGATAAAATTGAAAAAAGTTGGGGACATCAATGTCCAGGGCGTTGTGGCTGATGCCGATCCCCCTCAGGCTTCCATGAAAAACAATCATTGTCCACCAGGCATCCAGTAGAATATTCTTGTCTTTCTGTTCTTTGAACAAATGCTCAGGGGCGGTTATCAGAACTGCCGCCAGCGGCGCCAATGAGCGATGGCGGCTCTTGTCCTGTGCAAGGTAGCCCACATAAAGCCGACCGGGCTTTTCCTCAATCGGGACAGTCCTGGCAAAAAAGGAGTCATCACAGGACAGGCCCGGTGGAGGGAATATGGCCACTGGGCGACCATAAAGACGACGCACCTGTTGTTTTGCCATGCGAATGGTGGCTGTTGACGCAATATATTTCGGAAACACGCCGCGATATTGGAGAATGACATCCATGCCCGCTTCATAGAGCCCCGCAATGGAACCCAGTGCGCCGGCAATCAGATGGAGTTCATCCTGGATCACCAGTTCCGGGGGCCGGTTGCCGTTTAGGCCGAAAAACGACCCGGCCCGTTCTTCCCATGCCAGACGTGCGAATTTGTCGATGGTTGCGATCAGCAGAGATGGAGGCGCTTCGTAAAGCGCTTCATCAACCACGTTGCAGGGCAAAACCGATGCATTGTCCTGCTTCCCAAAATCACAGTCCGGGTTGATGCATCGAAACTGAAATCGCTTTGGAGAAGACAGGAAGTTATCGGGCGGCCGGAAAGGATGACGGCACCACGGGCAGGCATCCAGAATCAGCTTCTGAAGCGAGGCGTCTTTATCATCCATGGCCTTTGCAATGAGTTTTTGCGCAACATCATAGTTGTTTGGACTGGCGGCATCCCCGACCCACATGCCGAGAGAAATCGGCTCCACACCCAATTCAGGACGGTCCCGCCGCATCAATTCCATAGCGCAGATCAGGCGGGAAGCCCGCTGAAATTGCTGCCGGGTCAGCAGTCGTAAGGTATAACGCATCAAAACCGTTGTTCCGCCTCCTGAGACCGGATACTTCAGCCGCCGCCAGAAAATCAGGAATGCAATCAATCCGAAATAGGCTTCAGTTTTACCGCCGCCGGTGGGAAACCAGATCAGGTCCAGTGTGTCGCGAAAGTCACTGTCCTCGTTAACCACCGATTCTAAAACCAGAAGCAAAAAACCCAACTGAAACGGCCGCCATCGATAGGGCTTTTCACTTTTGCCCGATGCAAGATCATATTGCCTCATTTGCCGGAACATGGCTGCGTTGGCCAAAGCAAAAGCGTTAGCCGCGTTAGCGTCCCCATGCAGCAAATTGATCCCATGATGCATGCGGGATGCAGCGGTTGTCATCCGGGAAATGATTCGCCGGGCAATGACTTGATCATTTACCGGCAGGCTTTCAGCCAAGGCACGCTGGGCATCAACCCAAATTTCATACGCGCTGACGAATTGCTCCAATTCAGCGCCGATTTTTTTGTCATCCATCGTAAATCGGCTGAGATATTGAAGCGACAACACCTCTGAATCAGATTCGGCTGCATCCACTGAAACCTGGGGGACTTCAACCTTCGGCAAAAATTCGGTCCATATTTTACACACCCGCCCGCCTTTTTCTTCCCAGTCCACAGCCGCGCCATGGCCGATGGCAAAAATTCGCTTGTGCCTGTACTGGAGTTCAAGCTCCTGGTCTTCCTCGTTCAAGAGGCGCGTATCAACCCTCGGATAGTCGCCGACCTCCCCCGACTCGATAATGCAGTCCAGTTGAACCTCAAAAAAAGACAATTTGTTTCGGCAATCAACATAACTACCCTGATCGCAAACCTCAGGAAGTTCCTGGCGGTTGCTCAATGATACGGTTGCCAGCCATCCGTCGGCAATGGGGCGCCAAAGCACAAGCACTTCCGCACGACCATCAAAAACCGGTTTTCTTTCTGAATGGATTAATCTTTCAGCCGGAGGGGAAAAATCAGATAAAGGCTTGCTGTTTTCAGAAAAAGTCACGCGGGGCCATTTTTTATATCTGTGTTCATTGCGTAATTCATATCTGACCGCCTGAGGCACAACTTGAAGACGGACATCGTTGCCACGGATAAAAAAGGAAAACCCCACGGATGAGGGTGGGGTATACCGGCACTTTTTCGCAACCGGTTGAGCGGTTATTCCATTTTCAGCATCTTCGCTTTCTTCTTCCGAAGCATCATCTATCGCTTCATCGTCGGCTTCCAATGCAGGGTCTGTCCCGGATATGCCCTTCACGATGGGAAACAGGATGCCGATATGATACCGCTCCAACGGCTTAAAGCCGGAGAGGTCATGCCCGCCATTTTCAGGAGGCCCCATAAGGCAACTGCGCAGCCAGTTATACAGCCGTAAACGTTGCTCGCTTAAGGATTTTTCGTAGGTTAAGTTCTCCATTTGCTCCGAAAAATCATGCAATCTGATTAAAATGGGCCAGCCGGAAAAAAATTCTGTTCACCCCTTTGCGGGTGGTTGAAAATAAATCCGATCATTTTTATTACCATGTAACAGCTAAAAAGCAAGACGAATTGAATTTTATTGATTTTTTGGCCAACTTGCCGTTTCAGAGGGTATCAGTGGGGAAGAATTCGGGGCTTAATTTGGACGGGAAAAGCCGTCAACATGATTAACAGCCAAAGAATGAATTCGCTTACAAAAAGATTTTGCAGCATTATTTTTTTGACAGGGGAAAAGGTTTAATGCACGATAACAGATAAAAACAGATCCGAAAGATAAAAAAGTATTAAGTATTAGAGTTTGGTCATGGTAAAAAATATTTTGCATCAACTGCGGCTCTCCTTTTCTTTTCTGGCGATCCTCTTCGTTTGGGTCGGCGCATCAGTTACCGGAGCTGCCGCCGCATCTCTCAGCCCGGCAGACAAAGCCGTCCATGCCGTAAAGGAACATCTTGGCGCCGGATTAAACGGTTCAGGTCTGCCCCGATCCTATATTCCCGTCAAAGGGTACAACCATATTTTGCTTTATCCCGACAGAAGCTATACCTTTGATGCCGGCGCGCTCCTGGCATATGCCGGCCAGGACCCCGGAAAGTGGGAGAAACAGATTTCTCCCGTGGTTGACGCAGTGATGGAATTGCAGGATAAAAACGGCATGTGGGCCAGAAGCTATGACGACCGGGGAATCGCCGAAGACGGATTCTACGCAGGGCCTGCGGTTGTCCTGGCCAGAGGACTTTTAAACTGGGGGAGGGCTCTGGGGCCTCAGACCCCGACAGGTCAAAAAACACTGTCCGCAGCACTGAAAACAGCGGATTGGCTGTTAAAGGACATCAATAAAATAAAGGTGGCGTCGCATTACGTGATCAGGCAGGCGACCGGAAACCGGGCAGGCAGCGCCAGTCCCGAAGAAAACGCCCGGGCCGCCCTGTTTTATATGGATCTGTATGCGTATTTTACGAACGCCGGTGAAAAAGCAAAAGCCCTGCAATTCTTGAAAGCGGCGGAAAACATCCTGGCGGCAATCGCAAGCCTGCGCGGGGAATTATATCCCTTCGGCATTTCAGATAACGGAACCGCCATTTGGGAAATGCCGGACCGGGAAGGCGTTGAGGGCCAATGCGTCATGCTTCAGGCGTTATATGTGTATGTTACGGCAACCCATAAAGCGGATCGAACCCCAGCGCTTTGCGCAGTTCTTGAAAAAGACTATGCAGGCAAAAATCAAATTCTGGCATGGGTGGAAAAAACGCACCGGCATCACGATTCCGGGTTTACGCGTATCGGCGGCAAAAACGTTCTTATCCCCCTGAGCTTTTCAAAAAAAATATCCCCCGACGGAAGCGCGGCTCGCCATATGTGGCTGGAGTTCATGGCCCGGATGGCGTTGACCTATCGTTACGGGTTTAATCAGGGGCAGGCCTGCGGCCAACTGCTTTCGGGCATGATTTCCATGCAGCAGCCCAGCGGGTTTTTCCCCTATGCCCCGGAGTTTAACGGTTACGGGAAAGCGCCGGTATGGCCTGTGGGATCAGATCAGCAAAACTTAAACGTGCCCTTTGGCTCCCTGATCGCAACCATTGAATTTTTATTCACCGCCCAAAATGCCGCAGATCCTCTTTACGCAAGCCCTTTTGTAAAATTCCCGTAACCCGGGTGCCTGTTGGCAGTTGATGGTTTTTTGTTTGTCTTTTTCAACTTTCAATTTTCAACTTTCATCGCGATGCACTTGATCTCGATGGCTGCGCCTTTGGGCAGGGCGCTGACTTCGATCACGGCCCGGGCCGGCCGGTGTCCGGAAAAAAACTCCGAATAAA
>CAYTSY010000026.1:19222-29859 GCA_964440555.1 uncultured Desulfobacteraceae bacterium
GAATAGAGCTGGTTAAATGTCTGGAAAAACGCCAACTGCGTCATAAAAACATCCACGGCAACGATGTCGGACAGTTCAAAGCCTCCGGCAATGACAACCTCATGAAGGTTTTTTAATGCCTGGCGCGCCTGAGCGTCCACATCCGGTCCTGTCAATTCACCGGTTTTCGGATCCAGCCCCAACTGGCCGCTGACAAACAGCATGGGGCCGGAAACGATTGCCTGCGAATACGGTCCGATCGCTCCCGGCGCTTTGTCCGTGCATACGATTTTTTGCGTCATACTGCCTCCGGATTTTTACTGAATTTTAATAAACCACGAAGAGCACGAAGTTGAAATTATTAGATATTTTTATGCTCTTTCGTGCTCTTCGTGTCCTTCGTGGTGATAATCAGACTTTTTACGACGGCGTCAATTTTACCGCACACACTTTAAATTCAGGAATTTTGGATACCGGATCAAGCGCACCAAGGGTTAATAGATTGGCAGGAGATTCTGAAAAATGAAAAGGAATAAAGACCGTTCCTTCCACAGCCATTTCAGATATTTTCAGCTTCGCCACGATATGGCCCCTTCGTGATTCGATCTTGACCAGGCTGTCATGTAAAAGCCCGAGCTGATCCGCATCCTTTTTTGAAATTTCTACGAAACACTCCGGCGACCTTTCGTTTAAGCCTTCTGTTTTTCGGGTCATGGTGCCGGTATGGTACTGGTAGAGAAGGCGGCCCGTTGTGAGCTTAAGCGGGTAATCCTTGTCCGGCATCTCCACCGGCGGCTTATATGCGATGGCATGAAAGACGCCCTTGCCCCGGGTAAAGGTTTCCGTATGCAGAATCGGGGTTCCGGGATGCTCCTTGTGCGGACATGGCCAGTGCAGTCCTTCCCGCTCAATCCGGCTGTAATCAATTCCGCCGTAGGAAGGGGTGACGGCAGATATTTCTTCCATAACCGCGCTGCTGTCCGGGTATGACATGGCATAGCCCATGCACCCGGCCAGATCGCAGATAATTTCCCAGTCTCCCCTTGCCTGTCCCGGCGCATCCACGGCTTTTCTTACGCGCTGGACCCGCCGCTCGGTATTTGCAAATGTGCCGTCCTTTTCCGCAAAGCAGGTGGAGGGGAGAACCACATGGGCGTATTGGGCCGTTTCGGTAAGGAAGATATCCTGGACAACCAGGAAGTCGATAGCTGAAAAGCTCTTCCTCGCGTGGTTGAGGTCGGGATCGGACAGCAGCGGGTTTTCTCCGGCGATGTAGAGCGCCTTGATTTTGCCGTCAAGAACCTGAGGGATCATTTCGGTCGCGGTAAGGCCCGGCCTGGCCGAAAGGTCCTTAACCCCCCAACTGCTTTCCATGCGGCTTCGGGCATTATCGTCGGTTATCGCCTGGTAGCCTGAAAAAACATTCGGCAGCCCGCCCATATCGCAGGCGCCCTGAACATTATTTTGACCCCGCAACGGATTTACGCCTGCGCCTTTAATGCCGATATTGCCGCAGAGCATGGCCAGATTCGCCAGGGATTTTACATTATCGGTTCCTGTTGCGTGCTGCGTAATACCCATGCAGTAAAGAACGGCGGCGGCAGGCGCTTTGGCATAGATTCTTGCCGCATCCACAAGATCCCGGGATGCTATTCCGGTGATTTCTTCCACATGGGCCGGGGTATATGGCTTAACCGCCTCCTTGAGTTCATCAAACCCGGTGGTTCTGTTTTCCACAAACTGATGATCATAAAGGTCTTCTTCAATAATCACATGCATCAATCCGTTGATCCACGCGACATCGGCGCCTAAATTGGGCCTGAGCCATTTAGTGGCGTACTTTGTCAGTTTAATCCGTCTGGGATCTACGATAATGAGTTTGGCGCCTTTGAACTTCGCAGCCCTTTTTACAAAAGCTGACAGGACCGGATGGTTCTCGGTGGTATTGGAGCCGGTAACCAGGATAACGTCGGCATCCTCAACATCTCCGATCGTATTGGTCATGGCGCCACTGCCAAACGCTGCGGCCAGACCGGCCACAGTGGAAGAATGTCAGAGGCGCGCACAATGATCAATGTTGTTTGTCTTCAATACAGCCCGCGCAAATTTCTGCATGACGTAATTGTCTTCGTTTGTCATTCTTGCGGAAGTCAAAACGCCGATGCTGTCCGAACCGAATTCGTTTTTGATCGAGGCGAGTTTTTTTGCGATCAGATCAAGGGCCTCATCCCAGCCGGCTTCCCTGAAACTGCCGTTTTCCTTGATTAACGGCGTGGTAAGTCTCTCCGGAGAATGGATGAAATCAAACCCAAACCTTCCTTTTACGCAAAGACTCCCGAAGTTGGGCGGCGATTGTTCCGCGCCGGTGATTTTAACCACCTTGTTTTCTTTTACGTGAAGATCAAGCTGGCACCCGACCCCGCAATAGCTGCATGTCGTCCGAACAGGCGTTGTTTCCCGGGGCCGCCATTTATATCGGGCGTCTTTCTCCGTTAGGGCCGCAACCGGGCATGCCTGGATGCACTCACCGCAAAACACGCAATCCGAGTCCTTAAGATATTTGTCGTCTCCTGCAACAATTTTTGTTTTTGCGCCCTTGTAGCCGAAGTAAATGGCCTCATTGACCTGAACGTCATTGCATGCCTGGACGCATCTTCCGCAAAGGATGCACCGGGAAAAGTCACGGACGATAAAAGGATTCGCATCCTCCAGAGGATAATTCCGGCAGGCCGGCAGAAACCGGTTCCCCGTCACCTGGTAACGGTATGCGAGCTCCTGAAGTGTGCAGTCGCCCCATGCCGGGCACAATTCATCACTTTTGTCCGATTTTTGAACCTCAAGCTGGAACGAAGCCCAGTCCTTTCCGCCGGAAGCGCAAACAGCGCAATTGTGATTGCCCGAAGACATCATGAGCTCAAGGGTCAGCCGGCGTGACGCAACGACCTTGGGCGATTCCGTATGAACAACCATGTTTTCAGAAGCATATTCGGAGCACGAGGCAACAAGATTGTCCGAGCCGTCAATCTCTACCACACATATTCGACACGCGCCTGTCGGCACGGCCTTTTTAAGAAAGCACAGAGTCGGTATATCGACATGGTTTTGTCTCGCTACGTCAAGAATGGTTTCTCCTGTCTTAAAACTGAATCTGCTTCCATTGATCGTGATCATTTTTGTTTCGCTCATCGTGTCTTTCCTCGGCTTCAATGATTTTCGATGTCAAAAACCGTGTATCCAAATTTATTTCAGGGTTCATATGACGGCTGTAATTTGTTGTTGAATCGGTTTTATTGTGAAGCATTTACCCCGGTCAGCCAAGCATGTCAACGGCAAAAAATGCATTGTTTTATCCGAACTTGTTTGCCCGGGTGCAACAGGGTCAACCGGTTCGGCCTTTCCCTGTGGAAGCCTTGGCCATGAGTTAAAATCCACACGTTTCGGATGGACGCTTTAACAATAAAGTCAAACGGATATGCCTATTTAAAGTGCTTTTTAAAAAAAATTGCAACGTGACAAAAAAAATGTTGCAATTAAATATACCTTGAAATAATCAGGCAGTTTGGAAATCTGAAAGTTCTTTATCCATAAATTGTCATGGGTATGCCGCCGGCCCGGGCCGATAACATGTAAATATTTATTTTGGCTGTACCTAATAGAAAACCATCAGTTGCCGGGAAAACTTATGAAACTGTTATTTTCTTCATGGAATGATGAAATTATTGATAATAGAGGGCTTGACCCCGAAAAGTGGCAGGATGCGACATCCGTTACGCTGCCTCCGGCGTTTGATAAGGAAAACAATATAAGCGCTTTTATGGGCTGGGCCGGCATTGTTTTGGTCAAACGCCCTGTCGGGATTGCCGATATGTGTTCCCGGTATATCCAGGAAGTACAGAAAGAATCGTGCGGGAAATGCTTTCCATGCCGGATCGGAACTGCGGTCATGGAAAACATTCTGAAAAAAATAACCGGCGGACAGGGTCAAAAAGATGATATTTTGCAGCTTGAAACGCTTGGCCGATACATATCCGACACATCCAAATGCTATATCGGAAAGACCGGACCTGTTCCAATCCTGCATGCGCTTCACTATTTCAAAGACGAATTCGAGGAATTAATTGCCGACAAAAATCCTGCACAGACAAGCCTGAGATATGAGGCGAAATGGACAGCGCCCTGTTACGCTGCCTGCCCTGCCGGCATGAACATTCCCACGTATGTTGAATTAATAAAAGAAAACAGGATGCTGGAGTCATTAAAAGCCATACGGGAAGCCAGCCCCATGGCGGCCTCATTAGGCCGGGCATGTTTTCACCCCTGTGAAAATAGCTGCCGCAGAGCCAATATCGACGAACCTGTTTCGATTTGTAAACTTAAGCGGTTTGCCTGGGACTATGAGGATTTGCATTCCGTACTCAAACCCGAAAATGCAAACCGGTTTATTAAGGGAGATAAGGTGGCCATAATCGGCGCCGGCCCGGCCGGGTTGTCTGCCGCTTATTATTTGGCGCTTAAGGGATACAAAGTGACAATTTTTGAATCCCTGCCGGTTCCGGGAGGCATGGTCGGCGTCGGAATACCGGAATACAGGGTGCCCAAAGAGATACTTCAAAGAGAAACCAATTTTGTTGAGAAAATGGGAGCGGAGATAAAATACAACACCCCAATTGGTTCCGGCATCACAATCCCAAAATTGATGGATGAAGGGTATAAGGCGGTCTTAATCACCACGGGCGCTCATCTTTCCAAAAAGATAGGCGCTGAAGGAGAGGACGACGGGTTAAACGGTTTCTTTAAGGGGATCGACTACTTAAAGGATTGCGTCGTCACAAATTGCTATGATGTGAAGGACAAAAGAGTGATTGTCGTCGGCGGTGGAAATGTTGCCATGGATTGCTGCAGAACGCCCATCAGAAAAGGGGCGAAAGAGGTGACCATCGTTTACCGGAGAACAAAAAAGGAACTGCCGGCAGATCCTCATGAAGTGCATGATTCAGAAATAGAGGGCGTAAAATACATATTTTTGGCTGCCCCTAAAAAAATAATATCGGAAAACGGCCAGGTAACGGGACTTGAATGCCTGAAGATGGAGCTGGGCGAGCCTGATGCGAGCGGCAGGAGAAGACCCGTTGCCGTCGAAGGCTCGGAATTCATTGTTCCCGCAGACATTATCATTCAGGCTATCGGCCAGGACTGCGATCTATCGGTACTAAACGGTGTGGACGGCGTTCAAATCACCCGATGGAAAACAATCGCCGCAGACCCTGAAACATTCCAGACAAATGTTCCGTATATTTTTACCGCAGGCGATGTTTTCAACGGCCCGTTAACCATCGTTGATGCCTGTGGAAATGCCAGAAGGGCGGCGCAAAGCATTGACCAGTACCTTAACGGCGGCGACGTTTCCCTTTCAGTCTCTGAAAAGATGGATAAGGTATTTAAAAAGATAGGCGTTTATAATAAGAATGAAAAGGTCGGGATCGGGCAGGGTCGGGAAAGGGTGGCCATGCCGGTCATTTCAGTCGATGAAAGGGTAACAAGCTTTGCCGAGGTTGAAACCGGGTACGCATTGCAGCAGGCTGTGGAAGAAGCATCCCGCTGTATGAGATGCTACCAGATGGGAATGGTCGCGCTGGAAAAAAATATTTCAAGTGAACCAAATCAATAGAATGGATCAGGTCGCTTTAACCATTGATGGGAAGAAGATAAAAACCATTGCCGGGAAAACAGTTCTCGAAGCCGCCGGCGATAATGGTATTTATATTCCGACCCTTTGCTACCTTAAAAAATTGTCTCCCATCGGCTCATGCCGCATCTGTCTTGTAGAGGTTGAGGGCGCGGAAAGCCCAATGGCCTCCTGTCAGCTCCCTGTAAGGGAAGGGATGGTTGTCGTTACCCAGTCGGAAAAGCTTACGGCCGTCAGACAGATGATGGTAAAACTCATGTTGCAAAACCATCCCCTGGATTGCCCTGTCTGTGAAAGAAGCGGCGAATGCAGGCTTCAGAACTTAACCTGTGAATTGAATGTTGCATCGCTGGATTTCAAAGCAGAGCCGGTAAGCAGAACAAAAAGAGATGACTGGGGGTTGGTGAAATACAACCCTTATCTTTGCATACTCTGTGAAAGATGCGTCAGAGTTTGCCATGAAGTGCAGGGGGTCTCGGCATTTAAAATCAATGACAAGGGCTATAAATCATTTATTGATACGGTTGATGGAAAGCCTCTTGCGTGTGAGTTCTGCGGTCAGTGCATATCCGCATGTCCCGTAGGTGCGCTGAGCAGTGGTCTGGTGTTGCAGGCGAGAAGCTGGGATTTCGATAAAATAAAAACCACCTGTCCCTTCTGCGCAACAGGTTGCACTTTGCTCCTGGATATAAAAAAAGGCAATGTTTACAGGGTGTCATCCGACGACAGCATAGGCATAAACAACGGCAATCTCTGCGCCAAAGGCAGATTTGGATATCAATTTATCTATAGCGATGAAAGACTGAAAACGCCTCTTATAAAAAAGGGGGGGACGTTTGTCCCTGCGTCATGGGGCGAAGCCATAAACCTGGTTGCCGGGAAGTTTCAGGAAATAATTAAACATCAGGGTGCGCAAGCCATTGCAGGAATAGGATCCGAGAGACTGCCGAATGAAGACAATTATTTGCTGCATAAATTTTTTACTCACGCGCTCGGTTCTTCAAACATTGACACGATTGCACATTTGGAAAACTCCGCATTCGAGAATACGCTCCTTGATGGTTTCAGACTCAGGGTAATAAATTCAACTGACGCAATAGGCAAATCCGATCTCATTTTTGCTTTTGGCGTTGACCCCGCAAAAGAAAACCCCGTGATGGGGAATATTGTCAGAAAAGCCATGCGGGATGCCGGCACATCTCTTATTGCCTGCGCAAGCCGCGATGTGAGGTTTAGACCTCATCCCGGCCAGAAAATAATTTATCGATATGGCTCGGAAATCGGGCTTTTATCCGGAATTATCAAAATTCTTGCCCAGGCCAGGGCAAAAGACCCGGAATTTATGAGTGCCGGCGGGTTTAAAGCCCTGCTGCAGGCCGTAAAGGACGTAAACCTGGCGGAGGCGGCCTCAGCATGCGGCGTACAAAAAGAACTGATTGAAAAAGCGGCTCTTCAACTAGCCAAGGCCGTCTCGCCGGTCATCCTGTGCGGCATTGAAATATCCAGGCATCCTTTTGGCGCAGATATCCTGCATGCGCTCAGCGATCTGGCCAGGCTGATGAAAAGCCCCGTGCTTCTTTACAGGGAGTATTGTAATTCCCAGGGGCAAAGCGACATGGTGATTTATTCGCGAGACAGTGAAAATATCATTGACAAAGCACTGGCCGGGAAAATAAAAGCGTTCTATGTCATGGGAGAGGATCCTCTCGTTAACTGCCGCAACGGCCATGACATTAAAAAGGCATTTGAAAAAACCGAGTTTGTTGTGGTCCAGGACATGTTTCTGACACAAACCGCGAAAGCGGCGAATGTCGTTTTTCCTTCCGTAAGTTTTGCCGAGAGAGATGGAACATTTACCAATATGGAAGGAAGGGTGCAGAAAATCAATAAAGCAATTCACCCGCAGGGAGAATCCAGGGCGGATTGGGAGATCATAAACGAAATCGGCGCAAAGATGAAATGGGGTTTTAATTACCAGAATGCCGAAGAGATTTTTAAGGAAATTTCCGATACAATCCCTTCTTATAAAGGATTGTGTTACCTTGACCTTGAAAAAAATGGCCTTCTGACGGAATATTCCCGGTCCGCCGATTTTAATGAACCGGCCTTTCAATCGGATAAGTATTTACGGAAATCCGAAATGATGGTTTCGGATAAAGAAAAAGAGGAGGGGCAATTTACGCTTTTAACCGGGAACGACTTCTTTCACCTGGGAACATTGTCCCGGAAATCAGCGGCGCTCAATGCCCTCGCATGGCAATGCCATATTGATATAAATCCCCTGGATGCCGAAACGTTGGGCATAAAAGACGGGGATGCCGTAACAATCGAATCGAAACAGGCAAGCATTGGGGCGAGCGCCCGGATCAGCCGTGAAGTATCGCCCAAAACGGTTTTTATCCCCAAAGGCTTTGAAAATTCACCCGTAAATAGTTTAACCGGCAAAAAAGACGCCTTGACACTGGTTAAAATAACAAAGAAGAGTTAACCCATGAGCGAATATATACCTGTACTGATGATGCTCTTTCTGGCTGCGGCTACGTCTGTCGTGATACTGGTCGCCACCACTTTCATTGGGCCTAAAAAGAAATTCGCGGAAAAAATGCAGCCCTTTGAATGCGGCGAGACGCCCCTTGTATCGCCCAAATTAAGGTTTTCCGTCAAATTTTATTTAATTGCCCTGTTTTTCGTCATATTTGATATTGAAGCGGTTTTCTTGTACCCATGGGCGGTTCTATTTAAGGAAATGGGCATGTTCGGGTTTGTCGAAATGATGTTGTTTTTGGCGGTACTGGCCGTCGGCCTGATATATGTATGGAAAAGGGGGGCATTGGAATGGGAATAGGCGATAAGATGCAACCCCGCTGCCCCATACGGGTGCCCGAAGCGGCTGAGGAAACGGAGAAGTTGTTGGGCGGCAGCGTCGTCGTGACACAATTGGAAGCCGTGGTGGACTGGGCGAGAAAATATTCGCTTTTTCTCTATCCCTTCGCCACCGCATGCTGCGCCATGGAATTCATGTCGCTGGGCGGGCCAAAATACGATCTCGACAGGTTTGGCGCCGCGCTTCCCAGGTTTACCCCAAGGCAGGCGGATCTTCTTCTGGTGGTCGGGACAATAAGCCACAAGCAAGCCCCTATACTGGTTAAGGTCTACAACCAGATGGCCGAACCCAAATGGGTCATGGCATTCGGGGTATGCGCCGTATCGGGCGGGTTTTACGATAATTATGCAACCGTGCAGGGCATTGATACGCTCATCCCGGTGGATGTGTATATTCCCGGCTGTCCCCCGAGACCTGAAATGGTTATCGACGGGCTGTTAAAATTGCAGCAAAAAATTTCAAAGGAAAAATGGTCTGACTGGCCAAAAGGGGCAGCACCGGTAAGCAAAATTTAATGCACGATGCAAAAGAGGATAAATCTTATTTATGGAAGAAAGTATTACATTAAATAAGCTGGTCGAAAAATTTCCGGATTCCATTCTCGAGACGCACGCCTATCGCAAGGATGATACAGCGATTGTCAAAAAGGAGGATATCCTCAAGGTGCTTTCCTTCTTAAGGGATGATCCGGCTCTTTTATATAACTTTATGATGGATCTGACCGCCGTGGATTATATCGGCAACGACCCGCGGTTTGAAGTCGTTTATCATCTGTATTCGTTGCGGTATAACACAAGGATCCGAATAAAGGCCAGGGTGTCCGAATCCGATTGCGCCATTGATTCGATTGTCTCCCTGTGGGTGAGCGCCGACTGGTTTGAAAGGGAAGCGTACGATTTATACGGAATTCATTTCAAGGGACACCCGGAGCTGAGAAGAATTTTGATGTATGAAGGCTTTGAGGGACATCCCTTAAGGAAAGATTATCCGATAAGGAAAAGACAGCCCCTGATCGGGCCGATAAATTAAATCTCATAATTCAAATTAAACAGTTTATATTTATGGCTGAATCAAACAAAGACCTGCATACCGAATATATGGTATTAAACATGGGCCCTTCCCACCCGGTGACCCATGGAACGGTGAAGTTTCTCGTAACCCTTGATGGAGAAAAGATCGTTGATCTTAAAGTCGATATCGGGTACCTCCATCGCGGGTTTGAGAAGATGTGTGAAAACAGCACCTGGGAACAGGTGATGCCGTATACGGACCGGTTGAATTACGTGTCCCCGTTGATCAACAATGTCGGTTATGCCCTGGCTGTGGAAAAACTTCTGGGCATAGACGTGCCGGAAAGGTGCAAATATATACGGGTTATCACCTGCGAGCTTTCCCGCATAGCAGACCATTTCACCAATATTGCGGCAAGTGCTATGGAAGTGGGCGCCTTGACGGCTTTCATCTATTTTGTCGAAGCAAGGGAACTGGTATGGGATCTGATTGAAAGCTTTTGCGGAGCGCGCGTTACAACCAACTATATACGAATCGGCGGGCTTAAAAACGATATTCCCGAAGGATTCGGCGATAAAACAAAAACGGCCTTCAAAGACTGCCGGAAATTCTGGGATGATGTCAATAAGCTTCTGACCAAGAACAGAATTTTTATCGACCGGGTAAAAGATATCGGCGTTATGCCCCCGGATGAAGCAATCGCTTACGGGTTTACAGGCCCCTGTCTAAGAGCCAGCGGGGTGCCCTATGACGTAAGAAAGGCCCATCCCTACCTGGTATACGATCAGATCGATTTTGAGGTGCCGGTCGGGGAAAATGGAGATAATTTCGATCGATACCTGGTCCGGATGGAGGAAATCATTCAAAGCATGAAAATAGTGGAGCAGGCTTTGAAGATGATTCCACAAGGCCCGATCAATGTGAATATGCCCGGATACAGATGGCAGTCAAAGGAAGATATTTACAATAACATAGAATCCCTGATATTTCATTTCAAGACCGTTACCGGCGGCATTATTCACCCGCCTGGCGAGATATATCTCCCTGTGGAAGCGGCCAATGGGGAGCTGGGGTTTT
>CAYTSY010000026.1:29869-30723 GCA_964440555.1 uncultured Desulfobacteraceae bacterium
TGAGTACAGGGACTGGAAAACCCTATAAATGCAGGGTAAGGCCTCCAAGCTTTCCCCTGACCGCTGCGATGCCGAGGATGGTGAAAGGGGGATTTTTAGCTGATATTGTTCCTACTTTCGACCTTATTAACATGATTGGCGGAGAATGCGATAGGTAAATATGGTTGCAGATCTGATTGAGTCAATAGCCAAAATAGTGTTCGCTTTCGGAGTAAACATGCTTTTTCTTACTCCGATCCTCACGTACGTGGAGAGAAAGCAGAGCGCCGTGATGCAGGACAGGGTGGGCGCAAATCGGGCGGAAATCTTGGGATTCAGGGCCATAGGCCTTTTCCATATAATTGCCGATCCGATTAAAGTCCTGACAAAGGAAGATTTTGTTCCTGAAGGCGCCAGCAAGTTATTTCATACCCTGGCCCCGTTCATCAGCCTGACATGCGCGATTGTCACTTTTTCGGTGGTTCCCTTCGGCGGGCAGTATGAATTGTTCGGTCATAGAGTAAATCTCGTCATCGCCGATCTGGATGTGGGCATCCTGTTCGTATTCGCCTTTGCTTCCCTGGCGACCTATGGCGCAGTGCTGGCCGGGTGGTCTTCAAATAATAACTGGAGCTTTCTGGGAGGAATGCGGGCCGGGGCACAGATGCTTTCCTATGAAGTCGCGATGGGGCTTAGCATAATCGGCGTTATCATGGTATACGGTTCCCTTAAGCTTACGGAAATAGGCGCCATTCAGGAAGATTTTTTCAAGTGGGGTATTTTTTTGCAGCCCATCGGCTTTATTCTGTTTTTTGTCTGCGCGATAGCCGAAAATAAAAGAATCCCCTTTGACATGCCGGAGGCTGAATCCGAGC
>CAYTSY010000027.1:0-7485 GCA_964440555.1 uncultured Desulfobacteraceae bacterium
TTCAGGTTGTGAAACAGAGCTTATCACATTGTCCAGTTTTTGGGGACCACCGCAGAGTATGGTGAGGCACCCCAAGCCTTCGCTATAGTAATGTGTGTCTTGTTTGCTCTTTTGAGGTTCAAGAGAATCAGATCTTAGAGTTCCGGTTACAAGATTAGTATTACAATATCGGCACAATATTGCTTCATCTTGGATCATTTCTGCACAATAGGGACATTTTTTCATCCGAACTCCTCCAGATAACTAAGCCACCCGTGATCTTACTGCCATTAATAACGTTTCCGAAATATTTGCTAAGTTTCAGGTTAATTCGTCCACAATCTCAAATTAAATGAATCCTCAATCCCGCGGGAAATGGCTGGTGGAGAAAAACCCCCGGCTACCCGATTATGCCCCAATGCGGCTTATAAAAGTGTATAAACCAACAAACCAATAACTACAAATAACATAATTTTAACCCAACCTATTTGCTTCTGAAGTTTTGATATTTCTGTCGGGGTATCATTTATGTCAATCGCTAAACCACTATCTTTGTCTATTGCATCAATGTCTTTAAGTCCCTTTTGCATGTATCTTTGCTCAATAATACGATTAGCAAAACTACAATCAGGGAGTTCCTTATAAATATCTTCAAAGACTCTGGTTTGAATATGCTTATTATTTTCTAATGCACGCCCAATCCAATATTGATCATCAGTATTTTGATATTTTTTAATAATTTCTTTAACTTTAGTGTAATAAAGTGGAATATATTCACAAGCTACTCCCATAACCACAGGGTCTTCTTCTTCAAGAATAATATCTAAAACCTTGGAATAATATGATTTGCACCCGCCACAATAAATAAACCGCTTTTTTTCATGCTGGATGTCTTCTTGTTTGTCGTATTGTCTATTTATTTGTTCAAAATATTCTGCTTTAGTTTCTGCACGTGCGTCTATTTTTTCCAAAGCTAATTCATAAAGTTTGCTATCTCCGCTTCTAACCGCCAAATCCCAAAATTTTGAAATATCAGTACCCATTTCATGCCATAGATAATGCGCATAACCCTCATCAAAATCTTCCATGTCTGGATAGAGCTTATCTTCTATCTCCTGAAAATATTTAGGATTAGTGAGAAAAGCAGATAATAATTCGATCTTTTCATCCTTTGAAATTTTTACTGTATCATCGTTATAATCAAGGTAGGTCGGCTTCATGAATGATGAATCTAACCATTTATTCCGCATAAATGCCAATCTTTCAATTTGGCTTGTGTTGTTTAGCCAATCAGAAATTTCATCCCTAATTCTCCAAAAAAAGGTTGGGCTTTCAAGAAAAGCGAGACGAATAGAGGGGTCAGGATCATTTAGAAATTGATCTGCAACCTGTCCCTTATCCTCATAAGGCGCATTTATATTTTGAGCTATACACTTTCTGACTAATGGGTGTTTTTCATTTAATAAATGTTCATAAATATTTGCCGGAGTTTCTATTTCTTCATGTTCAAACAATAATTCGACAATCTCAATTTTACCCCTATAGTCCGAATGGATATATTCAAAGACAATTTCGTTATCAATATATTCATCTTGAGGTTCTAACCGCTTTTTTTTCATAATATGAAAACTTTCGTCAAGACCTAAGTTCTGGCTCTATTCTGCGCCCTGAGAAGCAATTAGCCGATCAAAGGAACGCTGCCATTCGAGGTATCGTTTTTGCAGTAATACCTGCTCACCGCCTAATTCTTCAAGGCGCGAATTACTAAAAATCCTTATCACAAGGACATGAGGCTTGCCCGAATAAAACAATCGCCCCATTAACTCAACCCGACCTTCAATCTGCAAATCCCTATTCCTGTCAAAAATTGTTGATGTAACAGACCTTACTTGACTATCATCCAAATAAGCGATTCCTTGGAGCGCATCTAATGTTGGTTTGTTGACATTGTCTGCGTCTTTTCGTTTTCCTATGTCAAAATCCGTCGCATATGCGATTTCAATCTCTATGTCTTTGGTTTTAATAGGCGATTCGATTTCCTCCCGCGCAGCCTTGGCTACTGCATCATAAAAAACTTGCTTTCCTTTTCCGCTCATAGTCGGACGTTCTTCGACCCAAACCATATACACTGGAGTTTCTTTCCTATTATGTTTCAATGATACCTCAATTTTTTTAGACTGCATAACGAACGGCGCTAATCAGCCGCGCTGCTTTTTGCGTCGGCTGAATTAGCCTTGTTATGCATCCTTGCCTTTATTTCCGTTTCTTTTTGTGTATGAGGATCAGTGATTTTCTGAATGGATTTACTCATTTTAATGACTTCAATATCCAGTTCCTTTTGCTCTCTATATCAGCTTGAAGCTTTTCTATGGAATTGACTGTGCTCGGGGGGAAGGGGGCATTATTACTTAAATAGAGCCAACCAAGTCCTATATTGATAATCAATATGATAAAAACAGCACAATGGATTAAGATATGCCCAGATAGCAACTTATGCAGTGGATCACTTCGTAGACGTATGGGCAACGATGTACCAAAGTAGTTGAATATCTTTTTGCCTAATTTGTCCATTATATCTTGGTTAACATGGCTGTTTTTAATATCCCTAAAAATAAGACCCCAAATAGCCAGAACTAAAAAGAATCCAAGAAACATTATCGTTGGACCAATCGGCCAGGATCGAAATTTATAGCCTCCGATCAGTACAGCACCCTCGACCGCCAGAAGAATCCGTGTGCGACTCCAAAACTGGCGATCGTAGTGAATATAGTGGGACATAAGTGCTCCATAAACACCTGAATCATTCGGAATGTGATAATTTGTTAGAAAATAATCTTTTGTATATTTGTGGACAGACCCGCTACAAATGAGTTCATTAATAGACCACCATTTCCATTTAGGATTATCATCATCACCACAGCGATCTTCTCCAACCTGATTAATTTTGTGATCCTTCGCAATAGAAACATAATGAGTATCCACGTTCTTCATGTCTGGAAATAAAGTGTTGTCGGAATATTTGTTGTCTTTTTCATAGTGATGTTTGTAAACGTTCAAAAGTCGGCATTTATTTGGATCAATTTTGATGTCTGCAAATGTACGTTGAATTTCGTCCTTAGCAATTCTTGTTATTGCTTCTTCAAAACCTTCATATTTCCTTATTCTGCCGCCCGGTACAAACCAGTAACCTTTCGCGGGTCTTTCTGGCCTGTACTGAAGTAACACTCTATCTTTTTGATCTATAATTATTAAATCAATAGAAACTAAAGGTCCGTTTTTGATGAGATCTGCAAATTGCCTCTCAGGCAGGTATTTTGATTTCTTATTGCAAGTCATGATCTAAGTCCATTTACCATTCATCTCATAGTCTGCTTTATTGCAGCTTGGATAGATGGAAAATTTTCCATCTATCCTTGTTTTAGGATATTCCTACACCATCACATTCATTTGATATCGGGCATTCAAAACATTTTGGAGATGACTTGGTACAGAATTCCCTACCAATAATCCATGATGCCGCATCAAAATCAGCTGGTGATTTCAAGCGCAATTTTTCGGTACTTTCAATTACATCCTTAATTCGGTTTGAAGGCGATACCCCTGATCTAAACATAACCCGCCTAACTAACTCATCAGGCTTTATCGCTAATAAGTGCTGATTAGATGATCCACCGGCGACGCCGTAATTTCTTACGAGGATGAATTGCCCCATTTTTGCCAGCGCATCACCAAGTCCATTAAATTCCTTCAAACGATCATAAATAAGAGAAACATCGGCTGGAGATACTGCCCATATATTTCTCGGATCTCCATTATAATCCCGAAGCATCTCTAGTGCTGCTGATTTAAGCCACAGAGGAAACTTGTTAAAAGTATAATTTGGTGCATATGAAGTTCCATCATAACCTCGTTGACAGATACGAGTTATTTCTCTTGTAGAGGAATTAGCAACCCCCGCCCAAAACCCATGCGGGTGAGAAAAATGGTTATCTACGAGATGGACGCCACCGTCCCAGGCACGCTCGGCCTTTTGGCCCTGATCTAAAAGAACGCCAACGAAAAATTTATTTGCTCTATCTATGGAGAATCGTAAACGCTTTTCAGACCACGACATCCAAGAGTATTCTTCAAGGGAAGACAAAATTTTGTAGTGTTTGGCAATTTTATTTACAACTGGATGTCGCACTTCTACCCCCCTTTAAATCCCAACCCTCAAACCCCGCAGTTAGAGCATTTTGCATTGATTATAGGCGTTTGATGATGAAGCATGTCAAAAAAATCGAATCAGATGAGCAGGCACAGCAATTTGCTTTTAAAATATTGCCATCCGTCAAGGTTTTCAATACCAAGATTAACTAAAAAGCTCAATCAATTAACATTTTCAATGGCCTATACCATAAAATTTTAAGCTTGTATGTCGGGAAAACCCTACAAATCGTGTGGGGAAAGTTTGACAATAACAAAATGCAGAGTTTAACAGAGAGTGGAAGACAAGATGTTGTGGTTTTGGCAATAAAAAAAAGAGAGTTTCCCCCTTCTTTTTCTTTGATTTCTTTTCAATCCCCTCTAATCGGGTCAGCCTTTCAGACCATTTTCTTAATAGAGCAAAAGCCAGCAGGGAGACAAAGGCGTTTAGCCTTGCAGCTCTGGGGTGACCCACCAATCAGTAAGCAATTTTGCCAAAAATTCCGAAATCGGAAAAATTGGCAAATCCATAGGTAAACTCTGGAACGACCAATCAGTTGCAGAGTGGGCAAACCGGATGGCGATTCCACGGACTGACGCAATGGCCGCAATCCCCTCGAATCGGGTCATTTTTGTCTGCCTCTTTTTCCTTACACGACGGCGAACGGAGAAGTTCGTGGGTCGCAATCCCCTCAAGTCGGGTCAGCGTTTCAGACGGAAAAGTGGAGGTGAGTCTTACACCGGCAGAACGATCGGTCGCAATCCCCTCAAGTCGGGTCAGCGTTTCAGACGCAACTTTTGCAGGCATGGACGCACAACCTGAAAGGAGTCGCAATCCCCTCAAGTCGGGTCAGCGTTTCAGACGGATGGAGTGGTTTGTCATGATTGGAGATGACGATCGGTCGCAATCCCCTCAAGTCGGGTCAGCGTTTCAGACGCCCCGCGTGCAGGCAAATTACAGACGCCAGGAGAGTCGCAATCCCCTCAAGTCGGGTCAGCGTTTCAGACCGACAGACTAAAACCGGAACTTGTCGTGCTGTTAGGGTCGCAATCCCCTCAAGTCGGGTCAGCGTTTCAGACGGATGGCGGGGGACATTATTGTGGGAAGGAGGGGAAGTCGCAATCCCCTCAAGTCGGGTCAGCGTTTCAGACTCTGGGTAATTTTTTACAATAAAATTCAATATATTGCAAGGCAATTTCCGCGGATGTCCCCAAAAAAAGTGTTTGGGGATTTTTTTTAGGTATAAAAAACATGTCAAAATCGCATTAAGACGTTAAATTTATTATAAATTGTAATTTCCGCAGATGACGGTGCCAAAAATCAGCTAATCCGTCCCTTCCCAAGCCGATCATCAATGAAGTTGTTATCATGCCGTTCAGCTTGAACACAACCACAATTTATACACCGGCGGACCTTATATAAGTTCGGGCCATTGTAAAATCTGAGAACGTCGGTTTTTCAGTCAGTCATTTTATGCGAAGGGTGAATTTTGGGCCGGGTGGTGTAAGGGATCATCAGAGCCTTTCAGGTTTTAATTGGCCAACAGGCAAATTTTTTACAACCAAAAATATTAAGCTGAACTCAGATTAGTGGACTTGGAATTATTTCATAGCACAAATATTTTCCCTTGACAATGACATTTAAAGTGTTATAAATTGGTGTCATGAATAAAGATCAAAAAACATTTACGCTCGATGAACTTTGCGTCCTGGTCGAGATGAACAAGCGAAAAATCCGCTTCTATATCCAGAAGGGGCTGGTTGACAGACCAGAAAGCGGCGGCAAGGGAGCCTATTATACCTACCGCCACCTTGAGCAGCTTCTTTCGGTACGAAAATGGAAAGAAGCGGGCCTGTCTCTTGAGCGAATTCATGAACTCTTTATGGACGAAGTCGTGGTCAGTGGTTCAGGCAAGCCGATGCCGCCGCCACGTCCCCAAAAAGCCGGTTCAATAGAGGTCTGGAGCCACCTTTATATCGCGGATGGCCTGGAACTGCATATCGAACCCCAGCGATCCGGGTTGACCCCGGAGCAGGTCCGAGACCTGTGCCGGGAAACCTTAAAACAATACCAGAACATCAAGGCAAAGGAGAGTTAATATGCTGGAACAAATTGCCCCGGTCCTCAGAACCCGGGAAGGCGGTATTATTGCTCTTAGATCGGTCAATGTTGAAGCGTCTTTCAACAACCTTCTGTGCGAAACCACCATGACTCAGATTTACCAAAATCTGGAGACCAGACCGATTGAAGCGGTGTACACATTTCCTTTGCCAGGCAAAGCGGTCCTGCTCGGCCTGAAGGTTACGGTCGGCGACAGGCAGCTTCAGGGTGTGGTGGTGGAAAAAACATCTGCCGAAGAAAAGTATGAAAACGCGATCACGAACGGCGATGCCGCGATCATGCTTGAGCAGGTGAAACCCGGGCTTTATACCATGAACGTGGGCAACATCCGGGCTGACGAGCAGATATCCATATCCATCACCTTTGCCGAGCTGTATTGCTGGCAGGAAGACAGCCTTCGGTACGTATTACCCCTCACCATCGCGCCGCGTTACGGCGACCCGGAAAAAACCGGGCTCCAGCCTCACCAGATTCCAGAACATGACCTGCTGGCGGAGAACCGGTTTGAACTCCGGATAACGATCTCCGGCCCCTTGGCCGATGCGGCGATTTCAAGTCCATCCCATCGGCTGGTCATCGACAAGATCGCAGACCAAACTGTTGTGCGTCTTGCCCTGGGCATAGCGTTCATGGATCGGGATTTTGTTTTGAACTTTCAAGCCGGTCAGGAACAGAAAGACATGGCCTTGATAGACCACGATCTCGACAACGGATATGTGGTCCTGGCCTCGTTTTCGCCCAGTATTCCTGCAATCAATGAGGAACCCCCGAAAAGCATCAAAATCGTTGTGGATTGTTCAGGGTCCATGGCCGGCGATTCCATTGTCCAAGCCCGTCAGGCCATGAGCCATGTCCTGGATCAGCTTCGACCCGAGGATTATTTCAATATCGTGGCATTCGGCGACAGATCCAAGACATTTTTTGAAGAGCAGGTTCCGGCAAACAAGGAAAATATTACCCATGTCAGGCGTTTGCTCCGGAGCCTAAACGCCACTATGGGCGGCACCGAAATAAAGAAGGCGCTTAAGGCCGCGATTCGCCTCAATGGCCCTGCCATACCCCAGGATATCATGTTGATTACAGACGGCGAGGTATGGGAAACAGACGAGCTTATCCGGATGATGCAAAAATCCTGGCATCGTGTTTTTACCGTGGGCGTGGGCAGCGCGGTTTCCGAGGGGCTTGTCCGGCAACTGGCT
>CAYTSY010000027.1:7502-30520 GCA_964440555.1 uncultured Desulfobacteraceae bacterium
AAAGATCGTTCGCCATTTTAAAAGGATTTATCTACCCCGAGCCGAGCATGTCGAGGTTCAATGGCCTGTGCAGCCGACGAGGGTTGCACCACGTAACATCGGGCCGGTATATGACGGAGATACTTTGCATGTCTTTGGCTTTTTTACCGAAAAGCTCCAAGGTCCGGTAATCCTCAACATCACCCTGGCAGATGGCCGGACATTCTCGCAATCGGTAATCCCATCAGAAATGAAAACACCGTTGACCGACAACGGCCTTCCCGGCTCTCTTCCCCGTTTGGGGATTCATGAGGCTTTTACGGATATGCATCAATCTGAAGCGTTGAAACTGGCTATCAAATACCAGCTTGTCAGTTCCTATACCAATTATATTGTTGTGGCTGAACGGTCTGATCTGGAAAAAACGAGGGAGTTGCCCGCATTGCGCAAGGTTCCGCAAATGCTCGCTGCCGGTTGGGGAGGGACAGGGTCTATTGTGTCGGAAAGTAGGGTTATGTATTCTCTCTCTGAATCGTTGACAGATTATGATGAGCCGTTGTTTTTAAGGAGAAAACAAGCCGTTTCGGAACAGCGACAGCCAACACCCTTCGAATTTGCTCGCAGATGCAATGACTTGCATGCAAAATGGATCAGTCCGGTGCTTCAATTAAAAAGCTTTAAAGATCTGCTGAACTGTCGTTTACCAGAAAGGGTTCTGGAAACGATAAAAACCATTGCCCAGCATTATGATCCTCAGATTTCAGAAGATCTTATCGTTCTGGCTTTTCTTATGGCACTGGTTGAGTCCCCTATCGGGGGCGAATTTGATCGCAACACCAGACGGGTTGTACAAAAGGCGTGCAAAACGCTTCGCCCTGACGACGGATTGATTCGGGTTATGGCCGAGGCCTTTGCAGGCATAAAGGCAGATGATTGGGGACTTCGTTTTTCCCAATATTAAGAGCAAAACGAATAAGGGAGGCAGCCATGAACGAAAAACCGGATAGACATGTTGAAAACAGGCTTCTCGATTTTGAGGATTGCGCCGAGGCCATCGACAAGCTCTTCAAGGCTGCATTGTCAAAAAAAGGGGGTTTTGGTAGCAGATAATGAAAATAGAAATGAGAAAGATGCCGCAGAAAAATGGTAACCACATGATTTTAATGGTACTTTTGGCACGACATGAACTAATAGCCACTTGCGGTAATGAATTTTAAGACGGGGGCTTTTGTTCTTTAACTTTGGAGGTGGCAAGATGCAGACGCGATCTATTCAACAGATACAGCGGCGGCCAAACGTGGTGGCTGGAGACCATCGGTGGAAATGGTTCAACTCGCCGGTGAGCTTTTATAAAGGAAATTTAAAGGAAATTCGTTCGTTTATGCCGGAATTTGAACGGATGAGGTTTGCCCTGGCCCAACCGGACAATGGACACTCCCGAATGAACGATCGGCTCGATATGATTGTCCGCAGGCCATTCGGGAAAGATCCGGGTTTCATTCCTGTCGGGGTGGTTTCCAAAGAATACACACTGGTGCCCCATCAGGCGGTGCTTGATGTAGCGGAGAGGGCTTTCGTAAAGGCCAGGATTGCCTTTGAGGAGGTCAATGCCGAACTGAGAATCACCGAATATGGTGAGCGGATGGCTTTGAGCCTCTATTTACCAAAGAGATTTTCCTTTAATCCTGGCGACGGGCATTTAATGGACATGCGGCTGGAATGTTTCAACTCCGTTGATGGCAGCACCCGGTTTCGGGCGCTGATGGGCTGGTTTCGTTTTGTTTGCAGCAATGGCATGGTTATCGGCGTCACACTTTCCGATATTAAGCGACGACATGTAGGCGATTTGGGCATTCACGACGTGGAGGCTGTATTAACATCTGGAATTCAGGAATCGGAAAAAGAAAAGCAAAATTTTGAGCAGTGGCGCAAGAAAACCATCACACCTAATAGCTTTGTCCCCTGGGTCAACAAAGATCTGAAAAAGGTCTGGGGCTTCAAGGCGGCAGCCCGGCTATACCATATAACCCGCACCGGCCATGATGCGGAAATTGTCGGACCTTACAAGGATAATATCCCGACTACCATCCCGGTCCGAATAGTTGAGAAAGTGCCTGGAGCACCAGGGGAATGCAGAAATCTTTACGATGTAAGCCAGGCACTCGCTTGGTTGGCGAAAGAAAGACGGGATATTCAGGAGCAGCTCGCTTGGCGGGAAGGCATCCATGATCTGCTTTCTCCGCTGGTTAATATATAAGCAGCTAAAATTTGGCCCTGCATTTTGCAGCCAAAGAATTTTCCCGGCCTGAGCCGAAGGGCCTTTCCCCAGCGCGAAGTGTAGCTACGCGGACTATTTGAGGAAACGGAATTCTCTTGAGATGAATGGTACGAAATAGGCAGGCGTGACGGCTTTGCCTTTGCGAAATCTGCCAGTTATAACCAACTTCGATATGCTGCGACAAAATTTGCGCCAATGTCAGAAATTAATGGACAACTTATTAGTTACAATCCGAAAAATGATGAGATATTGGGGGACTATTTTGGCGATGTCCTTGAAGATAACCCGGAACTCGGATTCGCTGAAACGACTTCATATAATTATATTCCTGATTCTTATTATCAGAAATGGGAAGAAGGGTGGATTGAAAGTGTCCGGGACTTCTGGAACGAAATAGAAGATAAAATATAATATTTTAATCGAGCCCATGATAGCCTGATCAGCGAACACCGGGGACCCTGCCCGGCTTCATGGAAAAAAATATAAACAAAACTAGGTTAGGAGAAAAACAAATGGAAGAATGGGAAAATATTTTTGAGTATGTTGAAGTACAATCCTCTTATATTAAGAATCTTTTGAAAAAAACCTTGGAGCGAATCAGTAAGAAAATATGTCTCGATGAAATACTTTTCGCCCCTATTCATGAAAGGTCGGTGACGTACGTAGGGTGTGTCACCGAAGATGGCGACATTTTCCTTGATTCGGATAAGCTCAAAAACTATCCAGATGAAATAGCTCAGGCACTTATTGCACATGAATTGGCGCATCATTTTTTAAAACATCATATCGACAAAAGATGTTCTGAAACTTTGGATTGTGAGAATGAAGCAGATAATTTGGCAAAAAACTGGGGTTTTATGATAAGTGATTTCAGAAAGATATTTGGCCCGGCATCAATGCAAGAATAACCAAACAGGGAGAAAGCGAGGGGCGCAATGGACAAAGGCTCTAAGATAATAAAGTTTAGCGAAATTTTATTACGATCAATCAGCATAGATGCCTTGGAATTGACTCATTAATAAGAGAGGAGGCTGTTAACGCTTTTAATAGTATGTCAACTTCGCCCTACACATTTTCCCCAGCCGATCATCAATGAAATTGTTATCATGGTGTTCAGCGGATACCAAAAAAAGCCCCCGGTACCGTCAAGTCGATGGTGCTGGGTTTTTTATTTTTTATGGCCAAAGCCTTCTTTTTGCTTCTGGGTGTGGGGCATGGTAATAGCGCCATTGGAAAATTGCAAAATCGAGAAAGGCGTGGAGCGATCCTGGCTAGTTTTTTCTGAAACTTACCCTGAATGCAGCCCACCATCTTAAGGAAATCCTTGACAATTGACGAAAAGATTGACATTAAAACCCACGGTCTTTTTTGGCAATGGAAACAGGATATCATTCTTGATAATCAAAAGGCTGAAAAAGACAGGCGGACCAAAATATTGGGGTAACTTTTGGGGTAACAGTAAAAGCTTCAAATCATTATATTTAATAAATTCAAATATATTTTGATTTAATTAAGTGGTCACTCTCTCCGCCATCCAATTTGGATTCACCCCCTGTCTTTAATGACCTGATGGTTTTATTCCGCAATCAATTTGGAACATGGTTATGTCCTATCTAGTGCTGGCACGAAAATATCGTCCTCAGACGTTTGATGATGTGGTCAGTCAGGACCACGTCATCCAAACGTTGACCAACGCCATCGGTATGGGCCGGGTTCCTCATGCCGTGCTGTTTTCCGGCCCGAGAGGAACCGGGAAAACAACAGTGGCAAGAGTTTTGGCCAAGGCCATGAACTGCGTTGACGGGCCGACGAAAAATCCCTGCAATGTCTGCGGCTCCTGTTTGGAAATAACACGGGGAAATGCCGTGGATGTGTTTGAAATCGACGGGGCCTCCAATAACAGCGTAGAACAGATCCGGGAGTTGCGCGAAAATATCAAGTATATGCCCGCCCACAGCCGCTACAAGATCTATATTATTGATGAAGTCCATATGCTCAGTACGGCGGCGTTCAATGCGCTTCTTAAGACGCTGGAAGAGCCTCCGGCACATATCCTGTTTATTTTCGCAACCACCGAGCCCCACAAAATCCCCTTGACCATTTTGTCCCGCTGCCAGCGCCATGATTTTAAACGGGTCGACGCCGGGTCGCTTACCGCCCATTTAAAAACGCTGTCCCTTAAGGAAGGATTCGATATTGATGAAGAAAGCCTGCAAACGCTTTCACGGGAGGCCGGCGGAAGCGTGAGGGACGCATTGAGTCTTCTGGATCAGGTCATGGCCTGCTCCGAAGGGCATCTGTCGCATAAGCAGGTGATAGATATCCTGGGCATCATCGACCACAGGCGGTTGTCTGATATTTCCCATGCTGTTTTTCAGGGCGATATTGCGACAATTCTTGAACTATTGGACGAAATTTACGAGCGTGGGTATGATGTAAAAAAGCTTTATTCGGACATGATCGGTCATTTCCGGAACATGATCGTCGTCAAGATGGGAAAATCAACCGAAAAACTGATCGACCTGCCCAAAAACGAGATTGATCTGATCCGGGAGCAGATCCGCGCGGTTCCCGCAACTTATTTGAATCAGATTTTGGACTTTTTATTCCAGGCCGAGGCTTCAATCAGGTACTCCGACCAGCCCAAACTCTCCCTGGAAATGGTTTTCATCAAACTGTTGCACATCCGTCCGGCCTTGCCCATCGACGTGCTGCTGGAAAAAATAGATCACTTGCGCAACACGTTGGGCATTTATCAAAGCCGCAAGTCCGCTGATCCGGTTTTCGCCGATGAAAAGCCGGTAAAGTCATCGGTTTCAGGCAGTATGACGGAATCGGCGCCTCTCCCGCCTCCGACAGCGGTTTCCGGAGAAAAGGCCATAGAACCGTCCGGAAGAAACGGCCTTTTTACGGGGGAGATGGATTTTCAGCGCATATGGGAAAGGTTGCGCAATGAGTTGAAAAAAGACCATCCCGCCGTCGCAGCACGACTGGCTGACGCCACGTTGAAAAACATTGAAAATGAAACCATCGAAATCGAAGTCAACGGCAGTGAGTTCCAGATCAGCATGATCATGCGGGAAAAAAGTCTGTCGGCTCTTCAGAATATTTGCAATGGCTTTTTCGGAAAAGCGATGAAAGTGATGATCCATTCCAAAAAAAACGATAATCCGTTCACTGAACAGAACCAGGCCGTCAGAAACCTGAAGCGCGACGCGTTGGATCATCCGGTGGTTAAGGATGCCCTGGCAATTTTCAAGGCTGAGGTGCTTGATGTCCGGTTGTTGCAGGATCCGGTAAAAGGGATTTAGAATCCTGTTTAAGCTATAAGACAAGGGAGCGAGAAATATGAAAAATATGGGGAATATGATGAAACAAGCCCAAAAGCTTCAAGCAAGAATGTTGAAGCTTCAGGAAGAATTGGGCGAAAAAACCTTGGAAACGAGTTCAGGCGGCGGCATGATCAAGGTTGTGGCCAACGGCAGGCAGCAGATCGTTTCCATTTGTATCGAAAAAGAAGTCGTAGATCCGGAAGATGTGGAAATGCTCCAGGATCTGGTGCTTGCCGCAGTCAACGACGCATTGGAAAAATCCCAGGAAATGGTAAGCGCGGAAATGGGCAAACTGACCGGTGGAATGAATATCCCGGGACTGATGTAAAATCGGAAAGGTAAGATGCATTACTATCCCCCTGCCATTGTCACCCTGATCAACCATATCGCCAGGCTGCCCGGGATCGGCCGGAAAACAGCCGAACGGCTGGCCCTTCATATCCTTCGATCTTCACGGATCGAAGCCGAGCAGTTGTCCCGCAGCATACTGGACGTCAGGGATAAAATCAGATTGTGTACCCGGTGTTTTGGCTTAAGCGATCAGGCCGTTTGTCATATTTGCAGCGATCCTTCCCGGAAAAACGACGTCCTGTGCGTGGTGGAACAGCCTGCCGATATGGTCGCCGTAGAAAAATCGGGCGCCTTCCGCGGAAAATATCATATCCTTCAGGGGGCGTTGTCGCCGATAGACGGCATCGGGCCTGAAAATATCCGGTTTTCGGAATTGATGAACCGCATACGGGAGGAAAAAATTCAAGAAGTCGTGCTGGCCACAAGTACGAGCGTGGAAGGCGAGGCCACCGCCAGCTATATTGCGGGATGCCTGAAACCTCTGCAGGTCAAGGCCATGCGAATAGCGTCGGGCATTCCTGTGGGCGGCGATTTGAAATATGTGGATGAAGTGACGCTGAAAAGGGCCATGGAGGGTCGTTATGCCGTCTGATCCGGTTGGGCTGCCTGATATTTTCAAGTGTAAAAAATGCGGGGATTGCTGTAAAGGGTTCGGTGGAACGTATGTCACCTCACAGGATATTCTCGCCATTTCCGATTATACCGGCATTGATGAACAACGGTTTGTAAAAGAATTCTGCCAGATGTCCGGAAGCCGACGGGTCATTGCCATGGGTAAAAACGGGTATTGCGTTTTCTGGGACACACTTTGCACCATTCATCCTGTGAAGCCGAAGATGTGCAAGGCATGGCCGTTTATTGAATCCGTGCTAATCGATGTGAACAACTGGCAGATCATGGCGGGATTCTGTCCCGGGATGCGCACGGATGTCGAAGAAGATGTCGTCAGATCCTGGGTCCACAGGATGCGGGAAAGCAGTTGTCCGGTGGTTCAGACACAAAGGTGGTATAATCACAATGATCGGGGTATTTGACTCAGGAATCGGAGGGTTGACGGTTGCACGGGCATTGATGGATCAATTGCCGGGATATGATATCGTGTATTTCGGTGATACGGCCCGGACGCCTTACGGCAGCAAAAGCCCGAAAACCGTTATTGACTATTCGCTTCAGGATTGCGAGCTTCTCATAAAAAAAGGAGCAAAAATAATTGTCATGGCGTGCAACACCGCTTCCAGCGTGGCCACGGAAAGCGTTCTTGCGCGATTTGACGTCCCGATTTTCGAAGTGATCACGCCGGCGGCCGAATTGGCCGTAACCTCCTTAAAGCAAATGAAAATCGGCGTGATCGGAACGCGGGCCACCATCAACAGCAAAATTTATGAGCAAAAAATCATGGCTATGCGGCCGGATGCAAAGGTGTACTCGGTTGCCTGTCCGTTGCTGGTGCCTTTGGTGGAGGAGGGGTGGGTGAAAAAACCCGAGACCCGGATGATCGTCAAGAAATACCTGCATCCGCTCAAAGTGCGCCAAGTTGCCGGTCTTATTTTGGGATGCACCCATTATCCCATATTAAAACCGATCATTGCACAAAAAATCGGCAGTCGGGTCAGCATCATCGACTCTTCCGTAGCGGTTTCTCTGAAGGTGAAACAATATCTGGCATCGCATCTCGAACTGGATGAGGCACTGCATAAAAACGGGGCGTTTAACCTTTTTGTTTCGGACATCACGGCGCAGTTCGAAAAAACGGCAAAATCCATCTTAAAAAAAAATGTGGCATTGAGGCAGGAAAGACTTTAAAAAAGACTATAGGCTGAAGGTTTAAGATTGTCGGTTGAAAGCTGGAAAAGAAACAGCCTTCAACCGGCAATTCAGGGCCGCTCTTTGCACGCGGGCCGTTTGTCCTTATCCGTTATGCTCCGAGAAGAATCCGGCTTTCATGAATTCACGGTTGAGCCGGGCGATGTTGACAATGGAAATCTCCTTGGGGCATACGGCTTCACATTCCCGTTCATTGGAGCAATTCCCGAAACCGCAGGCATCCATCTGTCCAAGCATGCTCAAGGCGCGTTTCGCCGCTTCCGGTCTTCCCTGGGGTAAAAGGGCCAGTTGAGACACCTTGGCGCTGACAAACAGCATGGCCGATGCATTGGGGCAAGCGGCAACACAGGCGCCGCAGCCGATACAGGCGGCAGCGTCCATGGCTTTTTCAGCGATTTCCTGGGGAATAGGCAGGGTATTGCCGTCAGGCGCGCCGCCGGCATTGACCGACACATAACCGCCGGCCTGAATGATCTTGTCCAGGGCGCTGCGGTCGACGATCAGATCCTTGATAATGGGAAAGGCCCTGGCCCGCCAGGGCTCGACAACAATGGTGCTGCCGTCGGCAAACTTTCGCATGTGGAGCTGGCACAGGGTCATGGCTTTTTCAGGGCCATGGGCAAAACCATTGACCACGGCGCCGCACATGCCGCAAATTCCCTCACGGCAATCATTGTCGAATTCAATGGGTTCCTTGCCGCTTTTTGCAAGATCCTCATTGACGACATCGAGCATCTCCAGAAAGGACATATGCGTGGAGATATTGTTGACAGCGATGGTCTCTAAAGCGCCTTTTACGCCGGGGCCTTTCTGACGCCAGACCTTAAGCGTTATATTGATGGTTTTTGTATCGTACGTCACTTGTAACTCCTTTGTGTTAATTTGACATTTTCAAAAACCAGGGGTTCCTTATGAAATTCGGGATCTTTTCCGGGCCCGGTGTACCCCCATGCCGAAACATGGCAGAAATTTTCGTCGTCCCGCCTGGCTTCGCCTTCTTCGGTTTGATAGGCTTCGTTGAAGTGGCCGCCGCAGGATTCTTTGCGGGCAAGGGCGTCAACGGCCAGCAGCTCCCCGAATTCCAGAAAGTCGGCCAGTCTTCCGGCTTTTTGAAGACTGAGATTGTAATCCTTGTCTGATCCGGGGACCAATAGATTCTGCCAGAATTCATCTCTTAAATTCCGAATCAGTTTGACAGCCTTGGTCAACCCGTCTTCATTCCGGGCCATGCCGCAGTAATTCCACATAATCTGGCCCAGTTCACGGTGAATGTCCTCAGCGGTCCGATGCCCCTTGATGGACAAAAGCGTCTGGACATGCTGCCTGACTTCCGAAACGCTTTCGTCAAAGGCCGGATGGCTTGCGTTGATTTTTGGAAGGCTGGTTCCGGCCAGATACCCGCCGATGGTATAGGGGATAACGAAATAGCCGTCGGCCAGCCCCTGCATCAGCGCGCTTGCCCCCAGCCGGTTTGCCCCATGGTCGGAAAAGTTGGCCTCACCCAAAACAAAAAGACCGGGGATGGTACTCATCAGGTTGTAATCCACCCAAAGCCCGCCCATGGTGTAATGAGAGGCCGGATAGATCATCATGGGAGTCGTGTACGGATCATCGCCGGTGATATTCTGGTACATATCGAACAGGTTGCCGTATTTCTTTTTAATCACGTCTTTTCCATCCCTGCGGATGGCGTCGGCAAAATCCAGGTAAACCGCATATTTGCTGGGCCCGACGCCGAAGCCGGCGTCACATTGATCCTTGGCGTTTCGGGAAGCGACATCCCGGGGCACGAGATTGCCGAAACTCGGATATTTGATTTCCAGATAATAATTTCTCTCGGATTCGGGTATGTCGTTGGGCTTTCGCGCGTCGCCCGGCTTCTTCGGGACCCATACCCGTCCGTCGTTTCTCAGACTTTCGCTCATTAAGGTCAGCTTGGACTGGGAATCGCCGGACTGCGGAATGCAGGTCGCATGAATTTGGGTGTAGCAGGGGTTGGCAAAAAAGGCGCCTTTCCGGTAGGCTTTGAACGCCGCGCCCACATTGCAGGAAGCGGCGTTGGTCGAGAGATAAAACACATTGCCGTATCCGCCGGTAGCCAAAACAACGGCATCCGCATCATGACATTCCAGTTCGCCGTTGACCAGGTTCCTGACGACAATGCCGCGGGCGCAGCCGTTGACCAGGACCAGATCCATCATTTCCCTTCGGGTGAACATCTTGACTTTGCCCACGGCGATTTGACGGGAAAGCGAGCTGTACGCCCCCAGCAGCAACTGTTGACCTGTCTGGCCCCGGGCATAAAAGGTTCTTGATACCTGGGCCCCGCCGAATGAACGGTTGGCCAGAAGACCGCCGTAATCGCGGGCAAAAGGAACGCCCTGTGCCACGCACTGGTCGATGATGTTGACGCTTTCTTGGGCCAGTCGATGAATATTGGCTTCACGGGCCCGAAAATCTCCCCCCTTGACCGTATCATAAAACAGCCGCCAGATGCTGTCGCCGTCGTTGGCGTAGTTTTTGGCGGCATTGATGCCGCCCTGGGCCGCGATGCTGTGCGCACGGCGCGGACTGTCCTGAATGCAAAACGCTTTAACATTGTACCCGAGTTCCGCCAGGGTTGCAGACGCGGAGCCTCCGGCAAGGCCGGTCCCCACAACGATAATTTCGAATTTTCTTTTATTGGCGGGATTGACCAGTTTCAGTTCAAAGCGATGTCTGTCCCATTTTTCCTGAATCGGTCCGCCCGGAATTTTCCCATCGAGCTGCATTTTCATTTCCTCCTTATGCCATAAACGCCTTACGCGATAAAAACCTTAAGCTATAAAAGAAAGATAAACCGGAATAAAACCGAATCCGATGCCGAATGCCAGGCTGAGGCAAAGACCGAGTATCCGGATAGCCGGCATGTATTTGGGGTGATTGGCGCCGATGGTCTGAAACAGACTCCAGAAGCCGTGGCTGACATGAAGCGCAACAACGGCCATCACCGCGACATAGATAGAAACCGTGACCGGATCATTGAAAGCAGCCGTCACGATTTCAAAGATGGAGATCGTTTCCTTGTCCACGAAATGAAAATTGAACAGATGCATAACGACAAAAGCCAGAATAACGGCGCCCGTATAGGGCATGGTGGCGGAACCGAGGGTCCGCCCGCCGGCCCACCGGACGACCTGATACCGCGTCGCTCTCGCCTGCAGATTCTGGTAAAACAGGGTCAGGCCGACAGCCGCATGAATAACGGCCAATGTCAACAGCACCCATTCCGCCGCCGTAACCACCGGCCCCAGGGCGTGAAGATGTTCGGCATAGGAATTAAAAAGCGTCTGACCGCCGTAAAGGGTCAGATTTCCGGCAAGGTGAACGACGAGAAAGCCGATAAAAGAAAGACCGGTAGCGGCCATCATCAGCTTTTTGCCGACAGACGACCCAAGGGTGTGAAGCAACCAATTCATTTTTACCTCCGCGATTTGGTTTGGCCTATAAATCCGTCCCCCAACAGGAACCGGGAACAATTAAATAAAACATACTTATCAAAAAAACCGAAAAATATTAAAGTATGGCGGCCTGCGGACGCACGGCAAAGAAAATTGCCGGGGGGAAAGAATTCGGCCAGCTTCAAAAATTTTTCCTTTAGTTTTTTTTGCCCGGCCTGTCAACATATTTATCCGGAGCAATCCTTACGCCATAGGGGGTCCAAAACCCTTGACACTCCATCTAAGTTCATATAATCTCACCCGAATTGTTAAATGCTGGCGGCATCTCGACGTTGCCGCCGAGTTGGCTGAACTTAAAACTTAAACAGTGGTGCTGTACAATGGAATCCCAAAAATTTGACATCATTTTCATGATCATGAACGCCGGCCTCATGGTCCAATTTGTTTTGCTTATGCTGGTTTTGTTTTCCGTCTCGTCCTGGGCGATTATTATCATAAAATTTCGCTCCATCGGAAAAGCATACAAAGAATCCGCTTTATTTACCGACTTTTTCTGGCAAAGCAAAGATTTTTCGGAAGCATTTTCAAAAGCCAAACAGCTTCACAACAGCCCGGTGGCACGGGTGTTTCGGGCCGGCTATATTGAATTAAAAAAGGTCAGTAAGTCCGGAAATTCATCAAAGGCGTCGTCTTTGGAACCCGAAGCTGCGTCTTTACGCTTTAAGTTATCGACAAACGAGACGGTTAAACGTGCGCTGGAAAGAGCTATCGAGACGGAGACCACGCGAATGAGCCAGATGATTCCATTTCTTGCAACCACCGGAAATTCGACGCCGTTTATCGGACTGTTCGGTACGGTGTGGGGAATCATGAATTCGTTTCACGGCATCGGGCTTCGGGGGTCCGCCAGTCTGGCCGTTGTTGCCCCGGGCATATCCGAAGCACTGATCGCTACGGCAACCGGATTGGCGGCCGCTATTCCAGCCGTAATTTTTTATAATTATTTTGTTAACAAAACAAGGGTTTTCGAATCTGATTTAAGGAGTTTTTCATCCGATTTGCTCAATATTATTGAACGGGATATTTTATCGGTAAAGGGGACGGAAAAATGAAAGCGGGAGGAAACCATGACCACTTGATGTCCGAAATCAATGTTACGCCGTTTGTGGATGTGATGCTGGTTCTTTTGATTATTTTTATGGTCACCGCGCCGATGATGACCCAGGGGGTGGATATCGATCTGCCGGAAACAAGCTCCGAGCCTCTTGAATCCAAAAATGAGCAGCTCATTGTCGCCGTTGATAAAAATCAGAAGGTATTTATCGGCGAATATGAGGTGAATATCGAAATTTTCAAAGAGAAGCTGGAAAATATCCTGTCCGGCCGCCAGAACCGAGAGGTCTTCCTCAAAGCGGATAAAGGCGTTGCTTATGGCGTGGTGGCAAGGGTCATGAGCGAGATTAAAAATGCCGGGGTTGAAAAGCTGGGCATCGTTACGGAACCGGATACCTCGGTTGAAAAAAGCGCGGGCAATCGTAAAGAACATCGATAAAGGAAAAAATGACTGCTCGTAATTATTTTTTCGTTGAATCGGAAAATGCTTTCCGATCAATTCTTCCCGGTTTGCTGATATCCGCCATAAGCCATATCCTTATCGCCGTGATTTTTCTTTATACGCCCGGAAGACAAATGGACAGACGGATTGTGGCGCCCATTAATGTCAGCCTGGTGTCACTGCCGGGTCCTTACCGGGGACCGGTGCCTGCAAGAGGCAAGAAGGCTGCGGCCAAGTCGACGAAAAAGCCGGCTTTTTCAAAACCCAAAATCGACAATGCCAAAATCGCCCCGGCTGAACCGAAAGTGCAAAAAGTTGAAATGCCTGAAGTGGTTCCCAAAACCTCCCTGAAAAAGAAAACATTTAAAGCCAGCGAGGTTATTAAAAGCGTTCCCAAAGAAAAAGCCGAAGAGGCCAAGGCTGACGCTCTGGCCAAAACTCTGAAGGAAATGGAAAAAAAGGTTGGCGCCGAAAGACGGGACTCCCTTGCCAAGGCGCTTGAACAGATGAAACAACGGGTTGACGAGCAGTCCCAGGAAAGGACTGATCAGGAACAGGCGGAGTCCGGTGACGGGGGCGCCGGAGATGGCGGAGGGCCGGGAAATTCAGGGGAATTGACGCCGATCGACCAGTACAAGCTTGAAATTATGGTTATGATTCAAAGGAATTGGGCGCTTTCGCCTCAATTGGCGGGGCAACTGAACAATATGCAGTCCGTGATAGTCATTAAAGTGATGCCAAACGGAGACATCAAGGATGTCTGGTTTGAGGAGAAATCCGGAAACGCCCATCTGGACGACTCCTCGCATAAGGCGATTTTAAAATCAAACCCGCTTCCACCGTTGCCATCAGGATATACGGGGCCTTTTTTAACCGTGGGAATTGTGTTCACGCCGTCGGGCGTGCAGCAATAATCGGGACCAAATAAAGGATGGGACTTTTCGCATGAACAAATCGAGTGTATGGCATATCTTCATCGTCGCATGGCTGGCGGTCGTTTTTACCGCGGGCCCCGCGTTGGCCCAATACGATTACATCAACATCACCAATCCGTTTACCAAAAAAATGCCCATTGCCATTCCTGCTTTCAAAGCGGTTTCGGGAACGGGCACCGAGCTTTTATTGGCTGAAAAAGGCTCTGCAATGATATCCGATACGCTTGAATTTACTAGCTATTTTGATATCCTCAGCCGGGGAAAGTTTCTTTTTGACCCCCAAAAAGACGGTGTAGCGACAGAGGAAATCAACTTCGGAAACTGGACGATGATCGGTGCCGAGCTGCTGATAACGGGCAACCTGATTCTTGAAGGCGAGACCATCCAGATGGATCTGCGGCTGATCGACACATTCAAGGGCAGCATGCTTATCGGAAAGCGATACAAGGGAACCCAGGCCAATTATAGGGAGATGCTTCAGCGGTTTTGCAGCGAAGTAATTCTTCTGCTGACCGGAAAAGAAGCCATATTCAACAGCAAAATCGCTTTTCTTTCGAACGGCTCGGGAAACAAAGAAGTCTTTTTGTGCGATTTTGACGGTTACAGCCCGGTTCAATTTACGGAAAACAGGGATATCACCCTTTTCCCCGCCTGGTCTTCAGACGGAAAATGGATTGCCTATACCTCCTATAAAAATAAAAAGCCCGAACTTTTTATCCGGCATATCACCGAAAACAGGGGAACTGTCATCTCTGAAAACGGGATCAACAGTACCCCCGAATGGGTGCCCGGTAAGTTCGAATTGGCTGCAACGCTCTCTTTTTCCGGAGATCCGGAAATTTATCTCTTGACCGGAAACGGGAAAATCATTAAAAGATTGACCAATAGCCGTGGTGTTGATTCTTCGCCGACGTTTTCCCCGAACGGCAGCCAAATGGCTTTTGTTTCGGAACGATCCGGCAATCCGCAGGTCTATGTTATGGATGTCAGTTCCGGAGACGCCAGACGACTGACATTCCAGGGCAAGTACAACACTCAGCCCAGTTGGTCGCCGGCAGGAGATAAGATTGCGTTCACTTCAATGGAGGGAAGCAGAACGGATATCTGCGTGATTGCACCCAATGGCTCGGGATTAATGCAACTGACCCGCAACGCAGGCAATAATGAGTCGCCTTCGTGGTCGCCGGATGGAAGCCTCATCGCATTCAGCTCAACGAGGGAAGGGGCTTCCAGGATTTATGTCATGACCGCCATGGGAACGGATCAGCGGCGCCTGCTGAGTATTCCAGGTCAGCAGACAAATCCGAAATGGTCGCTAAGAATTACGGCCCAATGAGTCGCGACGTTTTTTGACTGACGTCTCTGAATAACTGTTGAAACTGCACCGTAATCAAAAGGAGGAAAATATGCGAAGGAATACGTGGTTCGTTTTAGCCCTTGCCTGCGCCGTCTGTTGCATGCTGTTCACTGTTTCCTGTGCCAGAAAAACAAATGCGATTGCAAAAGGCTCGGGCGATATGGCAGCCCTGTCCGTTATGGAACCGACTGCAAAAGAATGTCCACCGGTCGCCCCAAAAAAAGCAGATTCTGCCCCCGAGATGGAGCAATTTATCAATGAGGATATTCACTTTAACTACGATAGCGCTGCATTATCTGACGAGGCCCAGGAAATTTTAAAGCGCAAAGCCGCCTGGCTGCGTGAAAATTCCGAAAAATATGTGACCATTGAGGGACACTGCGACGAAAGAGGCACCAATGAATACAACTTGGCATTAGGCGACAGACGGGCCCAAAGCGCCAAAGCGTTTTTAACGGACATCGGCATTTCCAAAGACAGGCTTTCCACGATCAGTTACGGCGAGGAGCGTCCGCTGGATTCTGCTGGCAATGAAAGCGCCTGGTCAAAAAACAGAAGAGCGCATTTTTTAGTCGATTGATGCCCATATCCGGAAAAAGATATTTGCCATGAAACAGATTGCGATATTTTCCCTCTTGAGCCTTATTGTACTCTTTGGCTGCGCATCCGGGCAGGATCGTGTTGGACTCCTGGAGCGCCAGGCAATGGATGCCGATAACCGGCTGTCCCAACTCGAGTCTTATCTTAAAACCGATCAGGCCTCCAGCCAGGAAAGTGAGCAGGGGCTTCGGGATGGTTTCGCCAGGATGCGGGTTGATCTCGACAACATGATTATCGACCTGCAAAAAATCACCGGCAGGCTCGATCAACTTGAATTTTTGCTTAACCGGCAGTCCACGGGCCAGGGCAATGATGCTGCCCAAACCAACAGCGACCGCATCGCCCGTTTGGAGAAGCATTTAAGCCTTCCGCCTTATCCGGCCAATCCACCGATGCAAAATGGAATTGAGCATGAAACAGGGCCGGCGGCACAGATAACGCAGCCCAGGGCAACGACCGTGCCGACCCCGCCGCCGGCTAACCCTTCGGAGGAAGACCTTTATACCTCTGCAAGACAGGCCTTTGACCGAAACGATCTTAAAGGGGCGCAGGCAGGGTTTGAAAAGTTAATCCAAAAATATCCAAAGTCGCAGCTTGCCGGCAATTCCCAATTTTGGCTCGGCGAAGTTTATTTTCGGGAAAAATGGTATGAAAAGGCAATCCTTGAGTATCAAAAAGTGATTGAAAACTACCCAAAAGGCAATAAGATCCCATCTGCCTTGCTCAAACAGGGACTTTCTTTTCAGATGCTGGGGGATAAGGAAAACGCAAAGCTTATCTTAAATGAGCTGATCAGGAAACACCCGGAATCTTCCGAAGCCGCCATCGCCAAAACCAAACTCAAAGAGTTATAGGCGGTATCGACCACCACCACATGTTTACTCAGTGCCCATCCGGATATGGGCACACGTTAAACCTCGCCATTGAAGGCAAAATGATTAAAATCATCGGCATAGACCCGGGCCTGGCTGCAACCGGAATAGGCATTGTGACGGGTATTGATAATAAAATCAAAAGTTATAGCTATGGCGGCATCTATACGTCCAACAACGATTTTTTACCTGAACGCCTAAATCAGATTTACTCAAAGCTCTCCTCTGTGATTGAAACTGAAAAGCCGGACCTGATGGTTATTGAAGATATTTTTTCACTGGAAAAATACCCGAAATCAGGAATTTCCCTTGGAAAAGTCAGCGGCGTCATTTTGCTGGCCGGGTGCCGGCTGGGCTTGACGGTTATGGAAATACCGGTACGAGAGGCCAAGCAGGTGATCACCGGCAACGGCAAGGCGAGCAAATTGCAGTTGGAAATCGTCGTCAGGAACATTTTGAATCAATCAAAGGCCATCCGGCCTTTTCATGCATCGGACGCGCTGGGATTGGCCATGATCGGGCTTTATCGGCATAAATCCTGATGGAAAAAGTGTTGAGTGCTGGGTTTTGGGTTGAGGAAGGTGATTGTCTGTGGCTTTTGTTTTTCAACTTTCAACTTCTCACTGTTGATTGACATGATCGGATATCTGGAAGGAAAATTACTGAAAAAAGAAGACGACCGGGTGCTGGTGCTGGCCGGTCAGGTGGGTTATGAAGTCATGCTGCCGGTTTTTGTGATGGAAACCCTTCAGGGAAAGTCCATCGGGGATGAGGTGGCTTTCACCATTTATTATCACCAAACAGAGCGCCAGCCCAAACCGGTGCTCATCGGGTTTCACCTTGAGGCGGAAAAGGAGTTTTTTCAGTTTTTTATATCGGTTGAAGCCATTGGGCCCTTAAAAGCCGTCAAAGCCCTTAACATGCCTGTCAGGGAAATCGCCCGGGCCATCGAGGCAAAAGATGTTCAAAAGCTTAAAACCCTGAAAGGCGTCGGAGAAAGAACCGCCCAGAAAATCGTGGCCTCGCTTCAGGGAAAAATGGATAAATTCGCACTGATCCGCAAAGAAGAAAAAGAAACAGCCGCCGCAGATGAGGATTTTACCCGACCGGTGTTTGAGGTTCTCGTGAACCAGTTGGGACATAAGCCCCTGGATGCCAAACGGATGATTGACGAGGCGATAAAGCGCGACAGCCGTATTTCAACCCCGGAGCAGCTTTTTGACGAAGTGTATCGCGTGGAAAAAAATAAATGAAAGACGATGTTCTCAAACATTACGGCGAGACTTCCGGGATCGTTTCCGCCCAATGCCTGCCGGACGATGAGGAACCTGAAATTTTGACCTTGCGGCCGGAATGCCTGGCCGACTACGTTGGGCAGAACGAGGTGGTGGAAACGCTTAAGATCGCCATTGAGGCGGCCAAGCGGCGCGGCGAGCCCTTGGACCACGTTCTGTTTCACGGTCCGCCGGGACTGGGGAAAACGACCCTGGCACACATTATTGCCAACGAAATGGAAACCGAACTTACCGTTACTTCGGGACCGGCCCTGGAAAAAGGCGGGGATTTAGTCGGCATTTTAACTCATCTGAAAACGGGAGATATCCTCTTTGTGGATGAGATACATCGAACCCCGAAAACGGTGGAGGAATTTTTATATCCCGCCATGGAGGATTTTGCCATTGATTTTGTCTTTGACAAGGGTATCCATGCCCGGAGCCACCGGTACCGGTTAAACCGTTTTGTGCTGGTCGGCGCGACAACCCGGGTGGGATTGCTGTCGGCCCCGCTTCGGGACCGGTTCGGAATCATGCGAAGTCTGGATTTTTACACCGAGGCGGATCTGGTTAAAATCACCTGGCGGTCTGCGGCGCTGTTGCAGGTGGAAATCGACGCCCCGGGCGCTGAGGAGCTTGCCAGAAGATCCAGAGGCACGCCGCGGATCGTCAACCGCCTGTTAAAAAGAGTCCGGGATTTTGCCCAGGTCAGAGCTGATGGAAAAGTCACCCTGAAAACTGTTGGGGACGCTCTGCACCTTGAAGGCGTTGATGAAAAAGGCTTAACCCCTTTGGATCGCCGGTATTTAAAAACCATCATTGATTTTTATCATGGGGGGCCGGTGGGCATTGAAGCGCTGTCCGCCACCCTGCAGGAAGAAACGGACACGCTGGTGGATGTGGTGGAACCGTATTTGCTGAAGATCGGATTTGTCGTCCGAACCTCTTCAGGCAGAAAAGCCTCTGAATCCGCATACAGACATTTGGGATACAAAATACAGGCCAGACTGTATTAACATAAAAATGTCGCCCATAGCGGGAAATGGTCAGACGGGTACATTCCGTTGAAATCATCTGCGGCAACCCGGGCATCCGTGATCGATATTTTTCCGCGATACAGTATCCAGTCGATGTGACGGCCGTCCCTGTTGCCGGTAAATCCGTGGTGCGTGCCGGGAAAAGGCTCGGAAAAGACATTTTTAAATCCCGCCGCCGGATCCGTTAAATCTTTATCCGCATCGGTGAACAGGCGATAGCAGGGGTCTGAAGGATTTGCGTTGAAATCGCCGCAAATGACGGCAGGCAAGCCCTCCGGCAGCGCCGCCAGCCGTTCAAGGATCAATCGGGCGCTCATGACCTGGACCTCGGGATCAAAATCAAAGTGGGTGGTAATGCAGATGAATCGGAAGCTGCCTTTTTGAAAGAGGCCCATGGTGCACTGCCGCGGCCACTTGCTGGCCGCAAAACGGCTGGGAACGGCAGGGGTGTGGCTTAAAAAAAAATGGTCGTGAAACAGGCATTCCCATGAATCATGATAAAAAATAATATTGTTTTGCCAGAATTTGGGAGAGGGGTACCTTTTCCCGATAAAGCGGCAGTTTTTTAAAATCGTCTGAAGGTCATCGATCTGGAAATCATTGGCCTCCTGAAAACAATAAAAATCGGAAGGGTGGTGATCCAGGAGATCCGGAAAGTTTTTTTTTCTGACCGACCAGTCGGGGCCCTGCGCCGCCAAGCCAAACCGCATGTTCAGGGTAAAAACTGAAAACATATAACGTTGCCTTTTACGGTTCACGCTTACGTCGCCTTTTGGGTCCGTAAAACAAATGGATAAAATCAACTGCATCCACCCGGCAGTTCATAAAATTTTCAAACGTCATGTCCTTGAAGGGCAATTGAAGCCGGGTTTTTATGGTTTCAAATATTTCAAGATAGTTATAAAGAATCCGGTGTTCCCAGAGAAGGCCGATTTCAGAGGCGATGGACCGGATGGCCTGTTTTTCTCCCTCAATTTCCAAAAAATCGCCAAACGGCATGGAATCGATCAGAACCGCGGTATTGCCAAGCAAAAAGGTTTCCCTCCATTTTTCGTACCGCACAGCCTCGCAAAAACCCAAAGCGCAAAGGATTTTCCGTGCCGCATCAAAATCACCCACCGAAACCTCTCTTTCTTCCATGACTTTGAATTCCGGATCAGAAACAACGCCCCGGAATTTAAACGTCAATGTGTTTTTTTGATCTTTCCTCAGTCGTAAAAGTGCTTTTTTTTTGAGCAGGGTTTGCTCTTTATCATCAAAACAGATATTGATTTCAAAAAACCGTCCCCGGCAAACCGCGCCAAGGGCAAGGATGGCGTTTCGAACGGGATCGATTTCCGTAAGATGAAATTTAACTTCCGTTTCCAGATGATTGTGCATAGCGGTTTTGATGTGTGTTGAAAGTTGAAAGCTAAAAGTTGAAAGTTAAAAAAAAAAACAAATCATCAACGATCAACTATCAGGTGGTTAGCCCGTTAATGCGCGAATGCTGCTTGGAATAACAACTTTAACAAAATGTGTCAATCGACTTGTATGCACGGCAAAATTCCGGGAAGGCAATTTCTTTTTCCTTGACATCGGGTGGTTTTTTCATTAATAAAGCCAAATTCTCTAATAGACAGGAGTGTAAAGCAGTGAAAAAATATACATATAGTGCGAAAAATGAGGACTGCCCGGATAAATGGTGGCTTGTGGATGCGGAAGGCAAAGTGCTCGGGCGTCTCGCATCTTCGGTTGCGGCGATCATCAGGGGAAAACATAATCCGTTATATACGCCGCATGCAGATACCGGAGATTCCGTGGTCATTATCAATGCTGAAAAAATCGTGCTTACCGGAAACAAGCTCAAACAAAAAAATTATTACCGGCACAGTGGATTTGTCGGCGGTTTGAAAACCATCACAGCGGAAAAGCTTTTGATCAAAAAACCTGAGGATGTCATCCGGTTTGCCGTCAAGGGTATGCTGCCCAAAAACAGCCTGGGAAGAAAAATTTTCAAGAAATTGAAGGTATATGCCGGGGATCAACACCCGCATGAGGCCCAAAGGCCGGAACAGATGGCACTTTAAAACAAATAAAATTGCAGTAAAAATGCAATCGGTCAATCTTATCGGGGAATTTTATGGAAAAAGGCAATGTTTATTATGCAACCGGGAGACGGAAATCCGCCATAGCCAGAACCTGGCTTACCCCCGGAAATGGTGAAATTATCGTCAACAACCGGCCGGTGGGTGAGTATTTTCCGGTCCAATCGGCCCAGGCCATGATGAAGCAGCCGCTTATGATTACCAACACGCTGGATTCCTATAATGTTATGGTGCGTGTAGTCGGAGGCGGTATTTCCGGCCAGGCCGGCGCGATTCGTCACGGTATTACCAAAGCCTTGATGCTGGTGGATCCGGAATTTCGTCAATCCCTCAAGCGGGCGGGATTTGTCCGCAGAGATCCGAGGGTTAAAGAACGGAAAAAATACGGCCAGAGAGGTCCCCGGGCCCGCTTCCAGTTTTCAAAGCGTTAATATTTTATTTGCTGCGTTTATGCGGAAGGGAACGGCATTTTGCCGTTCCCTTCCGTTTTTGCAATACAATCCCTTCTTGTCGAATTATCCCCGGCGAGCTTCGGCGGGCGATTTTCCGGTTTTAATTTACGGATGACCTTTTTTCTTGCCGATTGATCGTGTTTTCGATATCTTGAACCCATAAAACAAATCATCCGTGAAATTTATGACAGCCTATTTTATTCGCCGGTTCATATTGATTATTCCGACATTTCTGGGTGTGACCATTATGGTGTTCGCCGTTACCCGCCTGGTTCCCGGCGGGCCCATCGAGAGGATGATCGCCCAGGCCCAGCAGATGCAGTTTGCCGAAGGCAACACCCGGTCCGGGTTCGCCGAAGAAGGCCAAAACCAGCCGTTGTCCGAAGAGCAGCTCAATCAACTGAGGGCCTACTATGGTTTTGACAAACCCATTTTAACCGGTTATTTTTTGTGGTTGAATAAGGTGCTGACCGGTGATTTAGGCGTATCCACCCGTTATTATGACCCGGTCTGGCAGATGATCCGTGAACGGATCCCCATCTCCCTGTATTTCGGCGTCATTTCCATGATCCTGATTTATGGCGTGTGCATCCCTCTGGGCATTGCCAAAGCCACACGGCACAAGGGTCTTTTTGACAACATCACCTCCATCATTGTATTCATCGGGTACGCCGTTCCGGGATGGGTGGTGGGCGTATTCCTGCTGGTGTTGTTTGCATCGCACTGGGAGATACTGCCTCTAGGCGGCTTTGTCGGCGATGCGTGTCCCGAACTGACATGGACCGGAAAAATAAAAGATATTGCCCTGCATACCCTTTTGCCGGTGCTCGCCTATGTTGTCAGTTCATTTGCCGTCATGACGCTTCTGATGAAAAATACCCTGATGGACAATTTATCGTCGGATTATGTCCGTACGGCCATTGCCAAGGGACTGCCCTTTAAAAGAGCGGTTTTCAGGCATGCGTTGAGAAACAGTCTGATTCCCCTGGCAACGAATTTCGGAAACAATATTTCCGTCATCCTGATGGGATCGTTTTTGATTGAAAAGGTATTCAACATCAATGGGATGGGGCTGTTGGGGTACGAGTCGATCGTGGAACGGGACTATCCCGTGGTGTTGGGGATATTGGTGATCTCTTCGCTGCTGCTTCTGATCGGCAATATCCTCTCCGACGTTTGCGTCGCCATCGTTGATCCAAGGGTCCGGTTTGAATGATGAAGCTAAGCCCCTTAACCAAAAAAAAAATCGCCCGTTTTCGTTCCATCCGGCGCGGATATGTGTCATTTGTGATCCTTTCCGCGATGCTCCTCGGGGCCCTTTTCGCGGAAATCGTCGTCAACAACCGGGCGATCCTGGTCAATTATCAGGGCCGGTTTTTTTTCCCCACCTACAGTAAAATGATCCCGGGAAGGACCTTCGGCCTGGCGTATGAATATGAAACCAACTACCGCGAACTGAAAAAAAGATTCAGTGGAAGCAAAAACGGGGACTGGCTCCTGATGCCCGTCGTGCCTTATAATGCCCTCGAAAATGACCTGCGCGCAGATAAATTTCCCCCTTTTCCTCCTGATATCGGGGATAAGCATTATCTGGGGACCGACACCGCGGGCCGGGACATTGTGGCCCGTTTGGTATATGGATTTC
>CAYTSY010000028.1:0-9248 GCA_964440555.1 uncultured Desulfobacteraceae bacterium
ATTCCCAATTGTCTTTCCACAGGGCCATGAAGGCCTCCGGGTCCGCCACCTTCAGTCCTTTTGACCCGCGAATCGCTATGGCCTTGAGATTCTTAGATCCCATGACAGCGCCGAATCCGCGTTTTCCGGCGGTATTCTGGATGTCGTGCAGGATCATGGCATACGCATTGAGGTTTTCCCCGGCCGGTCCGATGCATGCGATCTGAATGTCCGGGTCCTTGAGTTCCTGTTTTATTTTTACCTGTGTCTGGGCCGTATCCAGACCCCAAAGATGTTTTGCATCGCGGATTTCCACATCGTCGTTGTTGATAAAAAGGTAGACCGGCGCATCCGCTCTGCCCTGGATGGCGATGTTGTCATACCCGGCGAATTTCATCTCCGATGGAAACTGTCCTCCCATTCCGGCGCACCCGATGGGATTATTGGTGATTTCCGGGGCTTTGGCCATGACTTCGCACTTGTTGCCCAGAAGTGTTCCGGTCAGGGGCCCGGCGTTGAAGGTGAGTATGTTTCGAGGGTCAAGGGCTGTAACCTCCGGTGGAACACCGTCATAAATAATTTTTGATCCGATGGCAGCGCCGCCGATATAGTCCTTGACATACAGGGAGGTCGGTTCCTTGGCGATTTGACCCCCGGTTAGATCGACCCTGAGTATCGTTCCCGCCCGCGACATATCAGACCCCCCCTTTCTGCGTGAGTTCCAGAAATTTACCGGCTTTTTCCCTGGCCATGGCCTTGCCCACCCTTTCGGCCGGGAGGTACTGCAAGGCACCCGTATAACAATGCTTGACACACATGGGGTCGCCGTTGCACTGGGTGCACTTGATTGCCACCCCTTTGTCCGGGTTCACCGTGATAGCCCCCACTGGGCAGGCAATTTCGCACAGCTTGCAGCCGATACATTTGGTCTCATCCACAATCCTGGCGCCCAACGCATTTTCACTGATGGCCTCCGCCGGGCAGACTGCCATGCAATAAGCCCCTTCACATTGCATGCAAACAACCGGGATACTGTGTAAAATTTGATTTTCTACGGTTCTCACGACACGTATCCGGGCTTTCATGGGGTTAAATTCACCCTTTTCGTTCACGAAGCTGCAGATTGCTTCGCAAGCTCTGCATCCCGTGCACTTGGTGTAATCCAGCATGATTCTTTTCATTCCATCTCCTTTCTTTTGGCGTCATGTGTTCAAAAGCATAGGCAGCATGGTGAGAACATGTTCGCAGCGAGCATCGGATTCAGGAGCTTGATGAGAGATCAGAAATATTTTTCCTGCCGTCGAATGAACTCAGGGATTTGTAAACCATGTCTATTTTACCGAACGATTGTTTGCCACAAAATATATCGAACCCTTATGCCTGTCAATTAAAAAATTGCATTCTGAGTTCAAGATAACACATGGGAAACCAAAAATTATCTTTCATTAAGACATAATAGCATTTAACATTCTGTTATTTAAAGAATATTAAATATGTATGAAACTTGCGTTGGTTTTGAAACGGCTCTTGAACAAATTAATTCAAAATGGTATTATATTAATTTAATATCAGGCGAACGAATGTTCGTAAAAGATTAAGGCAGGTATCCAATGACCAAGATGATGACAACAAAAATAAAAGATCCGGAACTCATCGGCAAAAAGCAAAAACAGATCTGCCGGGGGGCCATGAAGGTGTTCCGGCTGAAGGGATATCATGCCGCGTCGATCAGAGAAATCGCAACCGCCAGCCGCATCAGTCTGGGCAGCCTTTATGACTATATCGAATGCAAGGAAGATATCCTGTTTCTGGTGTATAAAGATATCCTTGAACATATTTACCGCAGTATTGATGAAGCCGTGATGCACTTTAAAAGCCCGGGAGATCAGCTCTCCGGTCTTCTTAAGGAGTTTTTCTACCTGACTTCCCTTTTCAAGGAAGAGATTCTGTTTGCGGTAACCGAGACGAAAAATCTGGGAGACAAGTATAAACGCGAAATATTGAAGCGGGAATCGGAATTTGTCCGCGTTATTGAATCGCTCATTGCGGAAGGTGCCCGGCAAGGCGTTTTTGAGTGCCGGAAGCCGGCAATATTTGCAAATCTCATCACGTATATAATGGGCATTCTACCCCTGAGGGGATGGAATATTTTGCCCCATCACAGCGAGGAAGAGCTAAGGGACGAACTGATCAGCCTGATTTTGAAAGGACTTAATGCAAAAGCGCCCATGCCGCCATCGGGATAAGCGCTTCATCAGGACGCTGCGCCACACCGGGTACAGCTTTCCTTACCCACCATCGGCAAAAAGTGCGTTGCACCTAGAATCCCCAGGCTTCGACGAAGTTGTTGACACATGGGCATTCTTCGCCTAAATTCAAACACCGACCTTAACTACAAACCACCGGATTTATATGAAGGAGGAGTATGCTGCCCCGCCACAGATCCCTTTTTGATCCCATAAAATTAGGCAAACACGAAATTAAAAACCGTGTCGTCCTGGCCCCGACCCATGTCGGAAGCGCAACGGAAAAAGGGGGGAGAGTCACCGACCAGACCCTGTGCTATTATTTTGCCCGGGCCAGGGGCGGCGTGGGCCTGGTGATTGTGGAAGTCACGGGTATCACGGGCCGGCATGCCTATACGCCGGGCCTGGGGCTGGGCGCGGCATCGGACAAGAGCATCCCGGGACTGAGCGATCTGGCCCGCGTGATTCACTGGGGCGGGGCAAAAGCGATTCTCCAGTTGACCCTCGGCCAGGGGGTCCAGGCATTTTATCATCATGAAAAACGGCCCTTAGTCGGCCCCTCCGATATTGCGGCAGTGTTGCCCGATGAGGGGCTGCCCAAATCCCTTGACGCTTTTCGCGACATCACTGCGAAAACGCCCGTGCCAATGACCTTGGAAGATATCCGCCTCATTAAGTCAGACGTTCTTACCGCTGCAAAAAGGGCAAAGACAGCCGGTTTTGAAGGCATTGAACTTCACGGCGCCCATGGATATCTTTTGGCGCAATTTACTTCCCCTTATTTCAACCGGAGATCCGATGACTACGGCGGCTCGCAAACCGCCCGGAATCGGCTGGCCGCAGAAGTTGTCCGGGAAATCAAAGACGCCCTGGGAACCGCGTTTGTCGTGGGATACCGGTTAAGCGCCCGGGAATGGATTCCCGGAGGGACCGAACTCTCCCATTCCGTCCATTTGGCAAAAGATCTCCAGGATGCCGGCGTGGATTATCTTTCGGTGAGCCAGGGATGTTACGGCTCCATCGCGAAAATATTTCCCAAGGAAGAAGGCACGATCACCGCGGATGCCGCAGAGATCAAAAAAGAAGTCGCCATCCCGGTCATCTGCGCCAATTTTCAGAACCCCGATCTGGCGGCAAAAGCCGTCGATGAAGGCGCAGTTGATCTGGTCGCTTTGTCCCGGCCCCTTCTTGCCGACCCCCTGTGGGTGGGAAAAGTGCAGACAGGCGAACCGGAAAAAATCAACCCATGCATCCGCTGTTATCAATGCATCAAATCCGCCATCCTGAATCATCAGCCGGTCCGCTGCCCCGTGAATCCGGGCCTGGGTTTTGAGCGGTTTGAACCGGAGTTTTTGCCGAGGCCGCCGAAAAAGAACATGACATAACAATCTTTAAAGAGGAAAACATGTCCAAAATTGAAATTACGGAACACATTTTGAAGACGAATCGTCACACCACGTTTTATCTGGCCGCCGGGCCGGAGGATGGGCCGTTGGTCGTTTTTATCCACGGCTGGCCCGAATTGTCGCTGAGCTGGCGGCATCAGTTGCCCTTTTTTGCCGCAATGGGGTTCCGGGCCATTGCCCCGGACATGCGTGGATACGGGCGGTCATCGGTTTATAATACCCACGATGCCTACCGGCTTGAACCGGTAGTCGACGATATGCTGGAACTCATTGACAGCGTGGGGCGGGACAAGGCCCTGTGGGTGGGGCATGACTGGGGAAGCCCGGTGGTCTGGAGCATGGCAGGGCATCATCCGGAACGGTGTTTGGGCGTTGCCAATCTGTGCGTGCCCTATGCGACGATTGAAAGAGGTCTGGATGAAATCATCAAACTCGTAGACCGCACCATTTATCCGGAAAATATGTATCCGGCCGGCCAGTGGGAATATATGCGGTATTATGAGGAGAATTTTGCCCGGGCAACGGCGGTCATGGATGGCAATCCGCGGAACCTGATCCAATTGATTTTTCAAAAAGGCGACCCCGGGGGTGCAGGGCTGCCGTCGGGAACGGCCATGGTCAGGATCATGGGCGGATGGTTCGGGGAAGCCTCCGAAGCGCCGGAAGTTCCCCGGGATGAGGATATCATCAGCGAAAAAGAATTGGATATATACGCCGGGGGCCTTGCCCGGAACGGTTTTTTCGGGCCCAATTCCTGGTACATGAATCATGAGGCCAACGCCCTGTATTTCAAAAAATCCGTAAATGGCGGGGATATTGCGCTGCCGGCCTTGTTTCTGGCCGCACAATATGACTATACCTGCGAGTCGATTACCTCCCGTTTGCCTGAACGCATGCGGGAGAAATGTAAAAACCTGGATGAAGCCGTCATTTTTTCGGGGCACTGGATGGCCCAGGAAAAACCCTTTGACGTTAACCGCGAGCTGGTAAAGTGGATTGTCAGAAAAGTGCCGCAAATGACCATTTAACTTTTTTTAAAATGGAGGAAATCGCCATGTCTTTTGAGTTGAAACCCGAGTTGTTCAATCTGGCCATGTCGGCGCAGGCCCAACCGCTCATGGATGCGGTTAAAAAGCACATCAGTGAAAATGTGGAGCCGATCAGCGAAGAGTTTTCCAGGCTCCAGGACGAGAAAAAAGACCGGTGGACCTGGCATCCGCGCCAGCTCGAACTGTTGGACGGGGCAAAGAAAAAGGCCAAGGAATCCGGCCTGTGGAATTTTTTCCTTCCGGATTCAGAGATCGGAAGAGGACTGACGAATCTCGACTACGCCTATATCGCCGCCGAGCTGGGAAAATCCTATCTGGCCTCCGAAACGCTGAACTGCAGTGCGCCGGATACCGGAAATATGGAAGTGCTCGAAAGGGTGGGAACCCCGGAGCAGAAAGAGAAATGGCTCAAGCCGTTGTTAAACGGAGAGATCCGCTCCGCGTATGCCATGACCGAGCCCAATGTGGCCTCGTCGGACGCTAAAAACGTGAGTACCACGGCAGTGCTCGAGGGCGATGACTGGGTCATCAACGGCGAGAAGTACTATATTTCCGGCGCGGGCGATCCCCGGTGCAAAGTCATGATCACGATGGTCAAAACCAATCCGGACGCACCCACCTCCAGGCAACAGTCGCAGATTCTCGTGCCCATGGGTACGCCCGGCGTGAAAATTCTCGGACCCATGCATGTATTCGGCGAAGACGGCGCGCCCCGCGGACATATGCATATCCAATTCGACAATGTGCATGTGCCCCGGGAAAACGTGCTTCTGGGCGAAGGACGGGGATTTGAGATTTCACAGGTCCGTTTAGGCCCGGGACGGATTCACCATTGCATGCGCTCCATCGGCAAGGCAGAAAAAGCTTTGGAACTCATGGTCAGGCGCGCCGCCACCCGTATCGCATTCGGCAAGCCCCTGGCCAAACTGGGGAAAAATTTGGAAGTCATTTCACGGGCGCGAATTGATATCGATGCCATGCGCCTGATGGTCCTTCAGGCCGCCAAAGCCATGGACGTGCTGGGCAACAAGGAAGCCAGGATTTATGTGAGCGCCGTAAAAGCGATGGTTCCCGAGAAGGTCTGCCAGATCATCGATGCGGCGATCCAGATGCATGGTGCAACCGGCATATCGAACTGGACCCCGCTCGCCGGCATGTACACGGATATGCGGCATGTACGTTTTGCCGATGGCCCGGATGAAGTTCACCACATGGTTGTGGGCCGGGCGGAGGTTCAGAAATACGGCCTCTGGTAGGCGCAGCATCTGGGAAAGGTCTTTTTGTGCCCGAACTGCCATTCAACTTCGACCCGGTGGGTAAATCCAGAGGGAGATGAGGTCCGAGGCAATTCCGGGCCGCTGATTTGACATTAACAAAAACAAAACAAGCGAAAGGAAAACAGGATGAATCTTCAAAACAAGGTTGTCGTTATCACCGGGGCGGGTTTCCCCAACGGCATCGGAGCCGGAATCGCCCGGCGTTTTGCACAGGAAAAGGCCAAAGTCGTCATCACCGATCTCGAAGGCGCGCCGATTTCTGAAACCACCGCCACCATCCCCGGAGACGTCAAGGTAATTGTCGGGGATGCATCGCGTCAGTAGGCCATGGATATGGTGTCGGACCAGGTCATCAAAACCTATGGCCGAATCGATGTTCTGGTCAACAACGCAGGGGTCGGCGATCCTCAGATTCCGTCCCAACTGGATAAAAACCAATTCATGAGTCCCACCATGAGCGATGACCTCTGGGATATGCACCTTGCCGCCAATCTTCGAACGACGTTCGCCTCCACGAGTGCGGTCGCCCCGAAAATGGCGGACGGCGGCAACATCGTCAACATCGCCTCCATCGCGGGGTTGAGACCCTCCGTCACGCTGCCGGCCTACGGCGCTGCGAAAGCCGGCGTCGTCCATCTGACGAAGACCCACGCCAGCCAGTTTGCGCCAAGGCGGATTCGCGTGAATTGCATCTGTCCGGGACTGCTGTGGACCAGGGCCTGGGAAATACTGACCGCCACGATGAAACTCAATGATCCGAACCTGGCCTACGTGCCCCAGCGCCAGATTTTTGAGGGAGTCGTGGCCCAGATGACCCCGCTGGGCGGTGAACAGACGCCGGAGGATATCGGCAATCTGGCGGTGTTCCTGGCTTCCGACAGGGCCCGGATGATCACCGGAGCGGTGGTCGCGGTGGACGGCGGGATTTCACTTTAACCTTAAAAAAGCGAGGAAACATGACCTACCCGGAATACTCGTCCCAATACCCGCTGCTCGTCAAGAATCTGATGAAGCGGCCGCTTTATCTTTACCCGGACGACGTCGCCATGGTGTATCGAACCGATGCCGGCGATTACTTCCGATATACCTGGCGGCAGTGGCATGAAAGGGCCTGCCGGCTTGCCCATGCGCTGGTAAAGCTCGGCGTCCAACCCGGAGACCGGGTGGCCACGATGGCCTTGAACGACCATTGGCACATGGAAGCCATCTATGCGACAATATGCAACGGCGCCATTTCCCACCCGATCAACGTCCGGCTGTCCCTGGATCATATGGCCTACACCATCACCCATGCAGAAGACAGGATTGTTTTCGTGGACAAAGACATTCTGCCTCTGGTGGAGGCATTGTACGACCGGATAAAAGACTCGGTCAAAGCATTTATCTACATGTCTGAAAAATCGGAGTTGCCGGACACCAGGATAGAGCCTCTGTATTCCCTCGAAGACCTGATCAAAGACGAGCCCAAAACCTTTGATTGGCCGGATCTGGATGAAAATACCCCTGCGGTGTTGTACTACACCACCGGGACCACGGGACTGCCCAAAGGCGCGGTGTATACGAACCGGCAGATCTATCTGCATGCGGTCCACACGGTCATGCTGGCCGGGATCGCCGTTCGCCTGCCCGATGAACCGCCAAGGCCCAACCTCAATATTCAAATGGTGAATGTTCCCCTGTTTCATATCCATGCCTGGGGAACGCCGTTTCATGGCGTATTGTCCTGTTCCAGGATGGTGTTTCCGGGGAGATTCACCCCGGAAGCCTTTTGCGAACTCGTTCAAACCGAGAAGGTCAATTATACTGCCATGGTTCCCACCATGCTGGCCATGATTCTGGAATATCCGGATATCGAAAAATGGGATTTGAGCAGCCTGACCAGTATCGTCATCGGCGGCGGATCATTGCCGCTGGGGCTCAAGCTGAAAGCGGAAAAACGGTTTCCCAGCATGAAAGCCACGTCCGGTTACGGCATGACCGAAACCATGGCGGGGGTGATCGGTGCGGCCTTGAAGCGGGACATGGCGGATTGGCCGGAGGAAAAGATCGACGAGATCCTGGTCAAAACAGGTCTTGCCAATTCTCCGGCCATCGACGCCCGGGTGGTGGATGAAAACGGAGCGGATGTTCCCCAAGACAATGAAACGATCGGTGAAATCATCCTCAGGGGACATTGGATCATGGAGAAATACTTCAAGGAGCCCGAACGTACCGAGGCGTCCTGGAGAGGCGGGTGGTTTCATACCGGGGATGCGGCCAAAATCGACGAGCACGGCTATATTACGATCGTGGATCGCATTACCGACGTCATCCGGAGCGGGTCGGAAATGGTGCCCACGGTGCTGTTGGAAAACCTGACCAACAATGCGGACTTTGTCCTGGAAGCGACATACGTGGGAGTTCCGGATGAAATATGGGGGGAAGTCCCCATGGCCATTGTAAAGGTCATGCCCGGAATGGCGCAAAAGGAAGAGGATCTGCTGGCCTTCCTCCAGGAAAATGGGGTGGATGCCGGCAAAATCACCAAATGGATGCTGCCGGTATATGTGGCGTTTGTGGATGAAATACCGAAAACCTCCGTCGGCAAATTCAATAAACTCGCTGTGCGAAAGAATATGGAGGATTTCGTGAAAAAGGCTAGAAAAGTGCGACTGTAGAAGAACTTTATCGAGACATCCTGAAGGATTTTGATGAGCCTGAGCAAGGAGAAAACCGAATGTACGTTTTGCCGATGGCCCGGATGAAGTCCACCACATGGTGGTCGGCCGTGCTGAACTGCAGAAATACGGTCTCTGGTAAATAAAAAAGCCCGATCCGGTGAGTGGGCATTGTTTTGACCGGCGAAACATTCTTGCCCCGGCATTCTCTGGTGTAAGTCCCCCAAGGTGTGCGATGGGTCGCAAAACGTCAAACACGCCCACTCATATTAAATTGAATTTTTGTATCTGATCAGCCGCTTGATCAGCTTTCCGGTTGGCGTTCGAGGCAATTCATCCACAAAATCAATCGTTGCAGGGCAAGATCCAGATCTTCTTCCAAATCGAAGGCACCGGTCGGGTTTCGGTAGCGCGCGTGATCCAGACCACCATGAACAATGATCGCGTGGAAGATCGTATCACTCGCCGCGTTCAGCAGTGGCGCTTCCCTTCCCCTACTGGCCGCCGCATCGTCCAGGTCAAGTACCCCTTCTTCTTCAAACCCTCCGGTCGCTAATCCTTCCCGTGTCGCCGCTGCGCCTCCCTGGGGCGCAGCACCGTTTGGCCTGGAGCCAAACGGGACGGTTTCCGCCCG
>CAYTSY010000028.1:9258-28954 GCA_964440555.1 uncultured Desulfobacteraceae bacterium
ATATCTTGCTTCTGCAATACGTTATCAGTTCAAGGGCAAGATCAGGGCCGGACAAAGCAGGATCAATGAGCTGGACCACGCCTTTAACCGATTCACCAAAAATTTCATCGGCAACGCCGATGACTGCGGCATCGAGTATTTTTGGGTGGGTGATGAGAACGTTTTCAGCCTCCTGGGGGTAGATGTTGACCCCTCCGGATATGATCATGTTGGTCTTGCGATCCGTCAGGAAAAGATAGCCCTCTTCGTCTATGTATCCCACATCGTTTATCGTTGACCAGCCTTGAGGCGTATGAACGGATTGGGTTTTTCGGGGGTCATTGTGATATTCAAAAACCTGCCCACCGGCAAAATAGATGGTGCCGACAGTGTTTGGCGGCAGTTCCCTGAAATCGTCGTCGAGAATTTTTATATTTCCCATCAGCGCTTTTCCAACAGACCCCTTGTGCTTTAACCAGTCTTTTGAGTCAATGGCGGTTATGCCGTTCATTTCAGAACCGGTATAATATTCAAACAGGATCGGCCCCCACCACCGGATCATGTTTTCCTTGATTTCAACGGGGATAGGCGCTGCTGAATGGATGGCGATCCTGTGTGAAGACAGATCATGCCCCGTTGTCTCCTCCTCTTTCAGTGTAAGCATACGGATAAACATGGTCGGCACCCACTGGCTGTGGGTGACCTTGTATTTTTCAATCAGTGTAAGTGCTTCCAGCGCATCAAATTTTTCCATTATGAGGACGGTTCCGCCGGCGCGGATGCACAGAAGGACAAAGCGAAGGGGGCCGGCATGATATAGCGGCGCCGGGGACAAATACACGGTGTCTTCATTAATTTGAAATAGTTCCGTCACAAGATTACCGGCAGGGATGATCTCGCCGAACGGCAAATCCGGGATTTTGACTTTGATGCCTTTGGGACGGCCCGTCGTACCCGAAGAATAAACCATATCCATGCCCGTCTTTTCAAAGGCGACAGGCGTTTTTGGATATGAGGATATGATCTGGTCGTAAAATGTGTACCCCTTCCGGCGCCCATTGACCATGAAGCGCTCAACCAGCCCGGGGGTGCTTTTCAGCAATTGATCCGCCAATTCTCTTTTGGCCGACGAAGTAAACAGCACTTTAGCGCCGCAATCGTTAATGATATGTTCGATTTCGGAAAACGTCAGATGAGTGCTGATCGGCGTAAACAAAAGACCGGAACGGCCGGCTGCCATGCAAATTTCAATAAACCGGGAATTGTTTTCCATTAAGATCGCGATATTGTCGCCCTCATGGAGCCCTGAATCCTTTAATAAATGAGCACATCTGTTTGCCTGATCTTCCAGTTGCCGGTAGGTGACTGTTTCTCCGGTCGCGCCCATGATAAATGCGGGCTTGTCCGGAGTTTTGACTGCCATTTCGCGGGGTTTAAACGGAGCCAAAATGCCTCCTTTGTATGTGTTCTTCAGTCCATGGCGTCGGAGACGGCCTGTACTCGTTTCTGCACGGATTCCAATTTGTCAAACGGACGAAACACATCTTTTACGCCGAGTTCCCGAATGTATGCCTCATCCTTTTCTGAAACGATGCCTCCGACGACAACGGAAACATGACTCATGTTATGTTTTTTCAGTTCTTCAAACAAGATCGTCATCACCACCCGCGGCGAAGCGTCCATCAGCCGGTAGCCGATGATATCGACGTCTTCTTGAATGGCTGTATTTACAATTTCCTTCGGCGTCTGGATTCCGCCCAATATCACTTCAAACCCGGCATTGGAAAGAGCCTTGGCCACGACATGATATCCTCGGGCATGATACCAGTCGTCCCGGCTTAAAAGAAATTTAACCTTTTTCATGTCGTTTTACTACCTCCTCTAAGACAACCCCCGGGGTGGACCGCAGACATAAGGCCCTTCGGGGGGCCGGTTAAAGATTCGGGATAGGATCCCGGCGTACTCCCCTCTGGTTAAACCCGTCCTGACCGCTTCAATCAGAAAGGGGATCATGTTCTGGCCGTTTTCAATAGCGTTATAAAGGGTGTTCTGAGCGATTTTCAATTTGCCGGGATCGCGTTCGGCTCTGACCTTGTTGAGCCTGGCGATCTGCTTGTCGGCCGCTTCCGGCGAATATTCATAGAGCACTTCAAAATCCGCATGCTTTTGAAGTACTTTCAGCGCCTTCATTTGAACATCATCTTCTTCTACAAAAATATTGACGCCCACGAGCTTCCTTTTTCCGGCGTCGAATTCCATCTGGCTCTGATAGGCCGCATGCCTGATTTCATTTCTCATCCAGTCCATGGCTTTTGCGACGCCCCCGCGCTTGCCGATTTCATCAATGATCGACACGGCCTCCTGTTCAAGCTTTTGCGTCAGCCATTCAACGTAGTAGGAGCCGCCCAGGGGATCGATGACCTTTGTGACCCCGGTTTCAAGATCAATAATCTGCTGCGTGCGGACGGATAAAGAGGACGAAAATTCGGTAGGCAAGGCCAATGCTTCATCAAAAGAATTGACATGCAGGGATTGAACCCCTCCCAAAATCGCCCCCAGCGCATAAAGGGTTCCGCGGATGAGATTGTTGAAAGGCTGCTGCATGGTCATGGTGGGGGCATAAATTTGGCAGTGCATGCGACATCTCAAGGATCGGGGGCTTTTTGCGCCGTATCTTTCCTTAAACATCCTGGCCCATACTTTCCGCAAAGCGCGAAATTTGGCCGCCTCTTCAAAAAGCTCGGGCCCTGCATTGACAAACCACCCGACGCGAGGCAAGAAATCATCTATGTCAAGCCCCCTTTTAATAAGGGTGTCGGCGGTGTCCATGGTCATCGCCACACCAAACCCGATTTCCTGCGCGGCCGTGCACCCGCCTTCCCGGGTGTTTCGCATATCCAGGTACCCGGAATTGAACAGCGGCATATTTTTTGTACAATATTCCACGATGTCGATACACTCCGGATCGTTTCGCATGGCGTTGGACATGCTGCCGCGCAACTCTTTGAGATTAATTCCCCGGGATTGCGCAATGGCGATGAAGCAGGACAGCGCGTATGGGGATAACGTTATCAAGTGGACCGGGTATTTCATCATGTCGATGTCTTTAAACAGGGTTTCAAAGTCGTATAAGGTATCCAGGGCAACGCCGCCGGCCCCGACAAGCCCTCTAACCCTTTCATCGTCACTGTCAGCCCGATACCCCAGGCCGTCATCCGGAACCACGGATAAGGCGGTTGCTCCTTTTGATAAAAGAAATTTCCATCGCGCGTTGGTTTCTTCCGCCGTACCGTACCCGCTGACCTGTCGGATGTTCGCGCCGCGCGCCAAAAAGCCGGCTGGAAATGTTCCTCTTGTGTAAGGGAATTGTCCGGGAAACGAAATGTCCTGCAGATAGTCCGTATTCCGGATATCGAGGGGAGTATAAATCGGTTTGACCGGAATTCCTGAGAAAGTAACATGTTCGAAATCAGCCCCGGGAATCTTATTCATGATCTGGCGGAGTTCTTCCTCGTACTTTTCCCGAGCCTTGCCGATTTCATCGAGAATCTCCTGGTTAAAAAGCATGGCGGCCCTCCCATTCTTTTATGAATCCTGATGATGATGTTTTTTCGGAAATGAAACTAATGAAACTTCTGAATCTATTGGGTTACTGTGATTTGTTCTTAAAAAACCTGCCGCTATTTACCGGACGCATTTTTCAATAAATCTGCAAGCCGTTTAATCTCATTTTCCAGTAGGTTAATATGGTCTTTGATGTCTTTAATCTTTTTATAGGTAGCGTTAAGATGTGCCTTTACGATTTCTATTGCGCGAAAAATCATTTCTGATTCATTTTCAGGATGCTGGACTCTGATGCCTGACAATTCTTTGATCTCTTTCAGAGAGAAGCCCAATCGTTTTGCCCGCCGTATCTGGCGGACGCCGAATAAGTAATGTTCCGTATAGGTTCGATATCCGTTTGCGGTTCTTTCCAATTGAGGCAGAAGGCCGACTTCCTCATAATAACGAATGGTCCGCGGAGTAACCCCGGCTTTTTTTGCCAGTTCTCCAATGGTCATGCCTTTTGTTTCAGAAGACGGTTTTCTATGGATGCTCATTTTCCACAAGCTGTTTATTTATGTTGTGATTAACCTTTACGTAAACGTTAATCTATGAAAAACTTTCGCACTTGTCAATAATTTTTGACGCCCTTTTTCCCGGCGCTTGACGTATTCCTTCACGACATGGGCCACAGGTTGCCCGGTTTTAAAAGAATAGAACAAATTTATCGTGTTCCCTCCCTCCCTTGACAAACCCGACAATTGCCTGTAAAAGCCGTTTACTTTAATTTAAAAGAGGTTATCTTTGTCTCCATGTTCAGGCGTCACAGGTAAACCCAAAACGATGCACAAGGGAGTGCAGCGTTTTTTTCGACCCAGGATGATTACACTCAAAACAAAGGCGTTTGAGCCCGTAACCGGGATCAGCGCCTTGTTTTGTTTTGCATGAATGGAAAGTACCGTTGGGTCTTACGGTTTTGTTTCTTTTTTAGAAAATTCGTTACATAAACGTATTTTTTATCTTTGCCGCAAAAGTGTGTTTGTTGTGTTGGAATTTGAAATTGCTTTATATTTTGATTATGTATAATCTGGCATAAAGATTGCGTGATTAATCGACAGCCACAGAGAAGCTTTTTTTAGCGGATTTTTTATTTTATCAGGAGAACAGACCATGAGTCGCTTGTTTGCCATGACCAGTGATGTCCCCATATCGCCGATGGTGGCCATAGAAGCTCTGGACGTCATGCGTGAAGGCCATGACGGTTCCGGTGTCGGGATGATTCTGAGAGATCTCGGAGGACCGTTTGAGGAAATGAAGGATGCGCCGATCCTGTCGGGCATTTTCAGTGAGAAAGGAATCAAGCGGCTGGACCGGTTCATGATGGATATCGGTTTTATGACAAAATACAAGATATCCATCAAACTGCCCAAAACCGCTCCTGCCGGAACCCCCAAAAGAGACGTTTACCTTATCCGGGCCTATGAATACCCGGAAGAATGGGAAGGCGCAAGCGAGGCGGCCCTGCACGAGCGATTAATGAAAACCCGGCTTCAGCTCAGGGAAATGGGACAGGAAAAAGAGGATATGATTGTTTTTTCCTTTTGGCCGGATGTGATCATGGTCAAGGAAATCGGCGACCCATTGACCGTGGCCCGGTATCTGAATCTGGATCGAAAAGAACTTCAGGCAAGGGTCATTATGGCTCAGGGAAGGCAGAACACCAACTATGCCATTAACCTCTACGCCTGCCACCCGTTTTTTATCCAGGGCTACAGCACTATGACCAACGGTGAAAACACGGCATTTGTTCCGATCAAGGAATTTCTCACCTCCCGGGGATTTCCGGGATATACCGGGTTTCAATCGGATTCGGAAGTGTTCACCCATATCCTGCACTACCTGTACAAATCTCTGGGACTGGACATCGCGGCCTACAAACATGTGATCACGCCGCTTCAAACCGACGCCCTTGAAAAACACCCCGACAGCGAGCTGCTCAAACGGTTGAAGCAGTCCTGCAGGCGGTTGATCATTGACGGCCCCAACTGCGTCATCGGCTGCCTGCCCGACAATACGGTGTTCATGGTTCAGGACAGGAAAAAACTACGGCCCGGCGTTATCGGAGGCCGCCCCGGACTGTTTGCGTTTTCTTCCGAAATTTGCGGATTGGACGCCGTGATTCCGGATCGCGACAAAAGCAAAGATTTTCAACCCATGCATCTGGACACGGTTTTTGTAGGTCCGGATCGTCAGGAGATGTCGATATGCTGCCAAACCGACCCATTACCCCTTCCACACTGAGCATCAAGGATCTGCCCTGGCAGATTGAGTGGAATAAAGAGAAGTGCACGCTTTGCGGCAGATGTACGGCGGTGTGCCCGGTCCATGCCATCGAACCGGGCGTATTTCGAAAACGAATCATCGAACCGTCTCCAAACCTCGTGGAAAAACCCGGCAATACATATAAGGTGTATTACGGCATCCGGCAGAAAACCGATCCTGCCTACGCCTGTATCGGATGCGCCATGTGCAGCCTGGTCTGTCCCAACGACGCCATTATCCCGGTAAAAAGCGATGAAGCCGATAAACTTAAATTCCATATTGATCGGGGCGGCCAACCCCGGCGCAGAGGAGGCCGGCGGAATACGGCCGGCGGTATTCTCGATCAGATCAAATTCACCCGGATTTCAATGCTGACGGACCCGGCCCTGGACGCGGGACGCCACGAGTTCGAACTTCGGACCCTGCTGGGAAGAGTCCTGCCGCCCGAAGAAAATCTGGCCCTTTTAAAACAAAACGGATGGATTCCGCCGGTCCGGGAAATCTACCCCCTGATCATCGGCGGCATGTCCTTTGGCGCCCTGTCCCCGAACATGTGGGAAGGCCTTCAGATGGGGGTGGCGTATTTAAACGAAGAGCTGGGCATGCCTGTCCGGATCTGCACCGGCGAAGGGGGATGCCCCCCCCGGCTGCTGCGCTCCCGGTTCTTAAAATACGTTATTCTTCAGGTTGCCAGCGGATATTTCGGGTGGGATGAGATTCTCCATGCCATTCCGGAGATGAAAGAAGATCCCTGCGCCATTGAAATCAAATACGGCCAGGGGGCAAAGCCCGGTGACGGGGGCCTGCTGATGTGGTACAAGGTCAATAAACTGATCGCCGCCATTCGGGGCGTTCCCCCCGGCATCAGCCTGCCCAGTCCTCCGACCCATCAGACCAAGTACTCCATCGAGGAGGCCGTGGCCAAAATGATTGCGTCCATGTATATGGCATGGGGTTTCAGGGTTCCGGTGTATCCGAAAATATCGGGAACGTCGACAGCCCTGGCGGTTTTAAACAATTTAACCCGAAACCCCTATGCCGCGGGTCTGGCCATCGACGGGGAAGACGGGGGCACCGGCGCCGCATACAATGTATCCATGAACCACATGGGCCACCCCATTGCGACAAATCTGCGGGACTGCTACATAAATCTGGCCGCCTTGGGAAAGCAAAATGAAATCCCGCTGTTTGCGGCGGGAGGCGTCGGTAAGGACGGGAACCTGGCGGCCAACGCAGCAGCTCTCATCATGCTGGGGGCCAGCGGGGTTCAAATCGGAAAATACATCATGCAGGCGGCGGCCGGGTGCCTGGGCTCCGAATCCGACCGGTGCAACATCTGCAATATCGGCCAATGCCCCAAGGGAATTACATCCCAGGACCCCCGTCTCTACCGAAGGCTTGATCCGGAAGACGTAGCCCGGCGCGTTGTCGATGTATATTTGAGTTTTGACACGGAGCTGAAAAAAATCGTGGCCCCCCTGGGCCGGTCCACTTCTTTGCCCATCGGCATGTCCGACGCCCTGGGCATCAGCGATTTTTATGCCGCGGAGCGATTGAAAATCAAATATGTCGTGTAAACGGAGCAATTCGTCATGAATATCAAACAAGCATATGAAATTTCGGGAGAAAAGAACGGACAGCGGGTGGATTCACGGATCCTGGAAGAACAGATCCAGGCGGCCGTGGCCGCTGGAAACCGTCATCTCCTGATCAAAGCCCTCGGCCAGCACGGCATTGGCGGAAGGCTGTGGAAAGCGGGAAACGAGCCCGTCCATGTGAACATTTACGGTCAGTGCGGCCAGCGGGTCGGCGCCATGGGATATCCCAACACGGTGATCGAAATTATGGGGCCGGCATCCGACGATGTGGGGTGGCTCAACGCCGGCGCCCATATCACGGTACACGGAAACGCCGGAAATGGTGTTGCCAACGCCATGGCCCAGGGAAAAATCCATGTGGCAGGAAATATCGGGGCCCGGGGCATGACCATGACCAAACACAACCCCCGGATGGCGCCGCCGGAGCTGTGGGTGCTGGGCTCCGCGGGGGATTATTTCGGTGAATTCATGGCCGGCGGCATAGCGGTGATCTGCGGGTACAATCCGCAGAATCCGAAAAATGTGATCGGGTACCGGCCCCTCGTGGGAATGGTGGGCGGTAAGGTCTTTTTTCGCGGGCCTCACGAAGGATACAGTGAAACAGACGCCAAACTGCTTTCCCTGCCGGATGAGGACTGGAACTGGCTTTCCGATAATTTACGCAGTTTTGTCGAGCGGATCAATCAACAGGACCTGCTTCAATCGTTTCTGACCCGGGATGATTGGCGGCTGATTGCCGCAAAGACGCCCCGGGAGCGCGTAACAAAGGAGAAGCGCTCCATAGGCGCTTTTCGAACCGGCGTATGGGAAAAAGAACTCGGGCAGGGCGGGCTGATCGGAGATTTGACTACTCTGGACCGATCCCCTGTCCCGGTGATCACCACCGGCGCCCTCCGCCGGTTTGTTCCCGTATGGGAAAACAACATATACCTGGCCCCCTGTACGGCTTCCTGCCCGACGGGCATACCGGTTCAGAAAAGGTGGCAGTTGATCCGCGAAGGCCGCGTGGACGAGGCGGTGGACCTGGCATTATCCTACACGCCGTTTCCGGCGACGGTCTGCGGATACCTGTGCCCCAACCTGTGCATGGAGGCCTGCACCCGTCAGATTCAGGCCATGCCGCCTTTGGATATCACGACGCTTGGCCGGGCCAGCATTGCGGCAAAAACGCCGGTTTTGCCTGAAAAAAGCAATAAAAAAATTGCGGTGATCGGCGCCGGTCCGGCCGGGATTTCGGTTGCCTGGCAGCTTCGGCTCATGGGGCATGTTGCGGTTATATACGACATGGCGGAAAAACCCGGCGGGAAAATCACCCTGGCCATTCCTGAAAGCCGCATCCCCAAAGAGGTGGTCGAAGCGGAACTTGCCCGTGCCGCGGAGGTCATCCCCCAGGTTCGCCTTGCGCGAAAGTTGCAAAAAGAGGATATGGAAAAAATCAAGGCCGAATCGGACTTCATCGTCGTCGCATCCGGGGCCCACACCCCCCGGGTCCTCGATATTCCGGGAAAAGAGCGGATGATTGCCGCCATGGATTTTTTATCCCGGGCAAAAACAGGCGCGATTGATCCCGGGAAAAAACTCGTGATCATCGGCGCGGGAAATGTGGGTTGCGACGTCGCCGCTGAAGCCAGACGACTGGGCGCGGAAGAGATCACCCTGGTCGACATCATGGCCCCGGCATCATTTGGAAAGGAAAGAGCGGCAGCGGAAAAAGCCGGCGCAAAATTCAGATGGCCCTGTTTTACAAAAGCGGTCACCAAAGACGGCGTCGAGCTGACCACCGGCGAAATGATTCCCGCGGATACGGTGGTGATCGCGATCGGCGATATGCCCGACCTGTCCTTCTTGCCTGACGATGTGGACACGGAGCGCGGATTCATCCGCGTGGATGAAAACTATCAGACCACCAGCAAAAATATTTTTGCCATCGGAGATGCGGTAAAACCAGGGCTGCTCACGGATGCCATCGGCGCCGGCCGAAAGGCGGCCCGGGCGATTTCAGATGTCATCGCGGGGCGGCGTCCCGCCGAAGGCGCCCGTAAGATGATCGATAAGAGCCGGATTGTTTTAGAATATTTTGATCCCCGGGTCACGGCCTTCGACGATGCGAAGCAATGCGGATCACAGTGTGCTTCCTGCGGCGCGTGCAGGGATTGCGGAACCTGCGAGGCCGTCTGTCCCCAGGCGGCCATCAGCAGAATTGAACCCGAACAAGAGACATTCGAATACGTCGTGGATCCGGACCGCTGCATCGGATGCGGTTTTTGCGCCGGCGCTTGTCCCTGCGGGGTATGGAATCTTGTGGAAAATGACCCGTTGGAATGAAAGAAAGTGATGAGTGATGAGTGATGAGTTGAGGAATTAATGCCTTTTTTAAAATGGCGTGTACCATAACCCAAAACCCAAAACTCAAAACCATTGAAAAAAGCAGTTCAGGGTAAAAAGGAAATTCTACATGGAAGCATTGCTGGCGCTGGAAGACGGCCGAACCTTTGCCTGCCGGTCATTTACCGGACCGGGGGAGGCATCCGGCGAAATGGTGTTCAATACCGGCATGACCGGATACCAGGAGGTGTTGACAGATCCCTCGTATTGCGGACAGATGGTGGCGATGACCTACCCCCTGGTGGGGAACACAGGCGTGAACCCGGAAGATGTGGAATCTTCACGGATACAGGTTTCGGCATTTATCGTCAGGGAATATCAGGCCGAGTACAGCAATTTCCGGGCTACCGGCAGCTTGGCCGATTATCTGACCAATCAAAACGTGATGGGTGTTGAAGGGTTGGACACCCGGGCGCTGACCCTTCATCTGAGAAAAGCGGGGGCCATGCGGGGGATTATTTCCACCCTTGATCTTGATCCCGGCTCCCTGGTAAAAAAGGCCAATCAGATTCCCAAAATGGCCGGACTGGATCTGACCCGGAACGTGACCACGGATAAACCCTACTTCTGGAAGGATGAGAGAAAGACGGTTTGCACCCTCGACCCCCGGGCCATGAATTCCGGCATCTGGAAACACAGGGGAGAAAAGCCTGCCGTCGTGGCGTTTGATTACGGCATCAAATACAATATCTTACGGTGCATGGAACAACAGGGATTTGAAACCCTGGTGGTGCCCAGCGAAACGACCGCGGATGTGGTCAAGGCATTGAATCCGGATGGCATTTTTTTATCCAACGGTCCGGGGGATCCCGAACCGGTTCAATATGCCGTGGGTACCATCCGGGATCTGCTCGGCTTTCGGCCCATATTCGGGATTTGCCTTGGCCACCAGTTGCTGGGCCTGGCACTGGGGGGAAAGACCTATAAATTGAAATTCGGCCACCGGGGGATCAATCAGCCGGTTAAAAACCTTTGCACCGGCAAAATTGAAATCACCTCCCAAAACCACGGATTTACCGTGGATGTGGATTCCATGACCGGAAAATCCATTGCCATTACCCATATAAAAGTAAACGACAATACGCTGCAAGGATTTAAGCACAGGAGTATTCCGGCCTTTTCCGTGCAGTATCATCCTGAGGCATCCCCGGGACCCCACGATGCCGGGTATTTATTCTCGGAGTTCGCGGAGATGATGAGGAAGAGTTGAAAGCTGAAAGCAGGAACATTCAACCCAAAACTTAAAACTTAAAACTTGATGGTCTCGTAAAAAGTCGCCATTATGCCTGAATTTTTATAAACCACGAAGAGCACGAAGTACACGAAGCTGAAAATATTATATATTCTTATGCCCTTTCGTGTTCTTCGTGTCCTTCGTGGTGAAAATTTGACTTTTTACGAGAGTGTTAATACTTAACACTTAAAACATAGCACTTGATATAAGATGCCCAAACGAAGCGACATCCATAAAATTCTGATCATCGGGGCCGGCCCCATTATCATCAGCCAGGCCTGCGAGTTTGATTATTCCGGGGTTCAGGCATGCAAAGCCCTTAAAGAGGAAGGGTATGAGGTCGTGCTGGTCAACAGCAACCCGGCCACCATCATGACCGACCCGGAAATGGCCGACCGCACCTACATTGAGCCGGTTACGGCCGATGCCGTTGAAATGATCATCGCCCGGGAACGGCCTGACGCCATTCTCCCCACGTTGGGCGGGCAGACCGGATTAAACACGGCGATCCAGGTGGCGCAAAGAGGCGTACTTGAAAAGTACAACGTGGAAATGATCGGCGCGTCGGTAGCCTCCATACAAAAGGCGGAAGACCGGGACCTGTTCAGAAAAGCCATGCACGCTATCGGACTTCGGATTCCGAGAAGCGGAATCGCCCATACCATGGAAGAGGCCCGTGAGATCGTAAAAGACATCGGGTATCCCATCATTGTGCGCCCCAGCTTTACGCTGGGGGGAACCGGCGGCGGAGTGGTCTATAACCCGGAAGATCTGGAAATTGTCGCCAAGGCCGGTCTGGATGCCAGTCTGATCTGCCAGGTCATGCTGGAAGAATCGGTGTTGGGATGGAAAGAATATGAACTGGAGGTCATGCGGGACAAAAAAGACAATGTGGTGATTGTCTGTTCGATTGAAAATATGGATCCCATGGGAGTTCACACCGGCGACAGCATTACCGTGGCCCCGGCACAAACCCTGACAGACCGCGAGTTTCAGCGGATGCGCGACGCGTCTTTGATGATCATGCGCGAAATCGGCGTGGATACCGGGGGATCCAACGTACAGTTTGCCGTCCACCCGAAAACCGGAGAGATGATCGTCGTTGAAATGAACCCCCGGGTGTCCAGAAGCTCGGCCCTGGCATCCAAGGCAACGGGATTTCCCATCGCCAAGATCGCCGCGAAGCTGGCCGTGGGCTATACCCTGGATGAAATCCCAAACGACATTACCGGCGAAACCATGGCTTCCTTTGAGCCCACCCTGGATTACTGCGTGGTCAAAATCCCCCGGTGGACCTTTGAAAAGTTTCCGGAAACCCGTGATTTTCTCACCACCTCCATGAAGTCCGTGGGTGAAACCATGGCCATCGGACGGACATTTAAAGAGGCGCTTCAAAAAGGAATCCGTTCTCTGGAGATCGGCCGCTTCGGGCTGACCGCGGACGGAAAAGATGCGGATTTTGAAGCTGCCGGCGAAATTTCACGCGCTGAAATCGAGCAAAAGCTCGCAACGCCCAACTCCGGCCGCCTGTTTTATCTCCGATATGCGCTGATCCAAAAAATACCCATCGAAACCATTTATGAACTCACCGGAATCGACCCCTGGTTTTTATGCCAGATCAGGCAGATCATCGATTTCGAAGAACAGATCGTCAAGACGGTCCCATCGCGCACCCAAGGCTTTTATCAGCAGGCGAAATCCATGGGGTTTTCCGATATTTCACTTGCCCGCCTGTTCAAAACAACGCCGGAGTGCATCCGGCAGGAAAGAAAAGCCCACGGCATCCGTCCGGTGTATAAGCTCGTGGATACCTGCGCAGCGGAATTTGAGGCATCCACTCCGTATTATTACTCGACCTATGAAAGCGAATGCGAAGCCCGGGTGTCTTCTAAAAAGAAAGTGATGATTCTGGGGGGAGGGCCCAACCGCATCGGTCAGGGCATTGAGTTTGACTATTGCTGCGTTCATGCTTCCTTTGCTCTCAGGGAGGAAGGCATTGAGAGCATCATGGTGAACAGCAACCCGGAAACCGTGAGCACGGACTATGATACGTCGGATAAGCTCTATTTCGAGCCGCTGACCGAAGAAGACGTGCTGCATATTATTGAGACCGAAAACCCCATGGGCGTAATCGTCCAGTTCGGCGGGCAGACCCCGTTAAACCTCTGCGCAGCCCTGCATAAGGCCGGCGTTCCCATTTTGGGGACCCAACCGGAGAGCATCGACCGGGCCGAAGACCGGAAACAGTTTCAGGCCATGTTGAAAAAACTCGCCCTGGTCCAGCCGGAAAACGGCACGGCAACGACGGTGGAAGAGGCAATCATCGTTGCCGAATCGATCGGATACCCGGTCATTGTCCGGCCGTCTTACGTTCTGGGGGGCCGGGCCATGAAAATCGTCTACGACCGTCCTGAACTGGAAAATTTTACCCGTCTGGCTATTTATGCATCGCCGGGTCATCCGGTGTTGATCGATAAATTTTTGGAAGATGCGCTTGAAGTCGATGTGGACGCCATCTCGGACGGGAGGGATGCGGTTATCGGCGGCATCATGGAACATATCGAAGAAGCCGGCATTCATTCGGGAGACTCCGCCTGCGTCCTGCCTCCTTTCAGCATTAAACCCGACATGCTCGATCAGATAAAAGCAGCCACCCGGGCCATGGCCGAAGAGCTTCGCGTCATCGGACTGATGAACGTCCAGTATGCTATCAAGGACGACCGGTTATACGTGCTGGAAGTCAATCCCAGGGCATCGAGAACCATTCCGTTTGTCAGCAAGGCAACCGGCGTTCCGCTGGCAAAACTGGCCGCCAGGGTCATGGTGGGAAAAACATTAAAGGAATTGGGCGTAACCCGGGAAATCATTCCGGCGTATGTATCGGTCAAAGAGGCGGTCATGCCGTTTAACCGGTTTCCGGATGTGGATACGCTCCTGGGGCCGGAGATGAAATCCACCGGCGAGGTCATGGGAATCGATGCGGGATTCGGGGCCGCCTATGCCAAGGCCCAGCTCGGCGCCGGGCAAAACCTTCCGCTGAACGGTACGGTATTCATCAGCGTTCAGGACCGGGATAAACAGGCCTCCTTAGCCGTGGCCAGGCAGTTCCGGGAACTGGGCTTTTCTATTGTCGCAACGCGCGGAACATCTGAATTTTTAAAAGACAATGGTATTGACAATAAAACGATAAAAAAAGTTTCCGTAGGCCGGCCCCATGCGGTGGATGCGATTAAAAACGGAGAAATCCAATTGATCGTCAACACCGGGGGGGGCGGAGAGACAAAACGGGACGGATATGACATCCGCCGGGCGGCCATCAAATTCAATATCCCCTACGTCACCACCATTGCGGGCGCCATGGCTGTCGGCAAGGGGATCGAAGCCCTCAAAAAAGAAATACTCACCGTAAAATCCATTCAGGAGCATCATGGCTGAAATTCAAACGGACTTGGAAGAAAAACCCCGGGAATCCTGCGGATTGTTCGCCATTCACCAGCATGGCGACGCCGCAAATCTTTGCTATTTTGGATTGTATGCCTTGCAGCACCGGGGCCAGGAAAGCGCCGGCATCGCTGTTGTTGCCGACGGCCGGATCATAGAACACAAGGGCATGGGGCTGGTCCCGGACGTGTTTGACAAAGCACACCTGGAACAGCTCCCAGGTCAATGCGCCATCGGTCATGTGCGGTATTCGACGACCGGCAGTTCGGTTCTGGCCAATGCACAGCCGTTTCTGGTTCATCACCGGAAAAAATCGTATGCCGTGGCCCATAACGGAAACATCGTCAATGCCTATGAGCTGAAAAAAGAGCTGGAGGAAGCCGGTTCCATTTTCCAGACCACCATGGACAGCGAGGTGTTTTTGCACCTTTTCATTAAAAACCTGGATCTGGGGTTTGAAAAAGCGCTGACCGAATCGGTTTCCCGTTTAAAAGGCGCATTCTCCTTTGTCGTTCTGACCAGCCGGGGAGAAGTCGTGGGGATCAAGGACCCGAACGGGTTCAGGCCCTTATGCCTGGGAAAGCGAAATGGAAGTTATGTGCTTGCCTCGGAAACCTGCGCGCTTGATCTGGTGGAAGCCGAGTTTGTCCGGGAACTTGACCCCGGCGAAATCGTGATCATCGACGACTCCGGGATTAAAAGCCTTCAGCCGGTTAAACCTAAAATAAAATCCTTCTGCATTTTTGAATTCATCTATTTTGCACGGCCCGACTCCACTATTTTCGGAAAAAACGTCTATCTTACCCGGAAAGCGCACGGACGCAGGCTGGCCCGGGAAGCGCCGGTGGATGCGGATTTCGTGATGCCGTTTCCGGACTCCGGATCATATGCCGCCATCGGCTATTCCGAAGAATCGAAAATTCCCTTTGAAATGGCCATGATCCGAAACCACTATGTGGGAAGGACTTTTATCCAGCCGTCCCAAAGCATGCGGGATTTCGGGGTAAGAATCAAATTAAACCCGGTCCGGGAACTGTTGAAAGGCAAAGACATCATCATTATCGAGGATTCCATCATCCGGGGCACCACGGTCAAAACCCGGGTGAAAGCCCTGCGCGAACTGGGGGTCAACCGGGTCCATATGCGGGTCAGCGGACCGCCGCACCGGTTCCCCTGCCACTACGGCATCGATTTTTCCACCAAGGGCGAGCTGATCGCTGCCCGGATGTCCGTCAGTGAGCTCAAGGAGTATCTGGGCCTTGACTCTTTGCATTATTTAAGCATCAAAGGCCTGCTGGAGTCCACCGGCATTGAAAATCCTGAAAACCATTTCTGCAAAGCCTGTTTTGATGGATGTTATCCCGTAACCTTTGACGATGCCCTGTCCAAGGACTGCCTCGAGACGCTTTAAATTGGGAGTTCCGTGAAAAGCATGGTGTCAGATCCTGATTAGTGAGCAAATTTTGTTTCGAATCTTTTTATTCGATAATCAAGACCTGACACCAACTTCGCTTCAACTGTTCAACCCATCAAAACATCCAATTGGACCGATCTTTTGCCCATTGGTTTACCGTATCATACAGCCATGCTCTGATTTCCTCGACCACATAAAATTGGGGCAACAGAAGGTTATCGCGGGCAAAGATTTTCCCTTCCAAAACCGCTCTTTCCGCCAGCGGGGTATTGGGATAAAGCCGTATCCCGATCGATAATTTCACAACATCCAGAGAAAGATCATCCACGAATTCCAGGCTCTCCAGTACGGTTTGCCGGGTTTCACCGGGACCGCCCAGCAGTAAAAATCCCATTTGAAAGATATTTTCTTTCTTGAACAATGTTGAAATTCGACGGACCTCTTCCCTGGAGAACCGTTTGTTGAAATTGCGCAATATGACGTCCGAACCGCTTTCAAACCCCAGGCTGACCTCTCGAAATCCGGCTTTTGCCATCTTTCCCACCAGTCCGGCATCGATTTTTGACGGATAGACAATGCATCGACTTTTGATATTCAGTTTTTCGGCGATGATGCGGTCGCAAAGCGCTTCGGCATAAGAAGCGGGAAAATTGAACGTATTGTCCACAAAGAAAAAATGGGTGATCCCTGCGGCCACGTATTGTTTGATGTTTTCAGCCACTCTTTCAGGCGAGTGCTTTCGCAAATGCCGCCCCTCGATGGCGGAGGTGGAGCAGTAGCTGCAATCCATGGGACATCCCCGCCGGGTCTGCACCGGCATCCAGATGGGGCTGTCCGGGGAATCCTCGGGAATCTCCATATGGACATGCGGCAGGGGCATGGTGTAATCGTCCAGGCTTTTGGGAAAATACGGCGTCGTCTGAATCCCCTTTTCCGGCAGGTATATTCCGGGGACGTCAACAGGTTGTTTTCCGTCTGCCAGACGATGTAAAAGTGTGACAAATGCCGTTTCCCCCTCTCCCCGAATCCCCATATCCGCCCGGGTATATGCGAGGGAACTGGCGGGGAAAATACTGTATCCCGCACCTCCCAGAACAATGGGGGCATCCGAAATCTCACGGCATGTTTTCACGACCTCCTTCACCGGGTCCACGAGAAAGACCGTATCTTTCATGGTCTGGTTATCCACGTTTCTCATCGAAACCCCGATGACCTCCGGTCCGAACCGATGGACTTCGTTTTTCAATATTTCCAGATAATCGTTTTTCCCGGATTTCAGGTTCAGCATCTCTACATCATGGCCAGCATCCCTTGCCGCCGCCGCGACATACGCCGCCCCCAACGGCAAAACCGTCATGAACAGATTTTCGGTAATTACGGACAGTAAAAGAACTTTCATGGTTCAACCATCATTTTTCATGGATTTCTTGGCATTTTCAAAACCCGGATTTTCCCGGTCCCTCCCAAGCGCTTTGTTCGCTGCCGAGCGGTGAAGTGTGATGGTGGAGCATCTTATGCGGAAATGGTTTTACCTTTTTCCATTCCGTTGATTCCATTTCAGCATGCCATAAATCAAGATCTGACGCTACTAATCTTCCTTAGCCCGGCATAGCGAATGTGGTATCATCAATAATCTCCAGAAGCCGTTTATGGGTCTCTCCTTTCATCCGCCGGATAATTTCCCTGTCCTTGTTTTGGGTTTTGGCAAAGGAAAGGACATCGTTCATCAGATCGTCTATATGGCAAGCCTTCTGGATGATATGGTGTTCTGCACATTCCTGGGCCGTCAGTCTTTTACCGGTATACTGCATCTCTTCGAATTTATATTCCGGGAGGGCACGACGTGCAATGGCGATGAGGACGGGTCCAAGGTTCATGCCGAGATCTACCTCCGGCAGGCAGAGCCATCCCCTGTCGTTTCGCATAAACCGGAAATCGTGGCAAAAGGCCAGAAACGCCCCACCGGCAAAGGCATGACCGGTGATGGCCGCAACGGTGATCATGGGATATGTTAACACCCGTCTTAAAAATGAATACATTTGGCTGTGGAATTTTTTGGCCAAGGCCTGGCCTTCCTTTTCTACCGCAGGCTTCAACCAGTCCAAATCGATACCGTTGGACCATATTTTTTCATGGGAAGATTTCGTTACCAGCACATTGGCATCGGTGTCCTTTTCAATTCTGTCCAGCACCTCAAAGATCGCATCAAAAAAGGGAAAATTAAACCGATTTTCCCCACTGTTCATGTTTAATACCGCCACATTATCTTCTACCGTATAGTCTATTAATGCCATATTCCCCCTTAAATTTATCGCGGTTAATACAAGCGCAGATGATGTCTTTCCAACTATGGAGAAGCTGATACCGGATATATGGCTATGGGAAAATTATATTTAGCCCTGTCGGACTCGTTGCTTCCGCTACGGTTATAGTTGATTCAATCGTATCCCTTCCCTCAGTTGAGGAAACGACAGTATAATCTCCTTCAGGCAAAATGATATCCTGAGATGTGCCGTTTGCGGAATTTAAAGACACAACCTCGATGATTTCATTGCCGCATAATTGGCGGATACTGATCAATGCACTTTGATCCGCATCAGGGTCTACGATCGTGACGGTGCAAGTAACAGTTCCTAAATAGGCTGCTTCAATCAACACAAAGTTTTCGGTCAGTTCATCATCAAGAGATGTTTCAATATTTCTGCATTCCGGCATGAATCCGGGCTTATATGCTACAATCTGGTAGGCGCCGGGAGGTAAGTACATCAAATATTCTCCAGCAGTGTTCCCCCCATCGTCGCCTGCTGTAATCGTAGATGTGTATACTGAGACCATATTTTTTACATCCGCAGGATTCGGATCGTAGATTTGGGCTGAAATAGCAGCGCCTTCCAGGCCGGCTTGTTGTTCATCCGTAACGGTTCCGTTCAGGATGGCATTATTCACGGTATCAACGACTTTAATCGTGGGTTTCAGCAGGTATTGGCCGCTATTTCCGGCCTTAACGACGGAGGCGGCCGCATCAAAATCCAGAACCAAGTCCACAGTGAGCCCCGCAACAATTTCAAACTCGCGAACAATTTTTATGCCGGTCTGATATCCGCTGGGAACCTTTAATTCGTGAACGTCATCATCATCTTTGTCTATCACATAATTGGGAAAAGGATGCGGGTCCCCAAGGAGATTTAACTCATCATCAGGGTTAAGAAGACCCAAATAAATGCGCATCTGCGTATATATCCCCGGTTGAAGGTCCGCTACACCGAGTTGTTCCATCACGCCATTAACCAGTTCTAAAAGATTGTATGTTTTCTGAGGGGTTGCCACGGAAATCCAGTTGTTGTCTCCATCGCCTTCACCATCCACGTCTCCAAGATGCACCTGCACGTTATCGATGGTAACATAAACGGCTGCGTATTCATCGGATGACGCATCAGTGAGTCTTATGGATAATTTCCCGGTGTTAGACGAAGATGATTCACCCCCTCCCCCACAGGCTGACAGCAGAAATAGAAAAAGAATCGAATAAAACCAAACATAATTTTTAAAGATCTTCATGGAAAAACTCCTTATCTATGAATTTATTATGATATTTTTTTGACGACATGTTTCACCTTCCTTGGCCGTATCTTTTGCCGTGGGGGTTTTTGATGTTTTCAAAATGCAATAAATTTATTTAGAGATGGATGGCGATATTCTCCAGTACCGCAAATTTAACAAAATTACAACACATTAGGAAATCGGGCACAGGGAAACCGCATTTGAAATAAACAGCCTCTT
>CAYTSY010000029.1:0-7150 GCA_964440555.1 uncultured Desulfobacteraceae bacterium
GAACCAGCTCGGATCCTTGTGCATGCCGATAATGCGCGTAGCGCCCAGCGGCGTCGGCCATCCGGGGCGGAAAATGCTCAGCGGGTAAGTCATCACCCGGGGCGTTTGACCTGCTTGCGGTTTGGGAAAATAATACAGCCTGCGTTGCGGCATATTGATCACAATTCCTGTCCAGGGTTTGGGCGGCAGGATGAATTCGGTGGGCACCACGATTTTTTGATGTTTGCCGGGCGCCCAGAGGTCTATGCCGGGATTGGCCGCCTCGATTTCATGGTATCCCAAATCATAGCGGCGGGCGATGTCGAGCAGCGTGTTCTTTCCGACATCGGTCACCACTCGGGTCTCTCCGACAATGGTGTTGCCGGGCGCGGGAAGTGCAAAGGTGGCAGCCTCTGCGTTCATCGCAACGAAGCTGGAACAGACAGCCGCGAGAAGAACCACGGTAAACCCAAAAAATCGCTTTAGCATACTGAATCTGGAGTAGCCCATTTCAATTTTTCCACTTTAGCCCTTGAATTCGTTTGCATTGATGCCGCCCCATTCATCGAAAGCCTGTCTTTTCAATGATTGGTGTGCGCGTTCCCCCATTATAAAAATTTCGTCGGTTTCTCAAGCCTTTTCTTGATTCAAGGAAAATAGTGGCGGAAAAGCAGAGGCAAACCGATGGATGACCTTGATAGATATATCGAAGAAAGAAAAAAGAAATGCCCTGATTTTGCAAAAAATTTTGATGAAGGGTAGAGAACTTTGATGAACTCGTAAAAAGCCGAAAAACAGCTTTTTACGAGAGTTTTTAAGTGCCATAAACGATGTCGAACACACGCTTCAGGCATCCGATGAAATAAAATGCGGAGAAGGGTACCACCATTCGCCCGGTTTCAGTTTCAAGTCTTCAATAAGTATGTGCATGAGATTGTATGAGACCGCCTGCAGGGCAAGGCCGCCCGGATAAGAGGTCTGATGACACAGATAAAGGTTTTTTATGGGTGTCCGGTATCGTGAAAGTTCCGGGAGCGGCTTTTTTTCATACCACTGTTCTTCTTCCTGACTAATGCCCATCCAGTTGCCGCCCACGAATGCCATGTTTCGTAAATTCGAATCATATGGAGTGTTCACGAATTTAGCCACGATTTTATCATCGGTCAGGTTGGGCGCCACTTCCCTGATTTTCTCCATCATGACCTCGGCGATATCCCATTTGGCGTCATTAACGGCTGTGGGCCCGTCCCGATGATATTCCGGCGGAGGCACCTGCAGATAAATGGGCGTAAAAACATGATACCCTTCAGGGGTTGTACACGACTCGTCAAAAACATCATGATTGAGAAACATCAGAAGCATATCCTCTTTTTTTATGGGATGGGTATTCTCGGCGTAGACCACCCGTTCCATATTAAACATCGCCTCTCTGGAATCCGTGTTGATCACCGTGCAGTTGGGATATAACCCGTTTGAAAACAGTTCTTCCGCATCTCCTTTATATCTGGGCATTTCTTTTGTAACCAGGGAGAGAACAAAAAGGCTGCCGCCTTTTAAGTTGATTCCCCTCACCCTTTCCAGAAAATCCGCTTCCAGCTCTCTTGCCGGGATAAGATCAAGAAACGTCGGCTTTACATGGGTGTTGGAAAGAACCGCCTTGTCGGCATATATCTTTCTGCTTTTGGCCGTTGCGTTATCAGCCAGGATAACCCCCTTGGCTTCCCGGTCTTCCACGATGATTTCTTCGACCCTGCTGTTGGTGTAAATTTTGGCGCCGTAATGCATGGCGCACCGAACCAGGGCATGGGTTAAGGAATGCATGCCGCCGCGGGGCTTACCGCTGCTGTAGCCAAGAAGCATGTTACAGCAATACCCGGGGACAGCGGTCCCTTTCCAGTTGGGATGGGGGCCGTTGTACCAGGACCCCATGGCCGAAACCACCTTCAGTTGCTCTGATTCAAACAACGTGTCAAGCAATTCCATTGTGGACATTTCATTCCAGGAATGGTCATAAAGCGGGTGTTCATGCTTTTTAAACACTTTTGCCCACGGCAGGTCTTCCACAGGAACCTTGATATGCGGAGGAGGCGGCGGGGTCCAGTAGATTGACCTCAGCAATTCCGCAAGTCTCACCGGATCACCAATGGTTGTTGCCATTTTTTCCATGGTGATAATATCCTTTTCCGGCAGTTTTTGCATTGACAGATTCAATGCCTCATCGGTATGTCCGCCGAAAAGCTGGCCGTTTCCATCCGATGTTACCCCGCCGCTTAAGACATTGAAATGAACCATCCGGAATCCGAACTTGTGCAGCTCGAGCTGCTCGAAGGCCGGAGCCGCGCCGCCGTATAAGTAGGTTGCGTGGGGATCAATTCTGCATCCGGGCATGGGCTCCGTATTTTCCGCGCCGCCGCCGCATTCTCCCCGGGCTTCCAGGATACACACTGAAAGCCCGCATTTGCCCAGGTAGGCTGCGGTACTGAGACTGTTCGTGCCGCCACCGATGATTACGACATCATAGACCTCTTTCATTTGAGTACCTCCCTTTGCTTTGCCAGAATTCAAAAATTATTTCATATTGGATATACAAGCACTGTCAGGAGCAGACTATGCGATATTTGAGGGACCTTTCCATGAAAAACTCCTGCCTGTGAGGTTAGACAAATGGAAGAAAAATTATCAATATTTAATCAAATAACTACATCTTAGTCAATGGAAATCGGATGTAGCTTTGGAATCAGACGGCCATTTGGTGGATCTGCCTTGTGAAAAATCCGGTTTAAAAGATTCGCTGCCGGGAAAGGCAGTAATAACTTGTTATGATTGCGCCGCATTCGGATTCGGAATAAGCACTCGCAAGGCGGTAAAAAAGTTGATCAGGGCCAATGCGGCACCCATCAGGAAGACGTATTGGAAACCGAAGGCGCTCCAGATCAGGCCGCCCGCAAGTGCAGCAGAAATCGAAAAAATATGGTCAATGGTCACGGCGGCGCTCAAGGCAGGTTGGATATCACCCGGCTCTTTGGCAATTTTTTTCATATACGTCGCACGCGCCATGCCAACGGAGAAAACCATCTGGTCAATCAGGAAGCAACCGCAAACAACCAGAAAAGCGGTGTGGAAAGGCAGCAGGAATTTGGCAAACCCATAGCCGAAACAGACGAAAACCAACACCACCGCCTCGGATGAAAGTACGAAGCGTTCACCGAGCCTGTCCACGGCCCAGCCGAGCAGGGGCTGGAAAAGAATCCCGATTACCCCGCCGATGGTGAACAGGGTTGCCATGATTTGGACCGGCTGTTCGAAGACCTTCACCAGGACCCAGGGGGCAAAGGTAATGAACAACTGCTTGCGCGCCCCTGAAATGACATTCAGGGCGTAGAAGAGTTTGTATTCCTTGTGCAGTTTCAGATAGCCGCGCCGGGTGATGGCTTTTTCGGGAGCCATCTTGTATATCAGGAAAGCCGCCAGAAGCAGGAATGCCCCTGAAATGGCGAAAGTGTGCTCAAAGGCAAAGCCGAAATAGCGAAAACCGAGAAACACCAGGAAACTGCCTAGGATGGCGGCGGCGTTGCGAATGGCGTTTAACTGTCCCAAACGTCTGCCATCCTGCCCTTCAAGAGCCAGTTCCATGCCGATGGTCGAGGCCAGTGGCATAAAAAGGTGCTGTCCCATGCTGTAGATGAAAAGCCAGAAGACCATCACCGAGTAATTGGACGAGGCAAATCCGATCAGCAAGGCCCCGATGGCCGCTAACAGCATGGCAAAGACGCTCAGTCGGCGCGAACACAAAAATGAGAGCACCGCCGAGACGAAAACAACCAGAAAACCCGGCAGTTCACGCGGAAATTCAAGGAAGGACCGCTGAAAACCGCTCAGCGAGAATTTATCGTTGAGAAAATTATTGAAGGTCGAATCCATGATGCTGAAGGCTACGCCCAGCATCATCGCGGCGACGGCAAACAGAATCAGTTCGCGGGAGGACTGTTTGATGCGAGTCAGGATGCTCATACGAAAACCTTTCGTGAAAGATGGCCCAAAATCATATCACGTAACTGAGAAATGACAAGTGCAAAAAAACGTTAGATTTTGCAGCAAAAGCTATGGGGTCATTCACCCCCTCAGACCAAAAAAAATGAAAAAGTCAACTTTCCCCACACGACTTGTAGGGTCTTCCCTGCAGACAGCCCCTTTTTTATATGTTACACATTCCCTTTAAAAACAGGGGTGTTATAAGCTTTTTGGGCTTGTAACCCAAGGCGAGGAACGGTGAGGTCGCCCTTTGCGTGATCCGCTCACATTGAAAGCGCTTCGCCCCATGAAGTGAAGCTGGTTGAAGCGACCAAGGAAAACCCGAACATAGTGTCAATCCAGGAGGTGGTGGCGGTGGATGCCACGGGATGGGATTATTACCAGACCCAGTACAAGATCATCGAAAGCAGGGCCGCAAAGGCTGTGAGGTAGCCCTATGCCGGCATTAAAAACTGGTGGACGGCATTGATCCGGCCCGCAGGGGGCTTTTTCGTTTTTGACAACTCGCAAAACCAACAATTTACAACCGCCGGAAAAACGCGTAAAAATTTATCAATATTTACCCCATCGCCTAAACCTGTACCGTTTTCAATCGGTCTCTGATATTGTAACTTATTTATGTAATTGGCGCGCCCGGCCCGATTCGAACGGGCGACCTACGGATTCGTAGTCCGGCACTCTATCCAGCTGAGCTACGGGCGCGCTGAGGCAATATTTATGGTGCGGAATAAAAGCGTCCGAGCTATAGTCCAAACCAGCGGATATGTCAACGACAACTTAACAATCACCCAAACCGCTTCTCTTTGCCATGACCGATGAACAACATGTAAAATTCATGGAACAGGCGCTTCGGCAAGCCAAACGCGCTGAACAAAAGGAGGAAGTGCCCGTCGGGGCTGTCCTGGTTTCCGAATCCGGGGCAGTCCTGTCATCCGGATTCAACCGGGTCATCGGTTTATCCGACCCTACGGCTCATGCTGAAATTTTGGCATTGCGAAAGGCAGCCAAAAAGATTATGAATTACCGTTTGTTGAATGTCACCCTCTATGTTACCATGGAGCCATGCGTCATGTGCATGGGCGCAATTATCCACGCCAGGATAAAACGCGTGGTTTTCGGGGCGAAAGACCCGAAATGGGGGGCTTGCGGTTCATTATGCGATCTGGCCAATAACCGGGAATTCAATCACCATCCGGAAATCATCGGCGGCGTTTGCGAAAACGCATGCCGGATGCTGGTTCAAAATTTTTTCCGCGCCAGGCGCAATCGCCAGGATTCCGGCTTTGATCAACACCAAATAAACGGATAAACCGTTACAAGGAGCGACGCGTGTCAAATATCGTAATCGTGGGAACGCAGTGGGGAGACGAAGGGAAAGGCAAAATCGTGGATCTGCTGGCCGGATTCGCTGACATCGTGGTACGTTTTCAGGGGGGCAACAATGCCGGTCACACCATGGTGGTCAACGGAGAACAATTTATCAGCCATCTCGTGCCCTCAGGTATCCTCCAGGGGAAAGCCTGTGTTATCGGAAACGGCATGGTGGTGGACCCGAAAGTGCTTTTGGAAGAGCTCGATTACCTGCAAAACAAAGGAATCGACGTGTCGCCCGATAAGCTCATTATCAGCGACAGGGCACATCTGATCATGCCCTACCACCGGCAGATTGATATGGCCCGTGAAAAAAGCATGGGGGACAATAAAATCGGCACCACCGGCCGCGGCATAGGTCCCGCATATGAGGACAAGGCGGCGAGAAGGGGAATCCGGTTTTCCGACCTGCTGGATAAAGAACTTTTCGAGGCAGCGGTAAAATCCAACTCACAGGAAAAAAATTTTTATCTGGAGCATTTTCTTTCAGACATACCTTTGGACCCGGATGCCGTTATTACAGAATACGGCCCATACGCCCGAAGGCTCACCCCTTACATTGGGAATATTTCGGTCTTCATTGACGAGCATGTCAAATCCGGAAAACAGGTATTGTTTGAAGGCGCCCAGGGCACCCATTTGGATATTGATCACGGCACCTATCCCTTTGTCACTTCTTCGGTTTGCGTTGCCGGCAATGCCGCCAGCGGCGCCGGCGTTGGACCCAAACTGATTTCCGAGGTTTTCGGCATTGTCAAGGCTTATACCACCCGCGTGGGCGCCGGGCCGTTTCCCACGGAGCTGCTCGATAAAATCGGCGACCGGCTTCAACAAAAAGGGGCGGAATTCGGAGCGACTACGGGTCGGAAGCGGCGATGCGGATGGCTGGACATGGTCATATTAAAAAACGCGGTCCGTTTAAACAGTCTGACAGGCCTGGTGATTACCAAGCTGGATGTTCTGGGGGGACTTGACGAACTCAAGATCTGCACCGCATACGAATATAATGGCGAACGGATCAACAACTTCCCCACGAGCCTCAAAGTGCTTGCCGGGTGCAAACCCATCGTCGAAACCCTTCCGGGGTGGGATGAGGATATCTCCCCTGTCCGGAGATACGATGAATTGCCGGCCAACACCCGAAATTACCTCCATCGCATCGAAGAACTGGCCCAAACACGGATACGGATCATCTCCGTGGGTCCGGCCAGAGATGAAACAATCGTTTTGGATAACCCATTTGAGAAATAAAGACCGGCAGCCTTAGCCATTTTTTATTTGACATTTTGGAACATGTAACATAACAAACGCAACCACATCCAAGTCGGGACGTGGCTCAGTCTGGTAGAGCACAGCGTTCGGGACGCTGGGGTCGCAAGTTCAAATCTTGCCGTCCCGACCAATAAAATCAAAGGGCTTACAGAGATTTAAAATCTGTGGCCCTTTTAATTTCGTAAAAAGCTGTTTTTCGACTTTTTTACGAGTTCATCAATTCTTAATAAACTTAAGAAAACGGCATTGTCTCTATTCCCTTTAAAACGGCGTTTAGCGAGAATTACTGTTTTTTTTCAGGAGTGATTGACAAATATATAATTTTGTTTTTATTAAGGTGAATCGGTAAAAGGAATGATTTCAGCAAAGGCCGGTAACCAACCCCGCCTTGCGCGATCGATGCGTTATGGATACCGGGCTCGTCATCCCAGGCTTGGTCCTGTACCAGTACCATCAATCTATTTTTCCATGGGAGGAATTGGAATGGTTCGTTTGA
>CAYTSY010000029.1:7160-22091 GCA_964440555.1 uncultured Desulfobacteraceae bacterium
AAAAGAAGTTCTGGCTTCTGACAAGTGCACAGTTCTTGAGGCTGCCAGAAGCGTTGGAATCCAAATCCCAACGCTTTGTTTTCATGAAAAATTGAACCCGATCGGTTCATGCCGGATGTGTATTGTTGAGGTGGAAGGGTATCTGGAACCCGTAACCGCCTGCGACACACGGGTTATTGGGGGCATCAGCGTAACGACCCATTCTGAACGCTTGTTCAAGATGCGGCAGGAGGCCCTCAAGCTGTTGCTGGCCAATCATCCACTGGATTGCCCGATTTGCGCCAAAGCCGGAGAATGCACCCTGCAGGATCTCGTATATGAATTCGGCGTTACCCAGGTCGAGCATAAATTGCCCGCCAAAAAGCCGGGGATTTTCCCCTACGCGACCCCGATGATTCAATACTGGCCTTCCCGCTGCATCCTTTGTCTGCGGTGCATATCCGCCTGCCGGGAACTTACCGGCGCTTATGCCCTCAGTGTTGGAAAAGGCGAAGAGGGTCCGATGATTTCGGTCGACCCCGATAAATGCGTTTCCTGCGGCCAATGCGTTCAGGTCTGCCCGGTCGGCGCACTGCTTGAGAACAAGCATTCTGAGCGTTGGAGGCCCTGGAACATCAACAAAATCCGAACCACCTGCCCCTACTGCGGTGTTGGGTGTCAGCAGTTGCTGCACGTCAAAGATAATAAGATTGTCAGCGTCACCGGAGTGGAGGACGGCGCTCCCAATATGGGGCGGCTTTGCGTAAAGGGCCGTTTCGGTTATGATTTTATCTATTCCGGGGAAAGGCTGAAAATGCCCTTGATCCGTGAAAACGAAACGTTTCGTGAGGCCTCCTGGGGTGAGGCGCTCGACTTGGTCGCGGACCGGTTCAAGAAAATCATCAGCGAGCATGGGCCGGATGCGCTGGGAGGGGTGAGTTGCGCCAGAAGCATCAATGAAGACTCCTATAATATGCAGAAACTATTCCGGGCAGCGTTTAAAACAAACAATATTGATCACTGCGCACGTACCTGACACGCCCCCACCGTCGCCGGTCTGGCGGCATCTTTCGGCTCAGGCGCAATGACCAACTCCTTCGGAGAATTTTCAAAGGCCAAAACCTTCATGGTGATCGGTTCCAACATGACGGAGGCTCACCCGGTGGCGGCGTCCTTTATCAAAAACGCCGTGACCAACGGAGCGGAATTGATCGTCGTCGATCCCAGACGTCACCGTCTGGTGGATTTCGCGACTACCCATATTCAGTTGAAGGTGGGAAGCGACATCGCTTTGCTCAACGCATTGATGCATGTATTGATTACCGAAGATCTCTACGATAAAAAATTTGTATCTTCCTGCTGTACGGGATTTGAGAAGCTGGAAAAAAAGGTCATGTCCTATACGCCCGAGTACAGCAGTGCAATTTGCGGCATCGAACCCGGGGTCATTCGAAAGCTGGCACGACGCATCGCCGCGGCAAAACCGATGATGGTATGTTACACCCTCGGCATCACGGAGCATACCTGCGGTAAAAACAACGTTATGTCCATCGCCAATTTGCAGATGTTGCTGGGCAATCTCGGCATGGAATATGCCGGCGTCAACCCTTTGCGGGGCCAGAACAATGTTCAGGGAGCCTGCGATATGGGGGCTCTTCCCAACGTGTTTCCCGGGTATCAGGCGGTTACAAACCCGGCTATGCGAGAAAAGTTTGAAAAGGCCTGGGGCGTCTCGAACCTGCCTGACAAGCCCGGTTTGATGATTCCCCAGATGATGGACGGATTGGTGAATAAGAAGGTCCGTGGCTTCTATATTTTCGGTGAAAATCTGGCCAATACCGAGCCTGATATTAAAAAAGTGGAACACGAACTGGCATCCGCCGAATTTCTCGTGTGTCAGGATATTTTTCCCACGGAAACGACCCGGTTCGCACATGTCGTCTTTCCTGCGGCTGCCTGGAGCGAAAACGACGGAACGTTTTCCAACAGTGAGCGGCGGGTGAGCCGTGTTCGCACGGCAACCTCTCCGCCGGGTGAAGCAAAGCCCAACTGGTGGATTTTCAAGCAGCTTGCAAAGAGGTTCGGCCAAAACTGGGAATCCGACAACGCCCGCGAGATCTGGGACAACGAGGTCTCCGAGCTCGCGCCCGCGCTTGCCGGCATTAAGTACAGGCGGATTGAAAATGACGGTATCCAGTGGCCCTGCGGCACCCTGGAACATCCCGGAACCTGCGTCCTGCACAAGGACGGCCAGTTCACCTGCGGGCTCGGTATATTCAATCCGGTTGACTGGACGCCTCCGGCCGAAGTCGCCGACGAGGAATACCCGTTTGTGCTGAGCACGGGGAGACGCCTTTATCATTACCATACCCGGACGCAGACGGGCAGAAGCGCGGGATTGAATGGCCTTTTGGGTGAGGAGACCGCCGATATTTCGCTCGAAGATGCGCAGACGCTAGGCATCTCGGATAGGGAAATGATCCGGGTGGCCTCACGGCGCGGCGAGGTGACTGTCCGGGCCAAGGTTACGCCCGAAGTCCCCAAGGGCATGGTTTGGATGGCGTTCCATTTCCGGGAGAACAATGCCAACTGGCTTACCAATCCTGCATTTGATCCGGATACGCTGACAGCCGAGTACAAGGCTTGCGCCGTGAAACTCAGCAAAATCTGATATTGCCGGAAATGTATATACGGTTCTTGTTGACTGTTATAATGTTTAATCTTCCCAGGGCGTAAGACTTCTTTTTTTGAAGAACTCCTCGCCGAAGATCTCGTTCACAGTGCTTGTTTTTTTGATTTTCCCTCCAAACATGACACTCACAGTGGACGCCAGATACGGGATTTCCGCGTAATCATGGGTCACAAACAGAGTCGTCATGTTCGTGTTTTTAAGAATCTGTCCCATTTCATCCAAAAGCGCCATGCGAGTAGGATAATCCAGCGCGGAAAACGGCTCATCTAAAAAAAGGACTTCGGGCTTCAACGCAAAGGCCCTGGCAAGGTTGGCTCGCTGGCCTTCGCCTCCGGAGAGCTTTCGGGAGAGTCGTCGGGCCAGATGCGGAATGCCGAACCGATTTAGCCATTCTTCGGTCCTGGCAGACGCCTCCTGACCGGTGACGCCCCGGATTCGAAGGGCAATCATTATGTTTCGATACACGGTGGTATCAAGCAGAAGCGTCTCCTGGAACACCATGGCCATTCGCCGACGAATCGCAAGCATGTTGCCATTGGGATACACCCGCTCACCGTTAAAATCTATCACGCCGGCAGAGGGCCGGTCAATCAGCGCCAAAGTCCTCAGCAGGGTGGATTTCCCGGATCCGTTGGGTCCGATGAGTGCAAGTACCTCGCCCTTTTTCAAGATAAAATGATCGATGTTTAAAATCTCACGCCCCGAAAGTGCCAGTTTTATGTTTTTTGCTTCTATCATTGGAATCACGGCTTCTTTCCCCTCTGCTGCAGGTAGCTCAACCCCCACACGATGGAGAAGGTAAGAACCAGCAAAATCATGCTTAATGCGGCAGCCAGTTCGAATTTCCCTTTGGAGACTTCCAGAACCGTAGCTGTGGTCAGCACCCGGGTATATCCCCGCACGTTCCCGCCCACCATCATGGACGCCCCGACCTCACTGATCACGCCGCCAAAACCGGCGATGACAGCCGAAAGGATACCAAGTCTTGCTTCCCATAAGAGAAGGATTACATATTGAATTTTGTTCGCGCCCAGCGCAATTATCTGGAGCTTCAATTTTGGATTGACCGATTGAATGGCAGCCAAGGTGAGTCCAGCCACTATCGGAGACGCTATAATCGCCTGGGCAATGATCATGGCTGCCGGCGAGTACAAAAGACCGAACATTCCCAAGGGGCCGTATCGGGTGAGCGCCAGCCAGGTGGCAAGACCCACCACCACGGGCGGCAGGCCCATCCCGAAATTCACTATGCTTACCAGAAATCCCCGGCCGAAAAATGTTTTCAGGGCTAAAAAAGCCCCCACTGGAATGCCGATCAACACGCTGATCAGGGTCCCCGTGCCGGAAACCTGGATCGTCCTCAGGGTAATCCCCATCACTTCAGCGTCAAACGTCGCCAGAAGCCTGACCGCTTCTTTGAGCCCTTCTGTGATCACCGCCATGAGCAATACTCCTGTTGGCCCGGCATTGAACTTTTTTTGTTTTCAACAAAATCCTACATCTTTTTTCCCGCGTCCGAAAAAAATAACGGTTCGCCGAATTTATCCTTACCGAACCCACCGATCATTTCCTGGGTCTTGGGATCAATCATGAACTTTACGAACGCCTTGGCGCCGCCTGCATTCACCTTGGCAAACTTATCGGCATTGACCTCCATTACATGGTAAATGTTAAGCAGTGATGGGTCGCCATGGGAAAGAATTTCCAGTTTGATGTTCGCTTTCCGCGCCAGATAGGTAGCTCTGTCGGTAAGCGTATAGGCGTTCTTTTCAGATGCCATCAGTATTGTCGCACCCATTCCCTGACCGGTTTCCTGATACCATTGTGCGCCGGCCGGCGTTACTCCTGCCTTCTTCCAGATGGATAGCTCCTTCTTATGGGTTCCCGAATCGTCCCCCCGTGAAATAAACAGGGCTTTTTCGGCCGCGATAGCCTTAAAAGATTCAGTGCTTGTTTTCCCCTTGATATCCACAGGATCTTCTGCCGGGCCTATAACTACAAAGTCATTGTGCATCACTAGGTGGTAATTGGTTACTGCACCGGCATCTACGAGCCTTTTCTCCGAAGCCGGCGCATGGGTCAACAGCACATCAGCTTCTCCTTTTTCACCCATGGCCAATGCCTGTCCCGTACCCACCGAAATGGTCTTCACCCGATATCCTGTCTGTTTTTCAAAAACAGGCAGCAAAACGTCAAGCAGCCCGGTATCAACCGTTGACGTGGTAGTAGCAAGGATGATGTCCTTGTTTTTGGGGTCCTCGCCAAAACCGATGCCGGTAAACACAATCAGAATAAGACAACAGCAAACCGCCAACGAAACAATGTAGCATTTCTTTAACATGCGCCTGCCCCCTTATAAATTTATAATTAAAATCAAGCAGATAGCCCGGATTACGCAACAAGCTCTCATTTACACAGAATTATTGTAAACAATGGACTTATAATATCTTAATAGTGTATTATTGTCAAAGTGTTAATCTTAGATGTATTTGGTAATTAATAGAAGTTATAATTATGATAAACAATAAAACAAAAATAATTGACAAATAATATCTTATATGCATTAAAAGAAACTACTTGTTCCATTGGATTTTGTTGTTTTCTATTCACCCCCAACCACAAAAAAGCAGCTTAAAAAATGAAAATTAGATCGATTTTCCCGGCCTGTTTGATCGTGTTCGTTCTGATGATCGGGATGAACGAACCGGCATTCGCAGAATGTGCAATGCCGCCTTCGACCGTTAACCAGAGCACAATTATGCTCAACACAACGGATGGCTTTTGCCTACAAAGCGCCGGCAGTAATGATTTATCCGTGTGTTTCGGCGCTTTTTTGCAGACGGACTACAGATATTTCACTTACGATGACGTTGATCCCGCTAAAAACAAATTTGACATCAGGCGCGCACAACTCAAGGTTTACGGTCGCTATGAAGATCGCTTCGGCTACGGTTTTAAATACGAATTTGAAGGCGCGGGCAGCCGCCGTTTGCTGGATGCCTTCCTGAATATTGATGTATCACAAGACTATATGTCCATAAAAGTCGGGCAATTCAAGGAGCCTTTTGGTTTGGACACAAGCACTGCCGACAGTGATCTGTTTTTTGCCGAGCGGTCCATGGGGTATTATCTCGCCCCGAATCGGGATCTGGGAATCATGGTGCACTCCTCACTGGCCGACGACCGGTTCTGGTACGGCGTCGGCGCCTTTAACGGCGACGGTGAAGATGACGCCACCGGAGGGGATGAGGACGCCCTGCAGTTGGCAGGCAGAATCGTTGCGGCGCCGTTTAAGACCGGCCATTCTCAATTCCTAAAGGATTTACGGTTCGGCGGGTCCTTGGGGTATGCAAAAATAGACAGCAACAATGTTGAGATCACGGTAAAGACAACAGGGCTGACAACTTTTTTCGACGTTGCGAGTAGGGCTAAATTCAACATTATCAGGGATGCGGGAGACGTTTCCCTTTATGGACTCGAATTGGGATGGGTTTACGGCCCCCTTGCCCTGGCCGCCGAATATACAGCCAAAACTTTTCAGGATGTCGAAACCAGTTCGGCAACATTCGACACGGATCTAAAAGATTATTATTTCGCCCTTGCCTGGATGGTTACCGGAGAAAATTATGCGCTTAGACAAGGGGTTTTCCAACCCGTGCCGATCGGTGAAGGATCGGCAGCCTGGGGAGGGCTGGGGCTGGCATTGCGGTTCGACTGCTTTGCCGCCGACGACAGGGTCTATGACAATCTGATCAATGTTGGAAGTTCTGTTCGAAAGGCAACCGCATGGAGTCTTGCCGCAAACTGGTATATCAACCGGTTCACGCGCCTTACCCTGGATGCCACCAGAACCGAATTTGATGATCCGCTGATTATCGACCGGGATCCGATTACCGGCACGATCCTGTATGATGATGCTGAAACGGTTGTTACCGGACGATTGTCTTTTGATATGTAAATCCAGGTCATAAGGAGAAAAAAAAATGAGAAAAATCATACTTTTTTTATGCGGAATGGGCTTGTTTTTTGCCATGGTCTCAACCGGCATCTGCGCCTACCACCACGAGGGGGAAGAGGATGCCGACAAGTTTTTAAGCGTCTATCCCGACAAGGCCGGGACAAAACTGGACCATTGCGCCTTATGCCACACCGGTGGGTCTTATGTAAACAGCAAAGGGAAAACGGTTTCCCTGGGCAGTTGTCAGTGGTGCCACTATACCTACAAGTATGACGGAAGCGGGAATATCCTGGAGACGATGAATTCCTATGGGCAGGACTATCACGACAACGGCAAAAACGCTGCTGCTGTTACCGCCATTGAAAATATGGATTCCGACAACGATGAATTCACCAATATTGAAGAAATCCGGGCCAACCGGTTTCCGGGCAATGCAAATGATGATCCAAGTAAAACGATTGCACCCTATCGAATTTACAACCGGCATCAACTGGAGGCCATGCAGCAGCATACCCAGTTTTTGCTGATGAATACAAGCCGGTCAGGGGATTTTTATGCGGAATATACGGGCATTCCGCTGGAAGATCTTCTCACGGACGCCGGCATGTCCGACGAGGCTTCCGGTATCACGGTTTTTTCCCCGGATGGCTGGGCCCAATACCACCCCTTGCAGGATGATCCCTTACAGCCTGAATTCTATCACATATTCGGAACTTATCCGGAATCGGAGTACTACTACGACACGCAGGCGGATATCGCTATAAACCCGGCGCCGGCAGGGTGGTGCGATTACAGCGCGCCGTCGTGTACCGGCAGAAGCAATGGCGGCGCTATCGGCAATCCGTCCGGGAATAAAGTGATATTGGCCTACAGACGCGAAGGCGCCCTGCTGGACACGGGAGTCCTGACCGCTGAAAACAAACTGGACGGGGAAGGCCCCTTCCGCGTCGTTCCGCCTCAAAAAGACCCCTATGCCCCTGACCAGTCCAGCACTGCCGCCAATCAGAACGTAGTATGGCCTTATGCCAACGACTGGGACCACAATGCCGGGGCATCAACGCGTACCGTGACCATGATCAAGGTTGAACCCCTGCCCGAAGGAACCACGGATATTGATATTCTCGAAGCCGGCTGGACGTATGTGGACCAGGAAAAAGTGATCATTTACGGCGCCATCGACGGAGCGGATTCCAATAACAACGGTGTCCTTGACAGCGAAGAAAATGATTACCCGAATGCTGATTTCGATAATGACGGTCAAAAAGATTATCAGGACAGGCAGACCACCCGGCTCAGACAAGGCAACGGCGATGAAAAAGTCATATTGCATGCGCAAAAGGGAAATTTTAGAAATGCCCTGGCATTGCATGATGAAGATCCTGCGGTTTCTCAAAACGGCAGACCCGCCGGCAGCGCATGCCCTTATGGGGCCTTTAAATTTGAAATTACCGACTTAACACCCGGGGATTCGGTTGTTGTGACGATTGTATTCCCGAATGCTATCCCCACCGGTTCAGGGTATTATAAAATTTCTGCTGCAAACGGGTGGCAGGAAATACCTATCGGCGACAACGACGGCGACAACACGATTACCATCACCCTCAAGGACGGAGATCCTCTGACAGATGCCGATGGGACAGCAAACGGCGTTATCGTTGATCCCGGGACACTGGTATTGGGTGAAGACGAACCGGAGGAACCGGCGAAATCCGATGGTGGCGGCGGAGGGTGTTTTATCGGCACGATCTTACGGTGACGACACCAGGCAGTCGCAAAAAATACCCGTGAATATTATGGTGTCATCCGCGACTGCCTGTTTTATCCGCCACCGCCTTGATAAAATCCGTGGTGCTCGATTTCCCGCCCTGGTCGGGCGTCAGGAAACGTCCTTCCCGATACACCGCTGCCAGGGCTGCATCGATATCCCGGCGCAACCGTTCAAACCCCAGGTGCGAAAGCATCATGGACGCAGATAATAAGGTGGCGGTGGGGTTGATGATATTTTGTCCGGCGATGTCCGGGGCGGTTCCATGAGCGGATTCGAAATAGGCGTAATGTTCCCCGTAACAGCCGCTGGGCGCAAGCCCCAGTCCTCCGATCAGTCCGGCCGCGGCATCGGAAAGGATATCGCCGTAGAGATTGGGCAACAGAACGACATCGAGTTTTTGGGGATGCATCACCATAAAATGCGCAAGATTATCCACGATCATGGTTTCAAACACGATGTCGGGATATAATGCGGCCACCTCTCCGGCGACGGTTATAAATAGGCCGTCGCTTTGCGAGAGCATGTTGTATTTTGAAGACGCCGTCACTTTTCCGGGCAGCCCCTCTGCCTTCCGTTTCCGGGCCAGTTCAAAGGCAAATCGTGCAATGCGCTCGCTTCCGGCCCGGGTAATCACTTTTACGCCGTATTTGCCCTCTCCCATCCCGGCAACCGGTTTTTGCAGAATCGGACTGACCAGGTTGGCCGGGGCCAGATCTTTTAAATCCCCTTCCACCATGAGATATAAATCCTCGGTGTTTTCCCGGACAATGACCATGTCGATCTCCTCGGGACGGGCCAGCGGGCTTTTGTATCCCTTCAGATATTTCGCCGGCCGGACATTGGCATACGTCTGTTTTCCCCACCGCAGGTACAGCAGGGCAAACATGCTCTTGCCGCTGGTGGCGCCGAAGAGCGTGGCATCGGAAGCATCAATCATTTCTTTTGCTTGATTGGGAAAAAGCGAGTTATGCTCCTTCATGCCGCTATCCCCCACCGGCGGGTAAACCCATGTGATGTCCGGATTCATCTTGCCGATCAGATCAACCACGGGCCGGACCGCTTCCGGCGACGCATCTTCGCCTTCAATAACCGAAACTTGTTTTAGAGCCATGATCCTACCCTCCTTACAATCCGGCCAATCGCTCCTTGAGAACGTTCATCAAACCGCCTTTTTCAATGATGGACAACATCTCAGGCGTATAGGGTTCGCCTTTAAACTCCAAATTCTTGCTCAGATTGAAAATCCGGCTGTCGGACAAGCGGATTTGCGCCCGGTCTCCTTCTTCAAATCCATCATACGTCTCGGCGCAGACCACGCAGGGAAGCGCAATGGCCAGGGCGTTACGAAAAAAAATACGGCCAAAGGAGTGGGCGACCACGGCTGCAATGCCCAGAAGCTTGATGTTTTCCGCGGCCTGTTCACGGCTGGAACCGCACCCCCAATTCCGGCCGGCAACAATAATATCGCCGGCTTTTACCTGATCCGAAAATCCGGGGCGGATATGCAGAACGGACGATTTCCTTTGTTCCCAGCCGGCGCTCATGGTTTTCCACGGCGCCATGGCATCCGTATCCATGTTGTGGCCGAATTTCCACACGTTTCCTGAAAAAGTCTTCTCCATGTGTAACCTTCCGTTTATGAGTCTTAAACCGTTGTGCCCGACCAGAATTGCCTGGGATCCGTCAGGTGCCCGGTTACGGCCGAAGCCGCTACGGTTGCCGGCGAGCCCAGATAGACCTCCGCGTCTTCACTTCCCATTCGTCCACGAAAATTCCGGTTGGTCGAAGATATGCACGATTCTCCCTTGCCCAGCAATCCCATGTGGCTGCCCGGACATGCACCACACCCGGCAGGCAGAAAATGGGCCCCGGCTTCCAGCAAATCCCGGACAAATCCGGCTTTGGCCGCTTCGAGCATCACCGCCTTTGAGGCCGGTGCGATCAGCAGCCGTGTTTTGGGATGAACTTTTCGATTTTTAAGAATTTGAGCCGCCACCGCGATATCTTCCAGCCTGCCGTTGGTGCATGACCCCAGGTAGGCTTGCTGTACGGATACATGGCTGCCTTCCGAAACGGGACGGACATTGCCCGGATTGTGGGGAAAAGCCGCAACGGGAACAATGGCGCCGACATCCACCGCATGAACGGCTTCATAGACAGCCCCTTTGTCCGGTCCAAACAGGGACAGGGTTTCATCGACGCGCTTTCCGACATATTCCAGAGTTTTGTCATCCGCTTCAAAAAAAGCGAATTTGGCGCCGATTTCAACGCCCATGTTGGACATGGTCATCCGGTCCGACAAAGTCATCCGCCGGGCCGCGGGACCGGTGAATTCGATGGACCGGTATTGGGCGACTTCAGTTCCGTACCTGCCCGCGATGTGTAGCATAACATCCTTGGACATGATGCCGGGGGCCGGTCCCCCCGAGAGTTCAAAGCGGATCGTATGGGGCACCATCATCCAGATCTCTCCGGTCGCAAGCGCATAACTCATTTCCGTCTGGCCGATTCCCGTTCCGCCTGCGCCGAATGCCCCATACATGGTGGTATGGGAATCCGTGCCCAGGATCAACTGCCCCGGAACAACGTTTCCCGACTCGCACATCACCTGGTGGCAGACGCCGTCATATCCAAAATATTTTTTGATACCGAACTCTTCCACGGCATCCCGGATCAACACGTGGACATCGGCCATGGCGGCTGTTGGCGCGGGAAAGTAATGATCCAGCATCACCACCACGCGATCCGGGTCATGCAATTTTTTGACGCCCAGGCTTTTGAGTATCCACGCACAGGCGGCAAACGCCTCGTGGGCCATCAGCCTGTCGGGACAAGCCGTCACATATTGACCGGCCCTGACATGCGGCTGCCCGGAAGCCCGGGCCAGCACTTTTTCCGCCATGGTCATTTCCATTGGAAAGCACTCCGTATTTATAAAGGTTTTTTGTCGTCGCGGTCGCGGGTTAACCTATATCAATGAATCTTCATTCAATCAATCCTATATATGCATTAATAAAGCGGTGACAAAGTTCTATTGTAATCCAGTTGCTTTTATTGTAGATTTCAACCTTAAATTTTTCCATTTACCATTTCAGGAGGCGTAAAGCATGAAACTCATTTTCATCCACGGTTCAGGCGGATCCAAAGAATCATGGCATTATCAAACACGCTATTTCAAGGGTTCGGAGGCATTGGACCTGCCCGGTCACCCGGTCGGCAGCCTCATCGACTCGATTCCCGGCTATGTGGAGTGGCTTAAAGGATATATCGATGAGAAAGGGTATAAAGAGGTCATCCTCGCCGGGCATTCTCTGGGAGGCGGGATTATACTGCAATACGGATTGACCTACCCGAAGGACGTCAAGGCACTGATACCGGTGGGCAGCGGGTTGCGGCTCCGGGTTCACCCATTTTTTTTAAAAGCTCTTGAAGAGGCTATTGACGACCCTGCCCGGTTTGAAAAGTTTATCGATCCTTCTTATGAACGGGTGGATCCGGAGTTGACTACGATATTAAAACAGCGCGTCAAGGAAAACGGACCCGCAGCCATGCTAAACGACATGCGGGCCTGCGACCGGTTTGATGTTATGGACAAAGCCGGCGATATCACGGTTCCGGTGCTGGCCATCTGCGGTACGGATGATGCCATGACGCCGCCCAAGTATTCCCATTTTCTGGCGGAGAAGCTTAAAAACGCCCGTGTGAAAATCATCGAAGGCGGGACCCATTTTGTGTTTGCGGAAAAGCCCGATGAGGTCAACCGGGCCATTGAGGAATTTATCAACATATGATTACATTACTGGATTACGGCGCCGGCAATGTTTTGAGCGTAATCAATGCCATCGAATCCTTAGGGGAAAAGGTAAAGATTGTTTCAAACGCCGACGACATTCTGATTGCCGAAAAACTGGTGTTTCCCGGCGTGGGCGCTTTCGGCGCCATGATGAACATCCTAAACCAAAAGCGATACGTCGGGCCGCTGAAGCAGTATCTGGACTCCGGCCGGCCTTTTCTGGGCATTTGTCTGGGGTTGCAGGCCCTTTTTGAAGGAAGCGAAGAAGCGCCCGGAGTCGAAGGCCTGGGTGTTTTCAAGGGCTCTGTCAAACGGTTCGACGTGGATCTCGCCGTCCCGCACATCGGATGGAACGGCGTTGTAATGAAGCAGGCATCGCATCTCTTTAAGGGCATGGCGGAAAATGAAAAGTTTTACTTCGTCCACTCGTATCATGTAGCGCCGTACGATGAGGCAATTGTTTTGACATGGACCGATTATGGGTATCCCTTTGTCAGCAGCATCCAAAAGAACAACATTATCGCCACGCAGTTTCACCCGGAAAAAAGCGGCCGGGCCGGGCTGAACGTGTTGAAAAATTTTTTGGACAATAAAACCGAAGAAAAACAATTGCCCGGTAACAAAGGGAAGACCCTTTTGTCCAAGCGCATCATTGCCTGCCTGGATGTCAGGGCCAACGACCAGGGCGATCTGGTGGTCACCAAAGGCGATCAGTATGATGTCCGGGAAGATGGAAACGTCAGAAACCTGGGGATGCCGGTGGATCTTGCCCGCAGATATTACGAGGAAGGCGCGGATGAAATCACGTTTCTCAACATCACGGGATTCCGGGATTTCCCATTGCAGGACCTGCCCATGCTGGACGTATTGAAGCAGACCTCGAAAAACGTCTTTGTTCCGCTGGCCATTGGCGGCGGCATCCGGGATTTTACGGACAAGGACGGTCGGACTTATACGGCCCTCGAGGTGGCTTCCGAATATTTCCGGTCCGGGGCAGATAAAATTTCCATCGGCAGCGATGCGGTTTACATTGTGGAAAACTATATAAGGACCGGCAGGAAATCCGGCAAAAGCGCCATCGAGGAGATTTCCCGGGTCTATGGATCCCAGGCGATCGTGATTTCGATTGATCCACGCCGGGTTTACGTAAAGTCTCCGAACGGCGTTGCCCACCACATCATCGAGACGGCCCTTCCCGGACCCGATGGGGAAAAATACTGCTGGTATCAATGCACAATCAACGGCGGCCGAGAGGAACGGGACGTGGACGCCGTAACGCTGGCGAGGGTCTGCGAAGAACTTGGAGCCGGAGAAATCCTTCTCAACTGCATCGACCGGGACGGGACCAACATGGGCTTTGACATTGAACTGATCAATGCGGTGAAAAATGCGGTTACCATCCCGGTGATCGCATCATCGGGCGCCGGATGCGCGGAACATTTTTTGGAGGTATTTACCCAAACCCGGGTTGAATCAGCCCTGGCCGCCGGCATTTTCCACCGCCGGGAAATCCCCATCGCCGAGGTAAAAAAATATTTATCCGGCAAGGTGGAAATCCGGATCACATAAAACACGTAGGGGCAGGCCCCCGTGCCTGCCCTTTATTGTGTCGTCCACCGTCATCCGGGCAGGCACAGGGGCCTGCCCGGATGACTACATTATACCAAAACCAACGCATCCGCCACAACCTGCCACAGGTATTTAACCTCCAGATTCGGCATGTCATACACCTCGGCCATGGCTTTGATCTGACCATGGCAACTGTGGCAGGGAACGACCATGAGTTCCACCCTGGCCCGCCGGATCTGTTCCATTTTCCGTCTGGCGTAATGGATTCTTTCCTCTTTATACGGAGTCAGCAGGGTTCCGCCTCCCCCGCCGCAGCAGTATTGATTGCCCTTGCAGGGGAACAGGTCCACCCAGTCGGACATGCACTGGTCCATGACCCACCGGGGTTCTTCGTAAAACGCCTGCCCGAAGAGATCCATGGATTTTCGTCCGTAATTGCACGGGTCATGATAGGCGGCGCGTTTTTCATTGGCATGCTTATCCACCTTTACTCTGCCGCTTTTTAAGTACTCCACCAGCAGATCAAACACGGTCAAAGCGCCGTAGCGGTCAAAAAATTTCGGATGCCATTTCTGCAACCCGGCCCGGGTTGCCATATAGGCGTGCCCTCATTCCGGGTACATCAGATTTTGTATTTCAAATTTTTCCATATTTTCGACAATCCGGTCCACAAATACTTTCATGGCTCCGTCGTCGCCGGAAAACAATCCCCAGTTGACGCCTTCCCAGTTCTCGCTGGGGATGGTCCAATCCTCTTTGGCGGCATAAAAAATTTTCCACCAGTGAACCAGATCTTCATTTTGGGTGTTGACAAGCTTGTTGTGCAGGGTATGGAGCAAATTGGCCCCTTTTTTATCGATGGGAACCGTAAATCCCTCAAATCCGGGTTCCCGGGCAAGCTCTTCTCCGACATCTTCGAGGATGAAAAGAAAATCTTCGGCGGGCAATCCCAGATTGTTGCCGGTTTTAAGTCCCAGCTCCACCCCTTTGTGGATCTGGCCGGGAACCTTTTCACGATCCACCATACCCCGGGCTGTCCGGATGATCGCAACGATGTTGATCCCCATGGGACAGGCGTATTCGCATTTGCCGCACAGGGTGCAAATCCAGGGAAGTTTCGACCCGATCAGTTCCCGGTCCCGTCCCATCAATACCATCCGCACGATTTTTCT
>CAYTSY010000029.1:22101-28910 GCA_964440555.1 uncultured Desulfobacteraceae bacterium
ATCCATCAACTCCGGTGATCGGACAGCCGGATGAACAGGTCCCGCAGGCCATGCATATATCGGTTACACAGTTTGCCGGCCGCAGACCTGCGTTTAATTTTATTTTCGAGGTTTTTCGTTCTGTTACGAAATCCATGTCATCCTCATGCAAACGGCTAATCCAAAGCCGCCACAATTGCCGCCATCACCCCGTCATCTTCAAAGTCCCCCATAACCGTTGCGCTGTTGGGGCAAAAAGCCGCACAGGTCCCGCATCCCTGGCATGCGGCAGGGTCTACCAGGATTTGATTTGTCCCCGAATCCCAGTACCGTGCGCCGTACATACAGACTTCAATACACAGTTCACACTTAGAGCAGACTGCGTTTCGAACCCTTGCCGTGGTGCGCTGCGGCATAAAAGTTTTTTTAGCCAGAATTCTGAATGCCCGCTGAGCCGCAGCCTCGCCTTCGGCTATGGCTTCTTCCACCTTAACGGGATTTCTCGCCAGACCACAGACAAAGACGCCTTCCTGTCCGGTGTCCACAGGCCGCCATTTGCTGTCGGCTTCCTGAATGAATCCATCCGCCGTCGTTTCAAACCCAAGAACGGATTTAAGCTCTGCCGTATCATTGGGAACCACTCCTGTTGAAAGGACGAGGATATCGGGCGTAAGACGCAACGGTCCGCCGAAAATGGGATCCATGGCTTCTACCACGATGTCTTTTTCCAGAATGGAAACCAGGGGCCGGTCATCCACCCCAAAAGGAATAAACAAGACTCCTTTTTGGCGCGCCCGGGTGTAATATTGCTCGGATTGTCCATACGTCATGATATCCCGGTAAAAAACATAGACGTCTGATTCGAGGAACACCTCTTTTATGGCGATTGCATTTTTTATGGCCTTTAAACAACAGATGCGGCTGCAGTAGTTATTGGGTTCCTCTCGTGATCCCGCACATTGTATCATGACCACGGTTTTAACGCCCTTTGCCTTAAAAAGCGGGTCAGCGAGGTTTCTTTCAAGTTCAAACTGGGTGATGATGCTGCTATGCTCACCATACCCATAGCCAAGCGCTTTTGCAGGCCCGCCGCCTGTGGCAACAATGAAAACGCCGTGATCAACAGGGATTGTTTCCCCGGCAGACAACCGGATAACGCTGCAAAACCGGCCGGGACCGCCCGAGCCTTTTACAAGCGCTGCCCTGCAATGCATCTTTATATCAGGGTTTCTCAATGCCTCTTCAATCAGTGCTTCAACAGTTGCCCGGGTATCCGGATCCACCAGATGCTTTAGATTTCCTCCCAATTCGCCGGACTTTTCCACCAGCGTCACCGGCACCCCTCTTCCGGCCAATGCCAGGGCCGCGCTTAACCCGGCAGGTCCACCGCCGATCACCAGGGCGGACCGGGAAACGGAAACCCCTTGTCCGGATTGTGGCTTTCGGAAACGAAGGCGGTTGACCGCCATTTCAATCGATTTTAAGACAGCTTCCTGCATGCCGGCCCCAGGCGACGTCATTTTCTCAATCATCTGCAGATCAACCACTTCCACCTGCGAGGTGAGCATCCCCGTGCTTTCATAGAGCGCTTTAATTTGCGGCCAGAGCAAATACGGTTTTTCGGCTGCCAGAACCAGCCGGTTGGATTTATGTTCTTGAAGAATATGCTTAATCGACTCCCAGTTGATTTCAGCACATTTCAGCGGACCATGGGAAACGGCAAGATCGCCGGGGAGCGTTTTCAGATGGGATTCGATCTGTTCCCAGTTTATCCTCCTTGTTTTTCTCTCATCATGACACAGAACAATGCTGACCCGATGGCGATTCTTAAAAACAGCGTCCTGATTTTGCATTACAGCATTTGATCTTCCCGCTTCCGGCCCGCCCCCGGCGATGGTTTGTCCCAGCCTTCCAGCAGCCAGGGTTGCACTGATCACCGTTACGGCAATATCGTTTAATCCCAAAGCCGATTCGATGGTCTCGATCCCTCTCTCAAAAGACTTTTCCAACACAACGCTTTCAATCGGATTGCCGGACCTTTGGCCTGTGGAAAGAACCGCCAGATCAAAGGTTTCATCGATCTGCCTGCCGCCTTCATCCACATAGGTCAAACGAATGTCGCCGGGGTGGTCCCCGGGTTCGATGCTGTGAATCCGGCAGCGAATGAATTTTACCCCGTAGTCCTTTTCCGCGGAATCCCGGTACCGTTGGGAATCCCTGCCGAAAGTCCGCATGTCCATATAAAAAACAGTCGTATCCGTGCCGGGGCCGATTTTCTGTTTAGCCAGGACAGCTTCTTTTACTGCAAACATGCAGCAGGCGCTTGAACACTGATCCGCGCCGATCATGACATTGCGCGACCCCACACACTGAATCCAGGCAATCCGCCCAATGGGTTTCCCATCGGAAGGCCGGACGGCATTTCCCGCATAGGGACCGGTTCCGCTCATCATCCGCTCAAAAGCCGTTGCCGTCACCACATTTTGAAGCACGCCGTACCCGTAAACATCAAATTGGGCCGGATCGGCCAGAGCCGTCCCCGTAGCGACGATGATCCCCTTTATTCCCTCCAGAAGTACTTCTTCGCCTGCATCATCAAGGCTTACTGCATGTTCCGGGCAGGCATCGACGCAGGCCCCGCATTTTGTACAGGTAACCCAATCAACGACCGGAGATGCCGGAACCCGGGCCGGGGTTGGGAAATAGATAGCCTTTCTTTTGCTGAGGCCGCCGTTAAAGGCATCCAAAACCGATATGGGACAAACCGCAAGGCAGTCTCCGCAATTCGTGCAGGTTGCAGAATCAACCCCTTCAGGCATATGATTCAGCCGGACCGTGAAATTTCCGGGGTTTCCACCGATAAAAACCACCCGGGTGTCGGTCAAGACCGTTATATTGTCGTGAAAAAACCCCCGGCGCACGCAAAACGAGGATCCGGCATCTCGGTCCACCATGGGCAGCATCCGGCAAATGCCGCAGTGATCATTGGGAAACTGGTGATCCAGTTGAGTCAGTATGCCGCCCACGGCGGGAGATTTTTCAACCAGGATCACGGAAACGCCGGTTTGCGCCAGTTCCAAAGCAGCACAGATGCCGCCGATGCCGCCACCGATGATCAATACGTCAGGTGTTTTTTCATTCATGGCTTAAGGCTTTTTTTCTCCAAACACCAAGCATGGAATGGGCTCATCCACATTCCTTCCCGGAACATAATCAAATAATGCCTGTATTTTTGATCCCACGGTGATGAAAACCTCCGCTATCGGTATATCGCCGGGGCAGACGCTGCTGCAATGGCCGCAGGCGACGCAGGCATGCCCCATGTGCGCCAGCCGCGTCAGATGAAACATCGTAGTTTCCGTGGGCATTTTCAAAACGCCTTTTTTCATTGCCCGGCGGATCAAAAGCTCGGGAGGATGGATAAACACATCCGTTGCAAATACGCATTCCTTGCAATAGCACACAGGACAGGCCACCCGGCAGTTTTGGCAATTCAGACAAGTTGAAATCAGGGTCTGAAATTTTTCCATATCGTTTATAGTGCGGGAAGTGTTTTCCAAAAGCGCCGCTTTATATTCCGACCGCTTCCGGGTAAAATCCAAAATCGCGGCCTCCCTTTCAACCGGAGGCGCGGCATCGCCCTGCCCTATTTTTTTAATGATGGCCTCTCCGGTTTCACTGCCGCTGAAAAGTCCTGCGCCTTTTGAAACATCTGCTCCAAAAACCGACACCGTCAGGTCCGCCCCCTCGGGCAAAAACCGGTCACAGGCCTTGCATGCCGTGCAAATCTGATCCTGAAATTCGTCTTTCTGATAAAAATCCAGGGAAATGGCCGGATGCTCTTTTTCAATTTCCCGATAAACGGCGTTTTCCATTCGTCCCTTGCATTCTATTCCGATCAAAACAGCCGGCTCCAAAACCGCCTGCCTGAGTTTTACCAGCTCGACCAGGGCCCGGAGCTCGCAGGGCCTCAGCACCAGGGCGATCTTTTTTTGAGCATCCTGCCGTAAAAGCGACGATGCCTGCCGGGCTGCATTAAACGGCGCCGCCGGCGCCAGGGGGTTCGCGTCAAAAAGTTTTTCCGGTTCACAAATCAGCGTCGGCATGGGCAAAGATGAATAGGGTGTTTTGGCCGAAACAAAAACAGCATCCACAATTTTATGTTCGAGCATTTTTTTTAAAAAATCAGCCACAGCGGCTTGCGCACCCAGTTCATGTTGTAACACCGTATACATCGCCATTTCACCCCTTCAATATAAAATCAGATTAGAGAATCATCTTCGATCTGACCTGGCTTGGCCCCAACTGTTGAACGGTCCCGACAAAATCCGCCATGCTCTTTTGAAACTCGGGTCCTTCGCTGGCGCCGATCCATTTCAACCGAAACCGGTCCCGTTCAAATCCGAATTGTTCCAGGATGCTGCCCACGCCTTTGATACGTTTTTCAGCCTTCATGTTTCCATTGATATAATGGCAATCGCCCGGATGACATCCGCCGATAAAAACACCGTCCGCGCCATCCAAAAAGGCCTTGAGAACATACTTTGCATCTATCATGCCGGTACACATCAGCCGTACCAGCCGCACATTGGCCGGATATGCCAGCCGGGACGTGCCCGCCAGATCCGCCGCCGTGTAGGTGCACCAGTTGCACAACATGGCGACAATCTGTGGCTCAAATGGATCATTCATTACGCTTGATTTCCTTTTTATATTTAAACAAGGTCTGTAATGGCCGTCGAACTGAGATAGTCTCGTAAAAAGTCGCCATTATGCCTGAATTTTTATAAACCACGAAGAGCACGAAGTACACGAAGATGAAAATATTATATATTCTTATACCCCTTCGTGGTCTTCGTGAACTTCGTGGTGAAAACATGACTTTTTACGATGCCGTCAAATGAGAATCGCTTCCAGCTCCTCCATCACCTGCCGGTCGGTAAAGTGTTTGACGCCGGCTGCGCTGCTCGGACAAACGGCTGAGCAGCTCCCACACCCCTGGCACAACGCCTCATTGACCACGGAGATTTGGCGTCCTTCATCAAAGTCAATGGCATGATATGCGCACGATTGTACGCACATCCGGCAGCCCGCACACAGATCGGGGTCAATAAAAGATATTTCAGCCCTGGTTTTCACTGTCCCTTTGGACAGCAGTGCAACCGCCTCGCCCGCTGCGGCCATGGCCTGGGAAACAGTATCCGGAATATCCTTGGGACCCTGGCAGCAGCCGGCGAGAAAAATTCCCCGCGAAGGCGTGGCAACCGGCGCCAGCTTGGCATGAAGCTCGGTAAACCATCCATCCCCGTCAACAGACACCCCGGCCATGCGCCCAACATCCGCGGCCCCATCAGCGGGTTGCAGACCCACGCTGAGAATCACCATATCCACCGGTATGCGCAGTGTTCTTCGGGTCAAGGTATTTTCCGCGATTACCGTGAGCCTTCCCTGATGCGCGACCGGATCATCGACGATATCGGTCACTTCCGCAACCCGTCCACGGATCAGATGAACGCCCTCTTCCTGAACCCGGTTGTAAAACTCCTCGTACAGTTTGCCCGGAGACCGGATATCGATATAAAATTCCCAGACTTCAGCCCCTGTTTTTTCACGGACCAGGTGCGCGAATTTCATGGAATACATACAGCAGACCCGGGAGCAATACGGCTGGTGATTTTTATCCCTTGATCCCACACAGTGGATAATGGCGACCCGTTTCGGGGCATCGCCGTTTTTCATCGCAATCTGTCCACTGGTGGGTCCCGTGGCATTGTTGAGCCGCTCAAATTCAAGGCTGGTATAGACTTCCGGAAAAATGCCGTAGCCGTATTGAACCAGAGGCGAGGGGTCAAAGGCTTTAAATCCCGTAGTCAGAATCACAGCCCCGATTTCCGCTTCGACCATCTCATCTTCCATCTGATGGTCAATCGCTTTTACTTCACATGCCGCCACACATTCCATACATTCCGAACATGCGCCGCAATTCAGACACCGCCCGGCTTCCAAAATAGCCTGGGCCGCGGAAAAGCCGTTGGAAACCTCCGAAAAGTTCTGCACGCACTGAGCCGAAAAAACATGTTCCTTCACTTCTCTTTTCTGCGCGGGTATATTTTCCGGAATATCAAGCCATGCATTTTCCCGGTGACCGTTGCCCTCTTCACCGGCCATGCCTTGGTAAACATCAATTCCCTGGATATAGGCATGAATCCCCAATGCTGCCTTGTGGCCGTCGGCCACGGCTTCAATTACCGTTGCCGGCCCCCGGACAGCATCCCCCCCTGCAAAGACATGGGGTATGGAGGTTCTTAAAGAAGAAGAATCGGTTTTCAGCGTGTTTTTAACTGTCAGTTCAAGATCGGGATGACGCTTGCTCCAGCTTGTTTCAACCGCCTGGCCAACGGCGGGAATCAGCACATCACATTCCATAACAAAATTTGAACCCGCTATCGGCTCAGGCCTTCTTCGGCGGGATGCATCCGGAAGCCCCGGTTGCGTGCGGATGCATTCAAGTCCTGTAATTTTTCCGTCATTCTTTAAGATTTTTACAGGGACGGTAAGAAATGATATTTGGATATGTTCCTCTTTGGCTTCTTTTATTTCATCCGGATAGGCAGGCATCTCCTGTTCCGTGCGTCTGTAAATGATCTCAACAGAGGAAGCCCCTCGTCTTCCGGCAACCCGTGCCGCATCCATTGCGACGTTGCCCCCGCCGACAACTACGACTTTTCTGCCGGTAACCGTGCTTGTTCCCATGTTGACTTCCCTGAGGTATTTTACCGCGTCAATAACCCCCTCTGTATCTTCCTCTCCGGGAATGTTCAATTTCACCC
>CAYTSY010000030.1:0-5258 GCA_964440555.1 uncultured Desulfobacteraceae bacterium
GGCAATGACCACCCGATGGGCGTCGAGTTTTTCCGATTCAATGATATCGGCGATTTTATCCCCGGCATCGGGGCCCAGCATCATTCCCTGATGAACCGTCATGGAAAATCCGGTCCGTCGTGCGACGCGCGCCCCGGCACGAACTGCATTGACCTCCCCTTCCGGAAAATCTCCTTCAATGGCCACCTTGACGTGCCCGGGTCTGACATCGGTGTTCTCGATGCCGTTTTCAATCTCGCCCATCATGTGCGCTTCCATATCGTTTAGGCTCATGCCCATGAACCTTTCCGGCCAGGAATCCTGTGAATAAAAACCGGTTGTGGCAACAATATGCACACCGCTCATTTCAGACACGCGGCGGGTTTTCAAAGGGTCCACCCTGAGACCGGGGGTACTCATGTCCACCACCGCGGATCCGCCCTCCCCTTTAAAGTCAGCCAGTTCGGCGGCCATGAGTTGTTCATCCGCCATGACGATGGCATCCGGACACATGATAAACCCGTGCTTGATTTGTCCTAAATTTTCCAGGCATAACGGGATGTCTTCGTCCCCTCTGCCGAATTCCCTCAGGACATGTTCAAACCTGCGCCGAAATACCCGGCCGTCATAAAGGATATGTTCATGCATGGAAGTAAAGCCGAGTTGCTCCGGATTTATGGGACCGTTGACCGTCATAATGTGAGACATAGAAAGCTCCTTTCCTCCTTCTTTTTATAGGCCTTCCAGATACAACATTTCTACCGGCCTTATCTCATCAGGGTCACCGTCTTTACGACAGGCCCATCAAAACCTTCCGAACCAAAAGTCAGCGTGCCGGTCAGCGCGTTTCCACTGATTGTTCCCTCTGTAAAGGATGCGTCAAACATACCGGTTCCGACTTCGCCCGAGGTATAGGCCTCAACCTTGCCTCGGGAGCCCGACACCTCGCCCGTTTCGCTGAAAGGAGAGATATCATGTTCACCAGTACCCAAATCACATCCATATTCGCAATTACAGTAAGTGCCCGTGGAGTCAGCCGTACCTTCAATTGACATACTGCCGTTATACGGATCGATCAGGGTGCCATCTCCTGCTAAGGTAATGACAAGGGTTGTCGAAACGTCATGTTCCCATTGAGCACAATCAATCGTTTCCGTTAAAACGCCATCGAAAGTCCCGGTGTATGTCCCTGAGGCGGAAACGGGGATGGAGGTTGACGTTGTACTCGTTGTGGTAGTGGATGTGGTGGTCGAGGTGGTTGTCGGGGTTGGGAAAGGCGCTTTGCTGAATTCCTCCATCAAGGACCGCGCGCCGTAATAGATTCCGGCAATGGCCCCGGCCTTGGGCGCAACGGCCTTTAAGGGGCCTATTTTCATTAATGTTTCAAGCTTTGCCACACCTTCCTTGACCAGTGTGTAGGCATCGGGCGTATCCTGACCCAACCCGCCGCCGATCGCAACCATCCCCATGGCGCTTTCCAGGCTCACATACAGCATCGCGGCAACCGGTAAAGCAATGGCGATTTCAGGTGCGCCCGCAATAAACAACAAACCCACCGCTGCGGCCCCGGCCCCGGCCCAGATCTTTTCCGCGGTAAGAAAAGATTCAACAGACTTGCAATTAGCGGATAATCTCGGCGCATAGACCACCTCTTTTGCTAAATCATCCAGAGCGGAATCACCGCTCATAGCCACCGGGGCAGCGGCCTGACTTTCCATTTGCTGGCAAGGGCTCGTGACCATGGCACTTAAGCGTGCGGCTGTAACTCTTTCGGATAACAATTGCGTAGTCATGGAGGCGTCCGTTCCCAGAGACGACAGAACCGAGAGCAGAATCGAGTCTGTTATTTTAAGATCGGATACGGTGACATTGACCGGCGTATCCGATAGTGTCCCCAGGTATACGGTCTGGGTGGGATTTGCAATCAATTCCCGGATATCGGATACAATCTCATCAATTTGGGCGATTTGATTTGTCAGCGCGTTATTAAATGCGGCTGTATCCATTTCCGTACCGGAAATTTCAGCCAGTAACCTGCGCCCCACATCAGCGCCGGCCTCCAGAAAACTGAGCGTCAGTGAGCCCACCGGAACAGGCAGGTCCTGAATTTCGAAGCCGGAGATATCGTTTGATAAGGTTGAAACGCCATCCACCTTCTGAACAACTTGTACGGAGACAGTGCCCAGGTCCAGTGTTCCCTCCTCCTTGCTGAAAAAAGGCGGGATGGATACCGCAACAGATGTTTCCGAAACTTCCACCGCACTGACTTGAACAACATAGTCGGTTCCATCAAAAAAGCGGACAAATACCTCGCCTTCCGGATTAAACCCTGTTCCACTGATCATCAGAAACGTGCTGGGCATACCGGATGCAGGTTCCAGACCCTGGATTTGAACCGGTTTATTTTGGCTCAAAGCGCGAAGAATATAAACGGCTTCCGCCAATCCGATTTTTTCATCCCCGCTGACATCGGCAGCCTTATCACTGTCCGACGGCGGCACAAAATTACTCAGGTTTTTTAAAGCAAGAATTCCATCCTCCAGATTTACTGTATCATCCTGGTTAACGTCGCCGGGGTATAGGGCCCATGCTTCAGATGAAAGCAAGAAAACAAAGATAAAAAAGAAGAAAAAAATGTCAAATGAGGAGCGACCGTCCATGTCTATTTCATCCCGGTTGATTAAAGATTCTGATGCCATAAAAAATTTGCAGATGGAGCTATAAACAATAGCAAACCGGGTGTCAACTGAACAGTGTTTGTCAAGACAGGCGGTGCAAGATCATAAATCCGATTGCTTTGGGTTAAACGACGATAAAATTATTTTTACTCCCAAAACAATTGGGGCAAAGCAAAGGATTTTCAGGGTCGTTTATCCACTCCCCATCAACGCAAAATTTGTACTCATAGGTTCCAGGAGCCAACAAAACGCTTTTCTCCCAAGCCCCGTTGCTGTTTCTCTTCATCGGATGCTTTTTGGGATCCCATTGATTAAAATCACCTACCAGAATGACTTCCAGTGCGTCCGGGAAAATGAACTGAAAAGATATTTTCCTGCGCTTGGCTGTTTGATTTTCTTTTTCTCTCATCATGACACCCCCGACAATTTTAAAACGAATTTGGCCGTTAATTTTTTAGCCCTTAAACATGAATTCCATTTCGAATAAACTGAAAGGGATATTATACTTTATGCCATAAATTTGCAATTTAACAGTTATTTTATCTGTTTTATATATAATCCCTAAGATGTCAATAGCAATCAAAGCCGTCTGACCCTCACTTTTTTAATTATTAAAGCAATTATCGTACCATTCATGATATTGTGCTGTTGGCTTTAACCTCATAATATTATTATTTAAATTTATTTTCAGGATTTGGGTTATGAGTTTAAAAGGGTTCCCCCGTTCACAAGCGTGTCGGCTTCTTTTACAAAGTGGAAAGAGCTGCCTCAAAACGCTTATATTCAAATCTATGTTTAAAAATCTTTTAAACCGCACCGTTTTTATTGCTTTTCAATTTCCCCAACTTGCCGGGCATTGCTTTGTTTATACGTTTCCTTTTGAAGCGACAGATGTTTCATTTTGTTATACAGTCCTCTCGGATGAATCCCGGAGATTTGGGCTGCCTCGGCAATTCGGCCGCTGGTCCTGGCAAGCACCATTTCAAGGTAGAGTTTTTCCACCGCATCGATCACCTCCTTTTTCACCTCATGGAGGGTTTTCCCCATCCATGCCGAGGGTGCAGCATGGCCGTTAGGCAGTATCTGGTCTATCTGAAACCCGCTCCGCTGAAACACATGCGGAAGATCATTGAGTGTAATTTCACTGGTCTTACAGATAAGCACGGCGCGCTCGATAACATTCATCAACTCCCGCACGTTTCCAGCCCATTCGTAGTTGCACAAAGCCCGGATGGCATCTTCGCTGAGACGGGTGACTTCCCGGTTTATCTTATGTCTGAGTTCGTTTACAAACCGTCTGGCCAGACCGGGGATATCCTCCTTTCTCTCGCGCAGCGGGGGAATGGTCAGGACAAGAACGCTTAACCGGTAATAAAGATCTTTGCGGAAATTTTTTAAAATAATTTCTTTTTCAATATCGCGGCTTGTGGCGGCAATTACCCGGACATCTACCCATACGGATTCTTCTCCGCCAACCGGCTTTATTTCGTAATCCTGGAGCACGCGCAATAATTTTGCCTGCAGGTGCATGGGCATTTCACCGATTTCATCCAGGAATATGGCGCCGCCATGAGCCAGCTCAAAGGCTCCGCGATGGTACCGCGTCGCTCCGGTAAACGCTCCCTGGGCATGCCCGAAAAGCTCGCTTTCGAGCAACTGCTCCGGAACCGCTGCCGCATTGACCGCAATAAACGGCCCGTTTGACCGCGGACTCTCGGCATGGATCGCACGCGCCAGATGCTCCTTGCCCACCCCGGTTTCCCCAAGGATCAGAATCGGAGAGTCTCCGGAAACGACTTGCTGGACTTCGGTGATAAACACTTGCATGGCCTCGCTGTCTGAAATAAAATCAACCAGTTTTGGGGGCAATACGCCTTTGCGTCCTATTTGCTGCTTTTGAAAAAATTGCCTTCGGGATTCCAGAGTGGCTTCAATGGTTTCGGCAAGGACCTTTTTCGATATTCCGCTGTAAAGGGCCAAATCCGCACCGGCTGCGGTTAATCGCGCAAGCTCTTCGGAAGAATCTCCATCATTTAAAATAATTGTGGTGGGGTTTTCAGGTAAATTGTTTAATAACGCAATTCCGTTGTCTAAGGGGCGCAGCAAAAAGGATTTGCTGATAACGATGACGTCTCCGCAACTTCTGACAACTTTTTGCCATGTGTCTTTGGGGTGGGTGAAGCATTCCACCCGGACGTCGGGAAGAGAAAGCCTTCGTTCCAAATATTCCTGCAATCTTCTATTCTTAACGGCCAAAGTCAGTCTTACAAGCATATAAGTCACCTTTTTTCAGTATTAATTTACCATTATTATACCCTTGCAGCTATGGTTTTCCACATCTGCTCCTGATTCGCAAGGGGATCAATCAAAACACATAATCATATATATCTTACTTATATAATAGCATATCAATAATATTTTAACGCCCGGTGTTCCTTTGGGTCATCCCCCTGACGCATCCGACCGGCAAACTCCTGAATAATATTTCGGTAAATAATTACAGATGATGCTGTTTGACGGTAATAAATTACCTTTTTTATCGTTTTTATTTTTTCGGTACACCACTTCAAAAATGTAGTTTTTTAGTTTTTTCAGTATAAT
>CAYTSY010000030.1:5268-25298 GCA_964440555.1 uncultured Desulfobacteraceae bacterium
ATAATAAAACATTGTTTATCATATTGGCACAAAATATGCTAAATGTTCCAAACCAGAATGTCAAACGGTAACTTTTTAAAAACAGACCCTCCATGACAATAAAAAATGATAAAATATGGGAAAACATTGCGGGGAACGGTCTTTAACAATTTAAAGTTTAAGGAGAAACCAAAATTGAAAAGTTTGTCGGAAAAGATGATCGTTTGCGAGCCTGAGGATGCCGTGTCCGGTGAGAGCGGATTACAGCTTATGGAAAGGGCGACAGCCCGGAATGTCTGGGGGATTGCATCCGCCATCGACATCTATAACTGTGACCCGGAAAAGATACGGGATGCGGATGGAATAAAGCGATTTGTCTTTGAGCTCTGCGACCTTATCGAAATGAAACGTTTTGGAGAAACCCAGGTCGTCCATTTCGGCGAAGATGAGAAAGTTGCCGGTTTTTCAATGGTTCAATTGATTGAAACATCGCTGATCTCCGCACATTTCGCGAATCTGACAAACACCACCTATCTGGATGTTTTTAGTTGCAAACCGTATAATCCAGACAAAGTAAAGGCTTTTTCAGAGCATTTTTTTGGTGGAACGCACAGTATTTTGCATGTCACCCTGCGCCGGTAGGATAGAAATGCAATGATTAATTTCCGAATTTGTCAGGATTTGGAAGAAGGCCGGCGGCTCTGGGTGAAACATTGGACGATGCAGTCCATCTTTGACTTCTGGGAACTGCGCATGTGCTTTCAAAAAGCATTTGCGCGGACCCCTTTTTTTATTCTTGCTGAAAATGAAAGGGGACTCTGCGGGCTTTTAGCGCTCAGTTGGCTTGAGGAAGAAGGGTGTTTCGGTCATTTCCCCGGTGAAACCTGGAATGGAAAAACATGGCTGGAACAAAATCGAATCATCGCCATGGATTCATCCGTATCCAAGGGGCTGATCGACCGAATTTCAGCACCGGCATTAATTCGGTATCTAACTGCTGAATCCTTTGACCCGTCCCAAGGCGTGCCGGAGATTGATGAAACCGGATATCTGTTTTTCCCGGCCCGGCATGACTATTCATACACATCCTATTTGGATAAATTTTCGGGAAAATCCCGAAAAAAAATTTTTCGGGAGCTGGCAAGCCTGGAGAAACCCGGAATTTCCTTTCGATATAACTGTTTCAAGGATATCGATGACCTTTTTGAAATGAATCAGCGCAACTTCGGAGAAAAATCCTATTTCAATGATTTGCGGTTTTTGAAATCCTTTGAAAATCTCATTGACTGGCTGCGCCGAAACGAAATGCTCACCGTGACCAGCGCCATTATCGGCGGTAAAACAGCAGCCGTGGATATCGGCGCGGTATGGGGCTCCACTTATACGGTTCTGGCCGGCGGAACACATAGCGATTTTCCGGGCATTGCCAAACGGATCAATCTTCACCATATCGAATGGGCCTGCCGGAAACGCTTTACAACCGTTGATTTTCTTTGCGGAGATTTTGGATGGAAAGATCGTTTTCATCTTTCCCCCAGGCCGTTGTTTCAGATTAACCATACACCCGAAACCATATCCGGTCTTGCTATAGATGACCATTTGCAACCCATTTATGCCTGAACAACGGATATTGGTCGTCGGGACAACCTCCGATTATGTCGATATCATCAGAAGCCGGTTTCCCCGTCGCGCGTTTTTTTTAACTGACGTTGCCCAGCGTGGGGCTGCAAAAGAATCGCCCCCCCCCGAGGATGAAGAAATGTTATGTGATCTTGATAATTTCAAGCAGACGTTAAATGCCCTGAAGGATTACATAACTGAAAAAAAAATAAGCATCTCCGGCGTATCCTGTTTTGACTGCGAGTCCCTTGAGCTTGCAGCATATCTGGCCAGGGCCATGAGCTTGCCGTTTCCCTCCATCGAAAGTATTTTATGCTGCAGGAATAAATTTCTCTCCAAGCAAACCTGGACCCGAGCCGGCATACCATGCCCGCAGGTGGACCTTGTCCGGGATGCCGAGCACTTGCGCCAGGTGATGATGCAAAGGATTGGCCCGGTAATATTAAAACCCATGACCGGGTCTGGAAGTGAACTGATTTTCAAGTGTTCACATTCGATTGATGCATGCGGGATGCTTGACGTCATGCACAGACAACTTGCCGTTCACCCGAATGCGCGCATGTATGGGAAAATCAGCAATTCAGGCATGGTCTTCGACAGCCGCAGGGAAATTGTGGTTGAGGAGTTCATCGACGGCAGGGAATATTCGTGCGACTTTATTCTAGATGGGGATAAATTGGAAATTATTCGCCTGGCCTCAAAAATTGTGGATATCGACCAAATCACAGGCACCACTTTGGCTTACATCATCCCCGGACAAAGCTTTGCGCTTGAAACCATCGAGCCGCTGAAGCGTCAATTACATAAGGCTGCCCGTGTTTTGGGCTTGGTTCATGCCGTCTGCATGGCGGACTTTATCATTTCCAAAGACTCAGTTTATCTGCTCGAAATTACTCCGCGGTTGGGAGGGGATTGCCTTCCCCAGCTCATCATGGCCAGCAGCGGGCTGGACGTCATCGGCCTTGCATTGGATTTTTCGGAAGGAAAGCCGGTTGACCTACCTGAAAAATCAGCTTGGAAAACACGGGTCGGACTGCGCATTTTCGCATTAGCTGCAGGCGTTGTGCAGGACATACACGCCCGTGCACTTGATGGAGACGATGCGGTTATCTCGCATCATTTCAAAGCCTATCCGGGCTACCGGGTAGAGCTGCCTCCAAAAGATTACGATTCTCGGGTGTTGGGCCATGTGATCTTTCAGCCTGATCCGACGCTGCCCATCATATCCCAATGCAAAACCATTCTCTCACGCATTTGCGTCAAAATCAGGGATTACCCGTGATGTCCATTAAAAGCACTTTTTTTAAAAAAATTCACTCCGTGATCGGGCTTCCCCCCATCCTCAGGGAAGAAGAACTCTATTCCTATATCCGACCCTTTCTTCGCGACGCTCAAAGGTTTCTATCCTTATCCGATCTGCATGGATCGCCTCTTTACATTGTGAATGAAACCGCATTCCGGAATCGTACCCAATCGTTTACAGAGGCATTTGCACGGCATTTTACAGATTTCAAAGCCTACTTTGCCGTAAAATGCAACCATCACAAGACGTTGGCGAACGCCGCCGTTGACGGAGGAATGGGATTGGATGTTTCCAGCGGAATTGAACTTCAGATGGCCATCGCCTGCGGGTGCAATGATATATTGTTCAGCGGTCCCGGCAAAACCCCCGCGGAATTAGACCTTGCCGTGGATCATCATGAGGCCGTGACGGTTCTTATAGAAAGAAAAGAAGAATTGGAGCGATTGGAATCGACAGCCCGGCAAAAAGGCCGTTTAATACGCTGCGGGGTGAGACTGTGCACAGAAGAAAAAGGATTATGGCAGAAATTCGGCATCAGCATTTCCGCGTTGGAGAGGTTTTTGACATCTGCATTAAGGCATCCTCACATTGATATCGCGGGAATGCAGTTTCACACCAGTTGGAACCTCAATCCCGATCGCCAGATTGCATTCACCCGGAAGCTTGGAGAACGGTTACGCGGTTTGAACAAAACGCTCCTGCAATGTATCCGATTTATTGACATCGGCGGGGGGTACTGGCCCACAAAGGGAGAATGGGTTCACTTCGAAGGGACATCTCCGGGACGTTTGCTTCGGTCTCTGGGAATTACAATTCCTGCACTTCAGGCCCATTACAAATTCAGTGCGGCAGATGTCGCCACATTTGCGCAAAAACTATCGGAAGCGATGAAAACTCATATTTTCCCTATTCTCCCGGTTTCCGTCAAAGCCGAACCCGGAAGGTGGTTGTGCGATGACGCCATGCACCTTCTCTTAACGGTTATCGACAGAAAGGCCGATGGTCTTGTGGTCGCCGACGGGGGAATGAATATTGTCGGATGGGAGCGTTTTGAAACCGACTATGCGCCTATCATCAATTTAAGCCGGCCCTCTGAAACCGAACGCAAATGCCGGGTTTTTGGATCCCTGTGCACCCCCCACGACATTTGGGGATACAGTTATTTCGGCAAAGGCATTGAGCCCGGCGATGTGCTGTTGATCCCTGACCAGGGTGCCTATACTTACAGTCTGCGCCAAAAATTCATAAAACCCCTGCCAAAGGTCGTTGCCCTTGGTGACTGAGAGTCGGCGTTTTTTATGGAAAAAATTGCCCGATAAAACAGTCGGCTGCCCATTTATATGGCCGCAGGTTTGTTTTTTTGAAAAAAAGATCGGTATTGCCTTGACTTCAAATAATTTGAGATTATTTTTTCGGATTAATCAGAGAAAATGCACGTCTGCAAAAACACGCTTAATTTTAACTTTTCAACGACCAAGGAGGATGGAATAAAATGAAAATTAAGCCTTTAAATGACAGAGTCCTGGTTTTAAGGGTTGAGGCAGAAGTGAAAACAGCCGGCGGCATTATTATACCTGACACAGCCAAAGAAAAACCGCAGGAAGGGAAAATCGTGGCAGTCGGCCCGGGAAAAACAGGCGAAGATGGGAAAAGAACCCCCCTAGAGGTAAAAAAAGGGGATCGCATCCTTTTTTCCAGATATGCCGGAAGCGAAATCAAAATAGACGGGGTTGAACATTTGATGATGCGTGAAGACGACATCCTCGGAGTTATTGAATAAACCATTTAGCCATCACCAGGAGGATAAAAATGCCCGCAAAAATGATCTTTTACGGAAGCAAGGCCAGAGAAAAAATGCTTAAGGGCGTTAATACGCTGGCTGACGCCGTTAAGGCGACATTGGGACCCAAGGGGAATAATATCGTATTGGAAAAGTCATTTGGTTCACCCAATGTCACCAAGGATGGCGTGACAGTTGCCAAGGAAATCGAGCTTGAAGACAAATTCGAAAATATGGGCGCCCAGATGGTTAAACAGGTCGCCAGTAAAACCAGCGACGTGGCGGGCGATGGGACAACCACAGCCACTGTGCTGGCGCAAAGCATTTATAATGAAGGTCAAAAATTGGTTGCAAGCGGTTTAAACCCTATGGCGCTGAAACGGGGAATTGACAAAGGGGTTGCCGCTGTTGTGGAAGAGCTTAAAAAACTGTCAAAGCCTACCAAAAATAAGAGTGAAATCACCCAGGTCGGCGCTATTTCAGCTAACAATGACCTCGTGATCGGTGAATTAATCTCCGAAGCCATGGAAAAAGTAGGCAAAGAAGGCGTCATTACCGTGGAAGAGGCCAAAAGCATGCAAACCACCCTGGAATTTGTCGAAGGCATGCAGTTTGACCGCGGTTATTGATCACCCTATTTTGTCACAAATGCCGAAAAAATGGAAGTCTCCATGGACGAGCCGTACATCCTGCTCAATGAAAAAAAGATTTCCAACATGAAGGAGCTGCTGCCCATTCTGGAAAAAATCGCCAATATGGGCAAGCCAATGCTTATCATCGCCGAAGACATCGAAGGGGAAGCGCTGGCAACCCTTATCGTGAACAAACTGCGCGGGACCTTGAAAGTGGCCGGGGTTAAAGCCCCTGCTTTCGGCGACAGACGCAAAGCCATCCTTGACGATATCGCCATTCTGACCGGAGGCCGGGTGATTTCCGAAGATATGGGACTAAAGCTTGAAAACATAACCGTTCAGGACCTGGGGAAATGCAAAAGGCTCCGGATTGACAAAGAAAATACCACGGTTGTCGAAGGATATGGAGACAAGAAGGAGATTGAGGGACGATTAAAACAAATCCGTGCCCAAATCGAAGAGACCACCTCGGATTATGATCGTGAAAAGCTCCAGGAGCGCCTGGCAAAGCTTGTCGGAGGCGTTGCAGTGATCAATATCGGCGCAGCTTCCGAAATTGAGATGAAAGAGAAAAAAGCAAGAATGGAAGACGCGTTGAACGCCACCCGGGCTGCCGTTGAAGAAGGTATCGTCCCCGGGGGCGGTGTAGCGCTCATTCGCTGCATCAAGGCACTGAACAATCTGAACCTGGCGGAAGAAGAAAATATAGGAATCAAGATATTGAAACGCGCCCTCGAGGAACCACTCCGACAAATAGCCGTCAATGCGGGATACGAAGGCTCGGATGTGTTGAATAAGGTTCTGGAAGGAAAAGGGGATTACGGCTTTAACGCCGCGGATGAAAAATATGAAAATCTGATGGCCGCAGGGATTATCGACCCGACCAAGGTGGTTCGTTTCGCGCTTCAAAACGCCGCTTCAGTCGCCGGACTGATGTTGACCACGGAAGCCATGATAACGGATAAACCCAAGGAGAAAAAAGGAGCGCCAACCCCGGACATGCCGGACATGGATGATGATATGTATTGATATATCGGTTAAACCGGAGGATATTCGACGATTTTCTTGAAAAGATTCCCCGCAGGGTACTGCGGGGAATCTTTTATTCCATTTTTACCGGAGATCAAATGAAAAAACAAGACCTTGAATTTTTTAAAAATCTGTTGAACGAACAGTTGGAAACTCTGCTCAAGGAAGCCGATCTTGCCGTGACGGGAATAAAGGAGACCGGAAATCATTACACCGACCCTTTAGACCGGGCGTCTTTTGACGAAGGTCAAAGCATGCAGCTCAGGATAAAAAACAGGGAAAGCAACCTGATTAAAAAAATCAAGGAATCTCTTGAACGAATCGAGGAAGGGTCCTTTGGCATTTGTGAATCCTGCGGCAAGGACATCCCCGTTAAGCGGTTAATGGTCAGGCCCGTTACCAATAAGTGCATCGAATGCAAAACCAAGGAAGAGGCTTATGAAAAAGTGTCCGGAATGTAACTAGATGATATTACGGCAATGTCCGGGCAAATAGCTGCTACCCGTTCGCCCGGACATTGCCGTGTGGATCAATACGACCGGGGCAGCCCCAATCCAAACTGGCCTACGATATTCATTTGCGTAAATGTTGTTCCGGCGGCGTTTCTCATCCCCGGACTCGAGTAGTACAATCCTTCAAAGGCGCCTCTAAGCCTTGTCCAGCGGTTGCCCTTTAAAAGCGGGTCAACTTGTGCGTATGCGCCGATGAGGGAGGTCCCGACCCTCGCGACACGTTCGGTCAGTTCATCGTTGGTGGCCTTGTCCCGTGAATATTCATACGGCGTAGGCAATCCGGCGCTCTCCTTCCAAATGGTTTGGAATACGCACTGCCGCATGGCCCGCATATCCACGGCGAGTCCTGCCAATCGATGGCGGATCTCGGGATTTTTCATCAGCCCGGCTTTTTTAGCGCAAATAATCAATTCGTCGAGATATCTGCGCATGGAGCCGGTGGCGGCGATCGGCCTTACGCTTCTTTCAAAAGAGAGCGCTTTCATGATATGATACCACCCCTTGTTTTCCTCTCCTACCAGGTTCGACGCCGGGACCCTGACATCCGTGAAAAAAATCTCGTTGAAATAATGGAATCCCATCAGGTTGATGATCGGCCTGACTTTCACACCGGGGCTTTTCATGTCAACAATGATCAGGCTGATCCCGTTGTGTTTTTTATCCGCATGGGGATTTGTGCGGCAGGCCAGCCAGCACCATCTGGCCCGGTGGGCCGCACTGGTCCACACCTTTTGCCCGTTGATGACATACTCATCGCCTTGCTTTATCGCCAGGGTCTGAAGGCTGGCCAGATCGCTTCCGGAATCCGGCTCGCTGTATCCCGTGCACCACACCCCGTCATGTGAACCTGACGCGATCAAGGGGAGGTATTTTTTCTTTTGCGCCTCGGTTCCGAAAAGCATCAAAGAAGGCCCAACCCAGCCCGTGCCGCTAACCCCCATACCGGTTCCGGGTATGGCCCAGTAACCCACTTCTTCGAAAAAAGCCAGACGTTGCTCAAGGGAGGCTTCCAATCCACCGTATTTTTGGGGCCAGGTCAGCGTCAGCCATTTTTTTTCAGCAAGTTTTTTGGAAACCTCCATCACGAAACCGAAATGTGCGTCTGAATGCTCTTCCTGATATTGCACAAGGATTTCATCATGCAATTTTTCCTGCTCAACAAACTGCCGTATCTCTCGTCTGAGATTTTCGGCTTCTGTGCCGAATTGAAACTCCATGGGATACTCCTTTCAGGATCAAACCAAACAATTATAATATCAGACTCAGCCGCAGTCGAATGCTGAAAAAGCAAAATCTCTTTATTTGCCTGGAACAGGAATATCCATAACGTAAAATCTTTATCAGGTCAAACAGGAAAGGGCCCGGCCAGGGACTCTTTTTACGCCATTATATTCGCCGTTATTGATTGCGCATATCCCTGTTTGATTTTTTCATCAAAAACGCTTAAGAATTCATGGAGTGTAAAAAGTTATTCAGACGACTTCACATCCTAAAAATGTTTTTCGGAGGGCTTTTGAAATGAAATTTAAACCGGGGCCAATCGGGGTTGCCTTTCTGATTATATTTTTCTGCTGCACAGGACCCGTTCATTCCACTGAAAAGCAAAATACCTCTGCGCCCGCCGCGACGGCGATTGTTCCGCCCAAGGATATGGGCAAAGCCATAAAAAAAGAAGCGGATAAAGTCAAAAAAGACTTAAAGCGCGGCGCCCGTGTTTATTTTGACCGAAAACCGCTGGGCTGGAATACCGGTACCATAGGGTATCTGTATGAAAAAACCTTGTCTTTGCCTGCAAAAGTGCCCGATTTTACCAGAAGCCTCATGGAACACAGCCGCGTGCCCGGTTTGGTTGTTTTTCTGGCGTTACTTTTCCTCATCGGCGCATGGGCATACAGCCGGTTCGGCCAAAAGCGAGTTCTCAAATATGTTGAAAAAGAACTGGAAATATTGGCAAGGCACCTGCCGGCGAAGGGAATGCGATATTTTCAGTCCGGGCTCAACGTGGCGACCACTGCTTTTATGCCGGTTCTTTTGCTCTGTCTTTTCTCAATGATTCAGGGTATTTCGGATTACCGGGCCGCATGGTTTAATCTGATCGGGGGGCTGCTTCGCCTGTGGACCATCGGTGTTGTTGCCTTCTGCATTTTGAAAGAAGCGCTTGCCTGGAACTTTGCGGCGGCGGCGGGGGGAGCCGCCAAAGATATTTTTCGATGGATTAAGATTGTTCTGTTTTATGCGCTTCTATCTATTGCGCTGTTTCGGGCGGTTGAGATTCTGGAATTGCGAAAAGATATATTGGCGCTTGTCAAAACCCTTTTTTCTCTTTCAATTGTTGTTATTCTTGGCCTGCTGTTTTCAATGAAGCGCTCTTTTTTGTCCCTTTTCCCTGATTTGCCGTATCGTGGCTTCCGGGCTTTCTCAAAATTTTTCAACCTCTATTACTACCCGTTGCTGGTTATATCCTTTTTGGCCGGGATCCTGTGGTGCCTCGGCTATACATCACTGGGCAGCCTCATATTAACCAAAATTTGGCTGACCGTTTTCGCGTTTCTTGTCATTTTTCTGCTCTACCATGTGCTCAACGGATGGCTTGCGCAATGGGATGAGAAACTCGATGCTGCTGCAGATGAAGCCGCGCGTTTTCTTTCACTGTCCGCGAAATCCGCACTGATGTATGCCATGATTGTGGCTTCAGTCTTTGTAATTTTGAACTTATTGGGCTTATTGCACTTTTTGCAGAGGATGCTGTCTTTTCCGATTTTTCAAATGGGAAAAGACCCGATCAGTTCCTGGATAATCCTCAAAGCCATTCTGATTTTGACCGGGTTTATTTTTGCATCGCGGGTTTTGCAGGCTTATTTGAACTACGGCGTTTATCCATCACTGGGGATAGACCAGGGATTGGGCTACGCGCTGAATACATTACTCAAATATGTTTCATTTGCCATCGGACTTTTTATCTCGCTGAATGTGGTGGGCATCGACCTGCGGTTTTTGCTGGTGTTTGCCGGCGCCATCGGCATCGGGGTCGGGTTGGGAATTCAGCAGATTGCCACCAATTTTATCGGCGGGCTGATCATCATTTTCGGGGGGACAATCCGCAAAGGCGACTGGATCGAAGTCAACGGGGAATTAGGTCTGGTATCCGATATTTTTATGAACGCCACGATGGTCCGCAACCGGGACAACATCGAATACCTGATCCCGAATTCGGACATCATATCCAAAACTCTGATCAACTATTCTCTTTCCTCGCCCATGATCCGTATTTCCCTGCCAGTCGGCGCATCCTATCAATCTGACCCGAGAACCGTGGAACGAATCCTTCTGGATGTGGCGGCAAAGGAACCCATGGTATCCAAAGAAAATAAGCCGGATGTGATATTTGCCGAGTATGCGGACAGCGCCATCAATTTTTTGCTGCGGGTCTGGATCGACATACGGGAAATTGCGCAGCCTCAAATCCGCAGTGCGCTGTACTTTGCCATCTTTGAGGAATTTAAAAAGGCCGGGATCGAAATTCCCTTTCCGCAAAGAGATCTGCATATTAAATAGACCCGGATTTGATGCTTGATGGCTTTATGTCTTCTTGCCACAGGTCACCGGTCTTTGTTCATCTTCTCCTCTTCTTCAGCCCGAAGGATCTTTCTCAAAATCTTGCCTACGGCCGACTTGGGTAAGGCATCTCTGAATTCGACAATTCTGGGCGCCTTGTAAGCTGCCAGCTTTTCACGGCTAAAGCGGATAATCTCTTCCGCGTCTGCAGTTTCACCGGGCTTTAAAATAACATAGGACTTTATCGTCTCGCCCCGGTATGGGTCGGGGATACCTATAGTGACGGCATCGGCAATTTTCGGATGCTGGTACAGCACCTCATCCACTTCACGCGGATAAATATTATACCCGCCGGCGATGATTAAGTCCTTTTTCCGGTCTACGATATAAAAATAATCATCATCATCCTGCACGGCGATATCTCCGGTATGAAGCCAGCCGTCTTTAAGCTCTTGCGCCGTTGCTTCCGGTTTGTTCCAGTAACCCGACATGACCAGCGGACTTTTGATCAATATTTCACCAGGCGATCCCTTTTTAACCTCCCTGGTCCCGTCTTCGACTTCAACCAACCGGACATCGGTATCCGGGAAAGGGACGCCTATGCTCCCGGTTTTTTTCAATCCAAGCTGGGGGCTTGAGATGCCCAGGGACGTCGTTTCGGACATTCCCCAGCCTTCCGCAAAAAAGATGCCCATATCCTTGATCTGTTCAATAAGTTCCACGGGTATGGGCGCTGCCCCTGAGTTTAACACGCCCAGTTTCCGGCCTAATTCCAGTTCAGCGGCCCGGGGGTGATTCACAATGGCATTGATCATGGTGGGTACGGATGGGAAAAAAGATATTTCTTTAAACCGGCCAAGCATCTCCATCATTTCATCGAGGTCAAACCGGGGAACCAGAATCTGGGTCGCAGAGTTGAACATGGCCCAGCACATGACCACGATCAATCCATACACATGGAAAAACGGAAGCACCCCCAGAACTGAACGCCTCTGGACAGGAATATTTCCCATCGTGGCGCTCCCCCATAAGGCACACTGGAAAGTTGCGGCAACAATGTTGGCATGCGTCAGAATAGCACCTTTGGGGATACCCGTTGTTCCTCCGGTAAACTGAAGAACTGCCGGATCTTGTGGAGATATAGCAATCCGCGGACGTTTCGTGTCAGGACAATCTTCCATTAAAGACGAAAAATGGCGCCAGTCCTTTTCCAGATCAAGGCTTTGCGGCGTAGCTGTCGGCATACCGGCAATAAAATCGGTAACTGCTGTAACAATCACCTGTTTAAACTTTACCTCCCGGGTCAGGGTTCGAACCGTGGGCAAAACAACATCAAAAGTGATAAGCGCGGTCATTTGCGTATCCACGGCCAATGTTTTGAGTTCTTCCGCCGTATACATGGGGTTTAGGTTGACGACGATTGAGCCTAAAGAGGTTACAGCAAAAAAAGCGATGATGTATTGCGGACTGGTGGGCAAGTGAAGCCCGATGCGCTCTCCCTGTCGAATTCCCAGTCGGGAAAGCGCATTCGACATTCTGAGGATGCGGGTACGCAATTCCCAGTAGGTCATTTCCGTCCCGAAAAAGTGCGTGGCGATCTGATCGGGATTCTGGTTGGCCGGCAACTGAAAGAGATCGGATGTTGTCCACCGGGGATAACGGATGGACAGGGGAACATTATAATCATAGTGTCTTGTCCAAGGTCGTATTGTTTCCATAACATTTCCTCATCAGGCCTTTTGAATTACATGATCTTTCATTTGTTGATCACCATGCGTAATTCGTAAATCGCGACGGGTTTACCTGTCTCCTTCTCGTCACGATTTACGCGTCTGGCATCACATGCCCCCGAAAGCCTCATCTGCAATCTCGATGGCGGCGCCGCTGTTGTCCATAATCGCGTTCATCACGCCCATTGACGCCGGCAGAAGGGTTCGAATATAAAATTCAGCCGTCTTGATCTGACCTTCATAAAAGATTTTATCTTTTTCTTTGGGCTCCTGCTGAAGTTTCCGAATTGCGATGACCGCTCTCCACAAGAGCATCCATGCCATGATGACGTCTCCGATTGACTCCAACAGAGGCGAAGAGTGCGCAAACGCCACCTTGAACCGGTCCGATGTGGCTGATTTTCCCATAAAGAGAACCGCTTCACCCAGGCGTTCAGCAGCTTTTTCCAGTCGATTTCCCAAATCTGAAAGCGCGCTTTGGGACTTAGCATTCTGGATGGTTTTATGGATTTCAGCGATGAAGGCTGCAAAAACTTTTCCGTTCTGCTTACCTATTTTCCGGGCCAGCAAATCCATGGCCTGAATGCCGCTGGTACCCTCATAGATGGACGCTATTTTGCAGTCCCGGGCATATTGTTCGGGCAGATAGTCCCGGGTATACCCCGCTCCTCCGAAAACCTGCATGGCCTGAATGCAGACCTCATGTCCCCTGACTGCGAGATAATCCTTGATGACAGGGGTAAACAGACTGAACATATCATCCAGAAACTGTCTTTCTTCTTCTGTTTTTGCATTTGCCAGCTTCATGGCAATGGTGGTTGCATAATAGTAAAAACTGCGCATTCCGTCCACGTATGACTTCATCGTCAGTAAATTCCGGCGGACATCCGGATGCTTGATGATGGGAACCGATGGGGCCGTGTGGTCGGCGAAACTGGCCAGATCCCTGCCTTGAATCCTTTCACGAGCATAGTTGACCGCCAGCAGGTAAGCGGCAGAAGAATAGGCTAACCCCTGAAGCCCCGTATGCATGCGCGCGCCGTTCATCATGTGAAACATAACTTTCATCCCCTGGTTCTCTTCACCCAGAAGGTACCCGATACACCTCCCTTTTGCGCCAAGAGTCATGGAACAGGTGGCGCTGCCGTGGATCCCCATTTTTTCCTCGACACCGGTGCAAACAATGTCATTGCGATCGCCCAATGTCAGATCATCGTTGACAAAATATTTTGGAACGATAAAAATAGATATTCCTTTGGTTCCCGCCGGCGCCCCTTCTATTCGCGCCAATACCGGGTGGATTATGTTTTCAGCCAGATCATGTTCGCCATTGGTGATGAAAATCTTGGTTCCGGTCAACGAATATGTGCCGTCGGTATTTTTTACCGCCGATGTCTCCAGTGCACCTACATCGCTTCCGGCATTGGATTCGGTTAACAACATCGTGCCGCCCCACTCGCCGGCCGTTAATTTTTTTACATATTTTTCTTTCTGCTCAGGGGTCCCGTATAATGCGATCATATGGGCCGTGCCGTTTCCCATGGTCACGTAAGAATACAAAGACCAGTTGGCGGCCATGAAGTACTCTGAGACGGCATCCCCAATAAATGCAGGCGCCCCCTGCCCTCCCATTTTTTCAGGTATGGTGAGATTTCCCCATTCGCCCGTTTTTAGAATTTCAAACGGCCGGTGATACGATTCGGGAACCTCAACCACGCCATTGTCCAAATGAACGCCGATGCGGTCCCCGTCCTGCATTGTCGGCAGCACTTCGTTTATTGCCAGTTTCCTGGCTTCTGTAATCATCATATCGCATACTTTGCGATTGAATCCGTCGTATTGCCCGTTTTTGAGTATTTCTTCCCCGTTCATCTGTTCCCAGATGACAAAATCAATGTCCCGCCGGTCTGCCAATACTTGTGCCATTTTCCTATCCTTTTCCTTATTCGTTTTATTTAATTTTTTCAATCAATACTGCATTTCCATTTCCAAACCCGCCGCAAAGCGTTGCCAGACCATATTTTTCGTCGGGAAAATCGGCCTTTAATATATTGAGCAGCGTAACGATAATACGCGCGCCGGATTCACCCAGCGGATGCCCCAGAGCCACGGCTCCCCCCCAGACGTTTACACGCCTAAACGGCGCATTGGGGTTGTCGATGCCCAGTTCCCGGATACAGGCAAGGGACTGGCTGGCGAACGCCTCGTTGATTTCGATGGGGCCGATATCCTTTGCGGAAAGACCTGTTTTTTCAAAAAGCTTTTTAACCGCAAAAATCGGCCCCAACCCCATGACGGAGGGGTCATTTCCGGCCTGAACGCCGAATCCGTATTTATATGTATAAGAAAGACCCAGCGCATCGGCTTTTTCCCGACTCATCAACAACAACGCGGCAGCGCCGGCGGTCAACGGGGAGGATGTGGCGGCTGTGACCCTTCCATTGGGTTTGAACGGGCTGACCATCAGCTTCATTTTGGCCTCATCCTGGGAATCCCTGACCCACTGGTCCCGGTCCACCATAAATTCCGAACCATCGTCTTTTTTGCCTTTGACCGGGATGATTTCATTTTTCCACTTCCCGGCCTCCCTGGCGTTTGCGGCGTTTTTGTGGGAATGGATGGCAAAATTGTTCATATCGTCCATCGAAATATCATAAAGTTCAGCAACCTTTTCTGCAGTGTTTCCCATCGGAAGCTCATTCATGTCATAGTGCTTCAGTAGACGGGGCGGAAAATCCATATTGGCCGCCATGGGAACCTTTTGCATATCTTCCACGCCGGCGGCGATCATGATATCGGTCTCGCCCGCCATAATGGCCCTGGCTGCATCCATAGTCGCCGACATTCCGGAGGGACACTGGTTACAAATGGATTGCGTGGGAACCGAATCCGGCAGGCCTGAGGCCAGCCACCCCATCCGTCCGATGTCGTTTTGCATTCCTGATAGATTTGCCGAGCCGACAAAAACGGCATCTACATCCTGTGGTTTGACTTTCGGGTTTCGCTCAAAAATAGCCCGATACACAACGGTGAGCAATTCATCCGGACGAATATCCCTGAACCATCCTTTTTCATGATGCGCCCTTGCATTAGGGGTTCTTACACCGTCAATAAAAACGCATTCTTTTACATTTGCCATTGGGTCACTCCTTTCATGGGTTTGGGGTCAAATTAAAAATAAAGTTCCCGGCGTTGCATGAAGAAACATCACCTTAGATAATTTTATTATTATGATATTTTTTTAAATACATTTTTATCTTGATTACAGTCTGTTAAATATGTATTTAGTTGTTACATAAACGTGTAGTTAATTCCACGCTATGTGTTATATCTAAAAGATTATGGGCTGTTTTGTCAATAGAAAAATCTTTTTTTCACCCGGCCGCTTTTCAGGAAGAAGCCGCTTCCCGCAGTCTTGTCTGCGCCACTTCCTGCTTGACAGACATGGGCGTGTAACATAGAGTTTTTCAAACTAAAAAACTACCCGGCTGAAGCCGGAGGACTTGTTGTAAGGAGTTGAATGAAGATCGGAGAACTGGCGAAGCGTACTGGCGTTTCAAGGGAAACAATCCATTACTATATCCGCGAAGGCGTGTTGCGAAAACCCCGGAAAGCAGCAAAAAATGTCGCCGAATACCATGACGGCTATATTGAGCAGATCCAACTGATCAAGGCGCTGCGCGAGAATTATTTTCTGCCGATTCCCGTTATTAAAAAACTCATCCAGAAGATGAGGAAAGAAACCCCGACGGATCAGCACTCATTCCGATTTTTAAGCGAATACTTCCGCCCGCTTGATCATCTCTTGTCGGGAAGCGTCATCGGCGAAGCCGCCTTTATGGAGGTGTCGGGAATGAGCGCTAAATGGCTCCAAAAATTTGAAGATTGGAAAATAATCACTTTTGAAACGTCCAATGGAAAAAAATCCTATTCCAGGGAAAATGTCATTATTGGAAAACTGTTGGTGGAAATGGATCAGGTCGGCATGGGACCCAGAGATGGCATTGATCCGGAAAATCTCAGGCAGTATACGGACCTTTTCCGGGATATGGTCGTTAAAAATTTTTACAGATTTATCCCCCGCTGGCATGCAGACATGCCCCGTGAAAAATTTTATGAAATCGGAAACACGTCGGCTGAAGTTATGAGCCTGTTCTTATACCACTTTTATCGAAAAGTCTCAAAAGAAGAGTATAAGAATCACTTTGAAATGGCGCACTACAAAAACGAGTCCGGCCAAAATAACGAATAATTGACCGTTGCTTTATACCCGCTTCTCACCGTGCCTGCGTTACTTGATCGTATAACAATATTGACAAAGACGCTGATGTTTTTTAATATTGGCTAATAAGACATCATCGTCCAAAAGACTTAAAAAATACCGGAAAAATTCTTACGGCAAGTTTACACGGATGGAATCTTTAGCCATTTGCGTCCATCCGTTCCGCCTCTCCGGCATTTTTGGAGACTTTCAACCGTAAAGCATATCAAGGAGTACCCATGAATACGACAAATGATCACCCCCAAAAACACCACCTTCTCATTGAAATATTTGAATTAATAGATACTTTGCCGGAAAATAAAAAAATAGAGCTATTGAAGCGGCTGGCTTTAAAAAATATTGATGCCATATTGTACCATTTAGTTATGGTTTTTAATCAAAACCAAAAGGTTATCATTCTTGAAGAACTTAAAGAGTTGGTTCTCGGGAAAAGAGAACACCCCAGAAAACCCTGTGTTATGGCCACGGATTATGTCATGGACGATCGGGCTTACCGGAATTTTGTCAAAGATATCAGCGAAAGCGGTGTGTATGTCCAAACCAGCCAGACATTTGAAATCGGTGATCAAATTATTCAAAGCTTTTCACTTTCCGACAAACAGATACCCTTTAAATTCACCGGCGAGATTGTTCGCCTAAACAAAGACGGCGTGGGCATCAGATTTAAAAACCTGACCCAATATCAGCGGGATATTCTTCGATCCATTCTGAAAAACCTGGCCTGACAGCAATAGCGCCGATATAATATTCCCCCAAAACGCCTTCATCTGGCCAGGTAGTCGTCGTAGTGCTTCAATGCGTTCAATACCCGCGCAGCGATTTCAAAAGAACCGAAAATAGCGGCTTTCCGGCCGGCCAGCCATTCCTCAGCTTCGTGATTTAAAATGCGCATATCCAGATTGTTAAACGTATCCAGCGCTAAAAACATCGGCTTTTCCAGCCATTCCCGGGCACTGAGGATCATCCTGAGGTAAGCGTTGATCCTTGAACGTCCCACTTCCCTGTAAATAAATCCAAGATTAACGGAAAAAATCAATGCATCGATGTTTTGATCTTCCTTAAGCAAGGTCATTAACTTTTTAAAGCTTTCCACGTCTCTCAAATGAGGCAAAATATCCAAGGGGTTTTTGGCGCTGCTGCCCTGCAGGGGAATAAATTCTTCCAGTGCCTTGATGCTGCCCTCGGACAGGTGGGGCACGCTTAAGCCTTCTTTTTCGGCCCTGTCCGTCATCGTCACGCTGCCTCCGCCCGCTCCCCCGAGAATGGCGACACGTTTGCCTTTGGGGCGAGGCATCCTCTCCAGCGCAGAAACCGTATAAACCATTTCCTCAACGGAATTTACCGGAATAATTCCGGCCTGCCGGCACATGGCTTCCCAGATTTTAAAAGATCCGGCCAGGGCGGCCGTGTGGGATTGCGTAGCCCTTGCCCCGCCTTCAGTTTGTCCCCCTTTCCAAACGAGCAATGGCTTTTTCCTTGTAACGGCTTTGGCCGCATCAAAAAAATCCCTTCCCCAGGTCAGGCCTTCAAGATAGGCGCTGATGATCTTGGTCTTCGGATCATTGGCCAGGTAAAGCAAATAATCATGGGCCTTCAAATCGCAGGCATTTCCAAAACTCACCACCTTGCTGTAGTGGATGCCCAGGGGGGCGCCTGCCATCACGATCATATTGGCCAACTGTCCGCTTTGCGAAAACAAACCGACTGACCCGGTTTTGTCCGGCATTTCACCATTCCAGGAAATCCCCCCCTCAGGGCAATACAATCCCATACAGTTGGGGCCGACAACTCGAATTCCGGCTTTCTTGGCCATTTCAGCCATTTGGTATTCAATATTGGCCAAATCCTTTCGTCCGGTTTCACTGAAGCCAGCCGTGAGCAAGTGAACGAATTTTACCTTTTTTTTGACACAATCGGCCATCGCGTCTAAAACGGCTGAAGCGGGGATGCAAAAAATAGCCAGGTCAATGTCATCGGGGATATCGCAGATATGGTTATAACAGGTATATCCCAGCACTGTCCTGGCTTTGGGATGTACGGGAAATATCTTTCCGGCATAGCTTTGTTTGATGCAGCCATTGATGTAAGCATTTCCGCTGGACCATACAAATCCCCTTTTTGTCGAAGTCCCCACAACAGCGATGCTTTTTGTGTAATTTAAATGATCTAAATCAGGCGGTGTTGCTGACGACATACCGATCTCCTCACGTTATAATTTTAAAAGTTTCTTTTGTGAAACACAATCTTCAAAATGTCAATTGCAAATATAAAGTATCTCTTGTCAAATGTTTTGTTTTAAAATATGAAATTTGGATTCCAGGAGACCGAATTCCGCATGCTCACACTTTCAATAAGGAGAAAAGCCCATGACATTTAATGAACTCATTTACCAGAAAAAAAATCATGTTGCATTTATCACCTTAAACCGGCCTGAAGCCCGAAACGCCCTGACCATGAATACCTATCAGGAGCTTGAAACTGCTTTAACGGATGCGGATACGGATCATGATGTTCGGGTCGTTGTGATCACGGGTGCAGGAAAGGGCTTTTGTTCCGGCGATGATGTCAAACAGGTCATGCTGGATCCTGACCGGCAGCAGAAAAGAAAAGAGCACCAAAAACGCCAGGTCAGCGCCAAACCCACGCCCGCAGCCGCTTTGCTGATGAGGATGATCAAACCCGTCATCGCGGCGGTGAATGGGCCGGCTGTCGGGTGGGGAATGGATCTGGCCTTAATGTGCGACATCCGCATCGCCTCAAAAAATGCCAGTTTCGGGGAAATTTTTGTCCTTCGCGGACTGATTCCGGATATCGGCGGCATTTTGTGTCTCCCCCGCCTTGTCGGTCCGTCAAAAGCGTATGAGCTGCTTTTTACAGGCGATGTAATCAGTGCTGAAAAAGCGCTTGAAATAGGACTGGTCAGTCAGATAACGCCTCCCGAAGAGCTGATAGGAGCCGTAACGCTTTTGGCGGAAAAAATTGCAGGCAACCCTCCCCTTGCCGTTCGAAGAATCAAAGAAGGAGTTCGCCGGGGACTGGGGTATAACGTGGATAAACTAGGTGAATATATAACGAATTCACTTTCCGTTCTTTTTGAAACAGAAGACCACACGGAGGGTGCAACGGCGTTTGTCGAAAAACGCAAGCCGGTTTTCAAGGGAGAATAAAGAATCGGATTATTGTTGTTGCACCATATCCAATGGACTGTTTTCTTCTCCATCGGCCATTTCTTCTTCGCGCGGATGATCTGCAAAATCCATCAGGATTTCGATTTCCGAACCGCTGTCCATTGAAACGCTTAAATTAGGGTATTTCTTTCTGAACACATGCAGCATTGATGAATTTTCTTTTAATACCGATGCCTTAAATCCGATATAGGCGTTTTCTATGGCAATCTTTTCAAGCTGGTTGATCAGATAAGAGGCAATGCCCCTGTTCTGGTAATCCTCCCTGACGACAAATGCGATTTCAGCCCGGCTGCCTTCCGATTCCGCATATGAACCGATGGCAATGATCTCTTTATGCCCGCCGCGCTGGACCAGACCAATAAGGGACATGTTTTTGCGATAATCAATGCTTGCCCAATGCTTCTGAACCACTTCATGCGA
>CAYTSY010000030.1:25308-27685 GCA_964440555.1 uncultured Desulfobacteraceae bacterium
CGGATGTAAAAAAATCGGAAATAGATGGTTTTATCCTGCAGAGAATAAAAGAAATTTCGATACCCGAATTCATCCGAAGGCAGCAACGGTCTGAATTCTGCGGTTTTGCCGTTTTTCAGTTGGAAACTGGTTTTGTAATTTTCAAGAAACAAAAGATCCTGCTGCGTCGGGGGGAGTTGGTCCTGGAAAATGTAATGCCGCTGTTTGGCGAGCTGAATGAGGTCATGCCGGAATTTGGGGTGGGCGATCTGTGCAAGCTCCATCACCCGCTGGTAAATGCTTTTTCCCTGGAGCTCGGCAATGCCGTATTCCGTTACGATAAAATTAACGTCGCCCCGGGTTGTGGCAACGCCGGCGCCCTCGCTCAGATGCGAGACGATTCTGGAAACCTGCCCGCCTTGAGCTGTCGAAGGGAGAGCGATGATGGAAAACCCCCCTTTGGACATGGCGCTTCCGCGAAGATAATCCACTTGGTCGCCGATGCCGCTGTAAAAAAGGTAACCCACGGAATCCGTGCAGATCTGACCGGTCAGGTCAACTTCCAGGGCGGAACTGATGGATACAAGATTATCGTTTTGCGCAATCACGTTGGGATCATTCACATACTCGGAGGATCTGAAATAAAACACGGGATTGTTGTCCACATAGCGGTACAGGGCCTCAGACCCCATGCACAGGGACGCCACCACGCGTCCGGGAATATGGTTCTTTTTTTTATTCGTAATGACCTTTTTTTCCAAAAGTGGAATCAGGCCGTCAGTGATCAACTGGGTATGAATTCCCAAATCCTTTTTTGTATCCAGGTGCTGCAAAATAAAGTTGGGCAGAGTGCCGAAGCCGATTTGCAGGGTTGCCCCGTCATCGACAAGCTGGGATACGTAATGGCCGATTCTTCTTGCCACTACGTTGTATTTTGTTAAATCCGGAAGGGATTCGACAATCGGCTCCTCATGCAATACAAAATAATCGATCTCATCCACATGAACAAAGCTGTCCCCCCAGGTTCTGGGCGTTCTGGGGTTTACCTGGGCGATAATTATTTTGGAGTTGGCCATCCCTGCCCGGGTGATATCCACCGACACGCCGAGGCTGCAATACCCGAACTTGTCCGGCGGACTCACTTGAATCAGCGCCACATCCAGACCGATACGATGACTGTAAAACAATCGGGGGATTTGCGACAGATAAACCGGAATATAATCGATTTTCCCCTCAAAAGCGGCTTTTCGCATTTCACGTCCGATAAAAAACAGCTTTAAGGAAAACCGTCGTAAAAAGGACGGGTCGTCCACGTATTTTGCCAGGGTGAAAGACAGCATCTGATAAACCATGATGTCCTGCAACGCAACATCGTTAACCATGGCATGAATCAAATGCTGGGGCTCTCCGCACCCGGTTCCGATAAAAACCCGGCTTCCCCTTTTAATTTTTGCTACCGCCTGTTCGGCGCTCATAATCTTTTTTGGGCAGTATTCGCGCAAGTTCATATTTTTCTCCCAATTTTTTACAGTTTATATCACTCAAATCATGAATTAAGTCAAGTCGGCATTTGAGTGATATAAATAGACAAACTCAATGGCATATAAATATTTCTTGACTTTTGTTTCTTTAAAAGGCTAAAAGACCATTTTCATTAGCTTTGCCTCCAACTGGGCTCATGCGTACTTTCTATGCTTCTTTTTGCTTATCCCCTGGCCGACACTACGCCGATAAGGGGATTTTGTTTTATTGGAACCTTAAACATTTTGATTGAAAACTTAAAAAAGATGGAAAAAGACATTCAAAAGGTAAGAAATATCGGAATCAGCGCTCATATCGACGCCGGAAAAACAACGCTGACTGAGCGGATTCTTTTCTATGCGCAAAGAATTCATGCCATTCACGACGTCAGGGGAAAAGACGGCGTCGGCGCCACCATGGATTTTATGGAGATCGAAAAAGAACGCGGCATCACCATTACCTCAGCTTCGACCAATATCAACTGGAAAGAAAACGAGATCAACATCATTGACACACCCGGACATGTGGACTTCACGATTGAAGTTGAACGATCCCTGAGGGTACTCGATGGCGCCATTCTGGTCTTGTGCTCGGTCGGCGGCGTCCAGTCCCAGTCCATTACCGTGGATCATCAGATGGCCCGGTATCATGTCCCTTGCCTGGCGTTTATCAACAAATGCGACCGAAACGGCGCCAACCCAATGAAAGTCATCGAGCAGCTTAAAGAAAAGCTCGGGCATAATGCCGTCGCGTTGCAGATGCCCATCGGCCTGGAAGGGGAGCTATCAGGCGTTATCGATCTGATCGACATGAAAGCCGTTTATTTCGATGGAGAATGCGGTGAAACCATCCGGACGGAGGAAATTCCCGTGGATTT
>CAYTSY010000031.1:0-16781 GCA_964440555.1 uncultured Desulfobacteraceae bacterium
GCTGAAAATATTATATATTCTTATGCCCTTTCGTGCTCTTCGTGTACTTCGTGGTGAAAAATCAGACTTTTTACGACGCCGTCAATTGTAATCGCTTACCCTTCGATATGCCGGTTTTCGGCCTGCATTCTTTCCAGAAACCAGACAAAGGTCTTTTCCAGTCCGGTTTCAAAATCATATGCGGGTTCAAACCCAAGCCGCTGATTTGCCTTGGCGATATCTGCAAAATTTCTCAAAATTTCTCCCTTACGGGCGCCTTCGTACACAATCTCGCTTTGCCGCCCCAGATATTTGAGGGCCAGCCGGTTGAGGATCGATGCGGTCTCATCCACGGTGTGTTCACGATGCGTTGCAATCTGGAAAACCTCCCCCCCGATACCAGGTGTTTCAAGTGCAAGGCGTATGGCCTGCACCAGATCCGCGGCATAAACAAAATCGCGGGTCTGATTCCCGTCTCCGTAGACCGTGAGCGGATCGGATCCGAAAAGATTCCGGATAAACAGAGCCACCACGCTTCCCTTATGGGTGGAATGCGGTCCATATACGTTTCCAAATCGAAGAACCACCGTTTCCAATCCAAAAGATCCATAGTAGGCTGAACAATACCCCTCGCCGCTGAGTTTGGATGCGCCGTACGGGGATACGGGCCGGGGAACCATTTGCTCATGAACGGGCGGGATCTGCTCTCCCAGAGGCGCGCCGGATGAGGCAAAGACGAACCGTTTTACCCGGTTTATCCGTGCGGCCTCCAGGCAATTGAGGGTGCCAATGACATTGGTGAGGCAATCCGACAGGGGGTTTTCGATGGATGGCATTACCCCGGTATTGGCTGCCAGATGAACCATGGCGTCGATTCCCGCACAGGCCTTGCGGGTTGTTTCCCGATCCAGGATGTCGCCTTCCACAAGCTCAACGACGCCGTCCGGTTCGCCGCAGACAGCATCGGCAGCGACCCGTCGAAATGCCGCCACCGATTCCAGGTCTTCGGGCGTCCCCACGGACAGATTATCCAGAATCCTGATTTTCGTTCTCCCGCAGTCTTTCAGCAGGGCCTCAATCAGGTTCAACCCGATAAACCCGCATCCGCCGGTGATCAAGACATTCACGTCAACCCTCCCTCATCACTCATCACTGATTTACTGCCCCGCAGCCATGAAAACTTTTTTAAAGGTTTTGAGTAAAATTTCCACATCCAGCAGTAAAGAGTATTCATTTATATAGAAAAGTTCATATTCCAATTTTTTTTGAAGTCCCTTCATGGAATCTCTGGAGTCGCCATTTACCTGGTCCCAACCGGTAAGCCCCGGTTTTACATAAAACCTCAGGAAGTAAAATGGCAACTCCTTGGCCAGCGTGTTTGCAGTAAACGGACGCGTAGGTCTGGGTCCCACGATACTCATATCTCCTTTGAGCACATTGGCTAACTGGGGAAGTTCATCAAAGTGAGTTTTTCTTAAAAATTTTCCTACTGTGGTCACCCTCGGGTCGTTTTTTATCGCCGCGACCGGCCCGCTGTCGTTTTCAGCATCCGTAATCATGCTTCTGAATTTATAGAGCATGAAAGGTTTTTCGTTCATACCCAATCGTTCCTGGAGGTAAAACACAGGCCCCCTGGAAGTCAACTTGACCAGAAGGGCGATCAACACGAAAAGCGGCAGAGCAAAAAAAACGGCTGTCGACGAGACCACGATGTCCACCACCCGTTTGACCCTTTGATGGACGTTACCCTTCAGGCTCAAAGATACGGACAGATCGATGAGCCACTGGGCGTTGAGATCTAGAACCGGATAACTGTCGGTACCCGTTTTGTAAAAAGTCAAACTGTTGCAAATCCGGACGCCATCGAATTTTTTCTTAAGGAGCATAATCAGTTCATCGTTCGTCGGCCTTTCGAGGAAGGGATAAACGATCATGTGGTAGCGACCGTTTTTTGCGAGAGGACCGTGGAGATTCTTGAAAAACTCCTCCTTGTTGACGACGTGAAATCTGAAAAAGCGCCTGCTCCCGTTGGCGTTCAGGTGCTCCATGGCTTTGCACGACAAAGGGTCGTTCCCGATGACGAGTACCTCGTAGGGGTCCGCCGAGGAGATTCTATTGAAAAAAAAGAATCTCCAGAAAAAGAGCAAGGTGAACATGGTCGCCGCATGAAAGGCCCACAGTTGCGGCGTAAAGATACTTCTGGAGAGAAGGTTTAGAATGGCGGCCATCAGCAGAATTCCAATGCCGACCCCCCCAAGCGATTTGGTGACACTTCGCTTTCGATCGAAAACCACCTCGATTTCGTAGAGCCCGATCACGTGGAAAACCGAAAGATACACCAGACCGAACAACAGCACAACGCCTGTGAACATGATGCAGAGATTGGTAATGGCGATGATTTTCGGAAGAAGTGGAAGACGTGCGACTGGGCCTGTAAACGCTTCAATCCGATCGAGAACGATGATCTGGAGAAGAAAGGTAAGGGCCAAAGCGAAAGCTGTCACAGCCAGATCGCCGGCCATGAGAATTTGCCGTTGCTTTCTTTCCGGTGTTTTGAAAAAAGATTTCATATTCAGACCTTCTCTGGATGTATTACCCAATCGGCATCGGCACACGAAAAACCGGGTGCCGGATGGTGGAAGTCATTCCTACCGGACCTTCCACCCCATTGCTTTGAAACGGGCGGAGTCTTCACGGGTGGGAAACGAATAATACGATCCTTTGCCGGGATCGTTTTCACTGGTCCTTAATCGCTGGCTCCTGATACGTTCGATGGCGTCCAAGAGTGCCGCCAACCCGGCCTCCTTATTTTTTTTGATCAGCGTGTTCAATGTGTCATGGCCTTCGATCGGAACCATGTACTGGAGAATAATTTCTCCCTGATCGATCTTTTCGTTGATAAAATGCACTGTGACCCCGGTCTGTTTTTCGTTGTTGGCCATTGCCCAGAACGTAGGGAGCATTCCCCGGTATTTCGGCAGGAGACCCGAATGCAGGTTGATGCATCCAAGGGAAGGAACGTTCAGAAAATCCTTTCTTAAAACCTGGCTGAACGAAACACTTACCACGAGATCAGGATTGAAGCGATTTTTTAGCAGTCGGATAAACCCGCGATCGTTCACATCCGGTACTTGCAGGGCGGGGATATCGAAAAGTTTGGCTGCTTTTTTGATGGAATGGCACCGGTCTGGACCCGAACTCAACCAATCGGAAAACTTGTAGATACTGAACAACGCGCTGTGAACGATGAAGTCTTTCGGGCCGAAGAAGTGAAAATGTTTCAATGCCATTTTATGAAAAGAGGTGTTGTGTCTCTTCCCGATACCTACTCCCACTATTTCCCGGCTCTTTTCGAAGAGGCCGAGGAAAAGTCGAGGAAGATAGAAGGGCTCTTCCTGGGTCAAAATAAAAATCTTCATGGTCACGCTTCCGGGAATGCCGATGGGGAGGGCTGGGGCAGCAGTTCAATCATTCGTACGAACGGAAAAGCACCCAAGACGCGCCCAATTTTGTGCAACGGATTCCCCATCCGGATTCCGCGCCTAATTTTCTTGATGATAGGTTTGGGACTGGGGCTTTTCTCGTCGATGTCGTATGGGTGGATGTACATCACGGCAGATTGGTTGTTACGGTTCAAGAGAGAGATGCCTTTTACGAACGACCGGGTCGGCAGCAGTCGAAAGTAACCGCCTCCTCCCATGGGCAGTTCGATATTTCTGATCCGAATCGAACTCATTGGGATCTCGTAAAGATTCGACCGAACCTTGTGGGGCCTCCGGGTTGCGGCATTCCAACCGTACCAGGGGTGATACGGTGGATACAGACTCGAATCGTAGAGATAACCGGCCGCCTCAACGGCGTCCAGGAACCATTCTCTCGATGCCGGGTTGACGAAACTGGGCAAGCGAAGTCCAAGGACTCGTTCTCCGAGAATGCCTTCGATCATTTCTTTGGCCGCTCGAATGTCCCGGTACAATTCATCCGGTGACGCGATGTCGGAATCGTGCCAGTGGCCGTGACTGGCGATTTCGTGTTTGCAGGAAGCCACTTTTCTCAGAAGGTTCGGGTATCGCTCGGCAATCCATCCAAGAAAGAAGAAGGTCGATTTGACGTTGTATCGTTCCAATAACTCAAGCAGAATATCGACGTTGGCCTCTACCCTTCCGGTAAGGAGAGGCCAGTCGCTTCGGGGGATGGACCGGAATGCCTTCCCGTGGAAAAAATCTTCGACGTCGATGGAAAACACGTTCTTGATGGAACCCTTCGAACCGGTCGAGCTGTCTTTTTTCGCTTGCTCCGGTCCGGAGACAGACCCCGTGCGCTCACTGGTTTTCATTTTCGACTTTCCGGGTTCTGTGCCGGACCAGGGATTCGAACCCTATCGAAGAGATTTCTGTAAAACGCCAGTTTTTTTCGGATCATGGCACTTTCACGATATTCAGCGGACACCGCCCGATATGCTTTTAGTCCCATCTCCCGGGCGGCCTCGGGATGCCGTTGCAGGAACAACAGTTGATCCGAAGCCCCCTGGACGTCGCCTTGGTCAACGATAAAGCCGGTCACTCCGTCTCGAATTAGCTCTCTGGCACCGGAAACGGCATAGGTCACGACCGGCTTTTTCACCAGCGCGGCCTCGACGAGCACATTTGGCAGGCCTTCTCGCTTCGAGGTATGCAGCACAACATCGGAAGCCGCCATGATTTTCATGGCGTCCTCGCGATGCCCGGCGAAGACAACCCATCTCTCCAGTTCAAGCTCGGCTACTATGTCATGCAGGCAATGGATATATCGCTTTTCTTCCTTGAGCAGCCCCTCTCCGACCACCACCAGTTTCGCATCGACGCCCGATGATCTGAGGTGATTCAGCACCCGGATGGCATGGTTCTGCTGTTTTTCCGGAACGACCCGCCCCACGCAGGCCATCAGGAACTGGTCGTCCCCGGCGAACGAGCGACGGATCGCTCTCAAATCGGCCGGGTCGGTAGCCTCCAGTGCGTCGAGCTCGGCGTCGGCTCGCCCCGTCCGAACAATCACCGCGCTTTTCATGCTACAAACGCCGCCATTCACGTAATCGTTGCACAGTTCCTGCCCCACGAAGACGAAATGATCCGTGATTCTGCCCATAACCAGTTCGAGAAACCAGTAGATAAAGCGCCGGTGAGAGGAATAGACCGCCGGGAACGTGGGGCCGTGGACGGTGTGAAGGATCAACGGGGTTCCGCTGAGAAATGCCGCCCACCGGCCTAAAATTCCCGCCTTGGCCAGATGAGTATGCACAGCGTAGGGTCGTATCCTTCTAAACAGCCGGAAAAGATCCCGAAGGGCTCTGAGATCCCTGAGAGGATCAATGTACTTGACCAGAGAGGACACCCTGTAAACAGCCATCCCGCTCAGATCCCAGTCCTCTGCGGGATTGAAATCGCGTCCCACGACCAGCACCACGGCATAGCCAGCATCCTTGAACGCCCGGAGCAGTTTGTACATTCGTAAAGCGGCTCCAGCCCGATGGTTGAAAGTCGTGATGACGTGGACGATCTGTGGAGAATTCGGATCCGATTTTAAGTTGCGTTGATCTATTGAAACGATTCGAGTCATGGGTTGGATCTGGATCTTGGTCGGCTGCGCGTGGCTTTACTACAGTCCAGAATGCGGTTCACGCGCCGTAAGCCGAGGCAGCCTGGTTGGCCTACATTACGGCACTGGGGCAGAAGAAAACCGTGAGTTTTTACCTGCCAATCGAAACATTTGATTAGAGTCGCACCCGATGATCTTATTACCGGTAAAGACATTGAAATCGGAGCCATCTTCCTCCAGTATGCACGGCTGCAGGGAAAAGGATTGAGACAGGGTCAAGTCTGTGAAGGCATTATGGCGGCCGTTTCTGATTATGACGACCGGATAGGACGTGTTTTTGGATCTTTTGATGTGTCCGCCTGAAAATGTCGACGACACCACATTGACAAGAACCAAGCCTCTTCCATGGATGCCCGACATTTGGTTGTCTCTGCAAGTCACTGATCTGGCATTGGTGAAATTCATTCCATTGGATCCGGCGCTTTGGCCTATATTGCCTGTGACCAGAATATCGGTTGCCATATGGTCGGCGGCTGCGGAAACGGAAAGGAACATCCACCCCGTGTTGTAGATCCGGTTGCTTCGGATAACCACATCGTGAAGTTCACCGGCACCGCCGTCGATAGTGTCATGGTGAATGTATACTCCGGCTTTCACCGCATTTCGGGACTCATTGTTTTCGCATATACCGGTCGTGTCGGACCCCTTTGAGGAGCATCGAATGTTGATGCCGTGCTCCCCGCCGTCTGTGAAATTGTGATGGACATTAAAGTTTATTGAATTTTTTATCTGGATGGCGGAGGCACATCCTCGTTTATTGGTGCATTGGTAAACCTTGCAGCCAGCTACTTCCAGATTGTGGGTTCCGACGGCGATGATTCCGAATACCCCGCTGTTGGAAATCTCGCAGTTGATAATCTTGCAGTCCCACGATGTGTCGACGCCGATACCTCCAAAATAGATCCCATCAAAACTGTTGTTCCACACGCGACAATTTTCAAGGATCAGTCGGTCGCAGTACATGACATTGATGCCACAGATGGAGTTTCCGCTCCCGTTCAGAACGAAATTCTTGACAACGATATCCGATATTCGATTTTGTGCATTGTTTCCGTGGATTAAAAGTCCGTCCTTCTTTCGAGTCATGGTAAACATCACCTCCGGCCCGAATTGCAAAACACGATTTCCCGTGGTTACTTCCAGAGATGTGTCGATGAAATAGTTTCCGGGCCGATCCAGCGTCACTTTGCACCCGCCACGATCGGGCAGGGCATTGAGTCCTTGGGCCAATCGGCGGCTGTTGGTCGCGGCTGCCTCAGTCGAGTCGACGCCGAACCACTCCAGTCTCACCTCGGGATTGTTGAGAATCTTCAGACGGCCCTCTCCGGTGAAAATTCGGTAATTTTCCGCCTCCAGCAAGCCGTTGAAGATGACCGTATGATGACCCTGGTGGATCGTTCCACCCGATAGCACCTTCACAGTTATGGATTCGGGGATTTGGACATCTGCCACCACACGGCAGGGTTGGTCGATCCACAGCGTTTCTCTGGTTGCCCCGAGCGAGGAGATCGCGAGATTGAAATCGTCGCCCAAGGATCCGATCGAAACGGCTGCCAAAGCTTCGGAAGCGAACGCCATCGATACAAGCATCAAAGCCCATATTGCGGCGCGACTAACGATCTTCTGCCCTTTCGTATGCCACAGGCAAATCAACACCTATCCAGGATCTCCACGATTTTTTCGGCAGCACTGCCGTCCCCATAGGCCTCGTTGGGTTGGCCATCAAAGGGCTTGTGAAAAGCTTCGAGAATTCTTTGGGTATCCGCACCAGCCAGACGGTTCCAGCCTGAGTTTACCGTTTCCACCCATTCGGTTTCTTCCCGCAATGTGATGCAGGGCACCCGGTGAAAGTAAGCCTCTTTCTGCACACCCCCGGAGTCGGTGAAAATCAGGCGGGCCTCCTGCTCGAGTCGAACCATGTCGACAAATCCCACCGGGTCGATGAAAATCGGATTTCGCCCATGCGTTGTCGAGTGGCCCTTGTCGAGGCGATCCATCAGTTTGCGGGTCCGGGGATGGACAGGAAAAATAACCGGAAAGGGAACCTTCTCCAGGGCCTTAAGGATGTTCAGAAGGTTTTCGGGGACATCGGTGTTTTCTGCCCGGTGTATGGTGGCCAGGGTATAGGATTTGGGGGCAATGTTCAGTTTCCTCAGGATACTGGATGTTTCGCGCGCCTTTTTCCCGAACATCAAGGCTGCGTCGTACATCACGTCTCCCACAAGATGTACCCCATTGACGATGCCTTCTTTCTTCAGGTTCCGTTCGGCGGTCTCTGTGGGGCAAAATAGCAGATCCGCCACATGATCCACTATAACACGGTTGATTTCCTCAGGCATTTTACGGTTGTAGGCCCGCAGCCCCGCCTCTACGTGGGCTATCGGGATGTGGAGCTTTGCGGCCGCCAGCGCTCCCGCCAGAGTCGAATTTGTATCCCCGTAGATCAGGACAGCGTCCGGTCGTTCATCAACCAGTATTTTTTCTATTTTTTCGAGCATTCGACCCGTCATGGCCCCGTGTGACGACTCCCGAACGCACAGATGGCAATGGGCTCCTGGAATATCCATATCTTCAAAAAAAATATCGGACATGTTTCGGTCGTAATGCTGCCCGGTATGCAAAATGGTTTCGCAAATTCGAGTACTGTGAGAGCCGCCCCTTTGGTTGTGATTGGCAATAGCCTTGCATACCACCGCCGCCTTGACAAACTGGGGGCGGGCTCCGAGAATGGTAACGAGTTTAAGCTCCATATCGATTATTTATCCGTTTCGAGTGCGAGCGCGACAACATGTAGGCGAGTTGCATTGCGAACAAATTACATAGTACGGAGATATATACAGTCCTTTTACCCCCAGCAATCGGATGCACACGTTGAGGACAGATCCGACGAGCCTTTTGGGTAACGAACGGTATCTGGGCCAGTATCCGCTTAAGGTCGTCACGGCAAAGCCCTCGTCCATAAGGATGCTCTCTATCCATTCGGTGTTCATGAGATGCTCGGCCCAGTTGCCTGTGCTCGGGTCGCAGGTATTGGTCGGATGCTCCGGTCGGTAGGAAATGTCTCCCTTTTCCATGTATTCATCCACACATTTTTCGATGTCCGTTTTTTGCAGTCCTCGGGTGAGCTGAGCCAGTTTCTCGACTTCGGACTTGGACAAGTCAGGAACGCGGCTGGTAATTATGTCCTTTCGTACTTCGAGAAAGCTTCGAAGCGTATCCCGATCCTTCCATCCCGGCAGTCTCTCTCGATCTTCGTATTCAACGGTACGATGGTTCTTTTTAAACCGCCACGCCAGAAAAGGGTTCTTGCCGTTTGCACCCGATGCGTGGATCACGCGATAGAGTCGGTCGGAAAGGAGAGGCATCTTTCTCAAAAATGCCTCGATGTCATAAATGTGCTCGATCACGTCGCTCGAAATGATGGCGTCCACACTCAATCTCTGGTTATCGAGATAGGCAATGAGTTCGTCGATGTTACCGCAAACAAAGGCGTGGACGTTGACGTTCAGGACCGCCGCCAAAATCGACGCATCCCGGCAGGAAACATCATAGATGTCGTTATAAATAACTCTGCCGATCCCTACCTCAGAGGCCAGAAAGGACTGAAGTCCTCCGCCAGCACCATAATCGACCAGCACAAATTCCTCAAGGGGAATTCGGCTCGACTCCACCGCAAGGGCCAGCAGAGCGCTTGTTTTTTGAAGCATCCGGGTCGGATCGCGAAGGATCCTGCGTAGATATCGGTGGTTATAGGAGGAGGTGGGCAGGCGGTCCAAGTCCAACTGTTCGAGTCTTTTACGGAGTCGTTCCGCGGCCTCGTCGATCCTGGCGAAAACGCTCCTGTCCGCTTGGCGCCGGATATTCGAAACGATGTGCTTCATTTTAAATCAAAGCCTTCCAATCGGTCGATGGCAGAATTCCCCAGCGTTAACCGGTTCATGTGTTCTAATACGATTCCTGCACGATTCTTCCAGGAGATCTTCTCCATGATCGTACCTGGTTCGACAAAGCGCTTTATTCCGGATTTCTTTGCGTTCTCGATAGCCTCGGCCAGCGCGAGTGGATCGTCGGGCGGAACCAGTGTAATTCTTGCCGTATTTCCGAGATTTTCCACGATCCCGGAAATCCCTTTCACCTCAGAACAGACGATGGGGCGATCGCATGCCAGATATTCGAAGATCTTCAGGGGAGACACCCCGATGCTGTTCGTCGGCCATGCGGAGTGGGGCGAGATACACAAGTCAGCTGCCCCAATATACCAACCCAACTCGGTCTGGGGCTGCATACCAGTAAAGTGGATTGATTCTTCCATGCCTGTAGATGCAACCGCCTTCTTTGCCACTTTCATGGCCGGCCCATCTCCCACTATCAGCAGTTTGGCCCTACCGTTTTGGGTCTTCTTCAGCAGCCCCATCGCCCGCACCGCCGTCTGCAATCCGTGCCGCTCGGCTATTTTTCCGGCAAAAACGACAAGAAATGCTTCGGGATCGATTCCAAGCCTTTTCCGGCACTCGGACCGATCTCGAGGGAAAAACACGTTGGTGTTGACCCCGTTCACAACGACAATGACCTTCTGCGGCTCGATCCGGGTGTAAGTCGAAAGCAAATGCTCCCTCAACCCGTCCGATACCGCGACGAGTAGGTCCGCCTTTCTGAATCGATAGCGATCAATCCAAGCCGATGTTTTCGACACCACATGGCGAACGAAATTGTAGCTCTCATTTTCAAGAATTCCGTTCATTTCAAGAAAAACCTTGGCCCTTTTTGAACGAAAGGCCGTGAGCATTCCAGGGTTTACGTAGCCTCTTCTATAGTAGACCACGTCAGGCCAGCCCGATTTAATGCAGTCAACGATCTCACGCCGCACGGCAATCAACCTTAGCAGGTGCAAGACTCGGTGAAATATGGGAAATGATTCTCTGGAAGACTCTTCTTTCGAACCATACGGGCTTACCAGTTTGACATGCGCCCCCAGGAATTCAAGCCCTTGGCAAAACCCGAGAACATGGCTCCGAGCACCTCCGGGACGCCTCAAATTTTGAACCGTGATGTAGAGGACATTCATCGGGCACCCTCCCACCGCACAATGGGAGCATACCCCAGGCAGTGCAATACAAGGAGGATGCAACAGTGAGTCAGTATAACAGGCAACATGCCGACCAAAAATGAAGTTATTCCAGATTCCATTCCCATTTTCCCCAAATTGTAGACGGATAGGCTCAAAAAAGCGATATTGGCAGGATATCGGTGCAATTTGAGCAAAAAGAAAAAGCCGACCCGCACCAAGGCGCCCAGTAAAAAATAGATCAGAACGATGCCGGCAAAGCCAAAATCAATATACACCAAGGACAAATAGGTGCCGTTCAGATAGGTAGTCCTACCGGGATGGACGATTTCGCTTACCTCGTGCCCTAGTGGGGGATGGTGAATTCCGGGCAATACGTTCAAGAATTCTCTCAGGTGGTTTCCGCCGTAAGTATAATGCAAAAGACCGTCATCGAGAAAGTTCATTATCCTGACGTTGCTTATTTTGTTTCCGGAAACGATCCGATTGGCGATACCCGCAACAACATTTGAAGCCAGTTCGCCTTCGATCTCAACGGGTTTGTAACGCTTCAAGAAAACTGTCATCATGATCAGAAAGCAAAATAAAATTGCACCCACGACCACCATTTTTCTCATACTGATCTTGCTCACGAAAGATACTCCGATAAGCGTGATGATGACCGACCAGGCAAATCGACTCCTCTCGCCCGTGCCCGCGACATAATAAAAGGCTCCGATAAAAAATAGGGCCACCATCAGCCACCATCTCCTCTTCCGGTCGATCATCGCCAGGACACTCGCTAAGACCATCCCGTAGGTCCATGCGGCAACCATAAAGCTTCTGAAGACTCCTTGACCGCGGTACTCTCCGCCGAAAAAGTGTCCCTTCGTCAGTTCTCTCCTTCCGAACACCACGATATCATGTACTTCGGACTGGATTTCTTCCGAGAGCTCTCTTTCCGCCGCAATTTTGGCAACTGCCTGAATTGTCGGCGGCTGCCCCTGGTAATAGTAGGTGCCACAGGCGACCCCGATAATGATCAACACTAAAAAAGCTCCGATATAAGCATTGGCCGGAGCGGTGCGAAGAATCGGCCTTTCCAAAAAATTCTGAAGTTGAAAATGGCTTGCGGGATAACCACAACGATCGCGAATATACTTGGAAGTTAATAAAAACCCGATGCAGAAGCACAACGTTGCCGTGAGCGATGTCATGATTTCGTAGCTGCCGACTCGTACATCGGTATCGAGCAATAGTAGCCATGTGCTCCAAGTAAAGACAATCTCTACCGCGACAAACAAGACGAAGGGAGTAAAGACAACGCGGTTGCCGCTGTCCGCCTTCCAGCAGATGATCATTACGAAAAGTATAAACACATGCAGCAGGACAAAGAATACCGTAGACATCAACAACCTCTATAACGATGCGGTTTCTTCAAGAGCCATGGCAATCTGGTGCATGTTGAGTGTGTCCAGCTCGCCCCGATCCCTGAAGCTTGCTGCCTGGGCGAAAATGTGCTCCAGGCCTTCCAAAAGTTTTTCCGTGCGTGTGTCCTCGTAGGCCAGGTAGACGGGGTGAGTCGTCAAGTGGTAAACTCCCCGGTCCAGGAAGGCCCTTTTCATCCCTTTGACGGCTCGTTTTACCCTTGCGGGCACCGAAATGAGTCGACGGATGCCGTCCATGGATGGATACAAACTCGAAAAGGGGATGCAAACCATGCCGTGATCGGTTCGAGGCATCACAGTCGGTGGTCCGAGCCCGACGAATTGGCTAACGAAATGGAGCCCTCTCCGGATCGGGGGGGAGGAATTTTGAAACTTGCTGAATCGCCGGTCTCTGAAAATCCGAATTCCGGAAGCGGCCAACACGTCCAGGTGGCCAATTGAGTTGCGGGGGAAGACAAAGGACTTGGGAGTGATGTTAAGTCCCGCAGCAGCCCTAAGGGCATTGTCCATCTCGACGGCGGCCACGGCCGCGCTGCATCCGGGATCACCCCAAATGCAGTGGGAGAAACCGTGGAGTCCGATATCTTGCGGGTGAATCAATTCGGCGAGTTTTCTCAGGAAGGATCGCGAATAACATCCCGGGTGTTCGCTTTCCCGGCCTTTTGGATCGATAGCGTACCACTCCGGAAACCAGGAATGTTTCGGAGTGGGATTTCCATGGCATCCCGCGCATTCTCCCAACATCAAATGCCCGACCACCGCCCAGGTGGCAGATATAGAATGCCGTTGCAGTATCTCGAGCAACCGGGGCAGAACGGATTCACGGGCGATGCGGCATTTTATTTCGAGCTTTTCCCGATCCCACCGGTCGAAGTTCCCCCACGCCAGTTCAAAATCGAAAGAAAAGCAAAAGATACCGCGCTGAAACGAACTCTTCTCAGTGCCCAACGGCCCATCCTCTCATGCGGATTCCATTGCCGGATCTTCCATCGCAGATCCAGTCGAGTTTTTGCCAGTGCCGTTGGATCATGGGTCCAATGCCGACCGGTCGTGGCTACGGCAGATCCACACGGCCGATACGCCATATGCCGAATAGGCGATGAAGCTGAAAACGGAGAGCAAAGCCATGGACTGCACATGGTCGTACGCAAACAGTCGTGCAATCAGAAAAGGAGCCAATGTGCTTACCAGTAGCATCACCTGCAGTGCGGAAAGCAACTTGTTCCTTTCCAATACGACAAATACGGAACTAATGGCGGAGGCCAAAAATTGCATGGCGACCCATGGGGTCATAATTGTGGCGTACACCCCGGAAATGCTCCAAGCCTTCCCGAAAACGGCTTCGAAGATAGGTCTCCCAGCAACAAGTACCACCGAAAGGGGGATGGAGATGATAACCGTTAAAAACAGCAGTACCTTGACCACGAAAGGCAAGATCGGTCTGCATCCTCGCCGGCGATCCGCCACCTCCCTAAATAGGGCATCGGAGACCGCTTGCCCCATCAATCGCAGAGGAAGCTTTAGCACCCGGTGGGCCAAAAGATAGAACCCTGCTTTCTCGATATCGAAAGTCCAACCCAGCATGAGAACAGGAACCTGGATCGACACCACATTGATCAGGGAAGACCATGAATTGTAGAGGGGAAATGAGCGGTAGCGGGACGCCGCCTCCCACATTTTTTCTTTGTTAACGCTCTTTAGTAGTTTGCCTGTCAGCTCGTATCCTTTAAACTTCGAGACCAGATACCACACACCGGCCGTGGCACCCGCCAGATGGCCGAGTATCAATCCGAAGGGGCTTAAAAGCCCCGCTGCACCTCCGGCAACCTTTACACTGTTCTCCGCCGCCGCCTGAAAAAAGCTGCAGTAAGAGACCGACTTGAATCGATCCTGTCGGATCCACCAAAGCCTGAGAATGTTCTGAGAAGAAAGGACGAAAACCGCCAAAGGAATCAGGTAAAGGCTCCACCCCACCTGGGCGATCTGGGACGGCATCTTAAGGTTCAATCGGAAAACCAGGAACACACTTCCCAGGATCAGAACGGACAACAGGAAACTCACCAGGACGCAGAGAGACGCCAAGTTAGCCGTCTCGACCGGTTCTTCGGTGATCATCAGCGCACCATCGTATCGAAGGCTGGAGACCACCGCCAAGATCGTGCTGAAGGACATGTAAACGGCCAGAACGCCGAAGGCCTCCGGGGCAAACAGACGGGTCAGCACCGGGGCCACCAGGATATGAATTGCCTGCCCGCCCCCCAGTCCTACCGCGAGAATAAGGCTTTTGGACTCGAACCCTCTATTTCTGAATCTATAGGATTTGAAAAAGCTTGTCAGATAAACACCGGTGCTCACGGTCAACGCATCCCGACCGAATTTTCGTTTGCTTCCCGTCGATCCCACGTCCGGTTCTCTGCTACCAGTTTTCTACCGGCTTGCTGGAAAGTGATGGCCTCCGTTCTGGCGCCGTAGGTTTGCAGTATTTGTCCCCAGAATTCTCGTATCGCGCAGATAGTCGTGCCATACATATTCTTTGGGTGGCAAGATACGGAAAGATACAGGTCCGCCTCTTCCCGGAGATGACGGTCTACCAGTTTCCGGGTGTTTTTAACCATCCACTCGACATCGACATAGGGACCGCTGAATTCCAAGACAAAAAACTCCAGGCTCAAAAATCGAAAGAATATTCTTTTAAACAAGCCGGTTGACTGTATGCCTCTCCCTCTCCGGGCAAACACGGTTTTTGTCCTCGACATCCCATTTCTAAGAAGGTGACGAATTCTTCCCAAGGTCAGCAACCGATGCAGCAGCGTCCGGCAAACGGTGTATCGATAGGCGGCAACCGGAATTTCGAAAATCCCGCGATCTACTGCTTTGTAGATGCCGAAGCGTGTTCCCATCCGATAGTTCAGTTCAGCCGGGATCTTGCGAAAATCGATCGCGTTGACATTGGACTTGAAAACCATACCCGGAACAATGCTGCTGTCGATCTGGAATCCGAGTGTCAGAAGGGCATGGATCAGTTTCTTGTCCTCGGGTTGGATTCCGTAGCCGCCAGCCCGAAAAGCGATACATTCGAATTGGGAATCGACTGGTTTCAAGAGGTCTTCGAGATACTGTTTACCCCTATAAATCAATTTTTCTGAAGAGGCATCATCAGATCCCTCGCACCCACCATAACCGATATCGCTCAGCTTGAATCTTGATTCATCCATGGACCATGCTCTACCGTTAAAATCCGATGTCAGCCAGTGCGGGTGCAGATGGAGTTGGACATCATGACCTCCACGAATCGCCATCTTCAATTGGTTTTCAAAGAGATCCACATAGTCGGATCTCATGTCCAGTTTCTGATATCTCCAGATGGATGCCACGTCAGCAAACAAAGTAATCGGTACCCCTTGCCGCTCAAATTCCAGGAGGAGCCGTTCTGTTGGTTCGATGAGTATCTCTCGCTCCGGCAGATAGTTTTCTCCGAAGAACAACTCATAGTCTGCTGAAAATAGGAAATAGATGCGGCCGGCCATTTTTCTCGCCAGTTGAGTAGCAGTTTGAGTTTTCGACTCCCAGTCGAGGAGAATCATCGCCCATGGAGGGCCAGATTATAGGCGATCAGATGCAAAGCTAGAGTGCAAGGAACTCAGCTTCGGTGGTATAAATAGTAATATCTTTCATAGCCAGCCGCTTAAGCTCGGTGTAAAACTCCGCCGCGTCAACCACCCACACGAGGGAATGGCCGAATTTGAACTCATGGAGAATACCCTCACTTAGCATGTGGTTTGTAAGCCACTTGCGTATCCATTCGCCGCCCTTGTGGTCGATCCTGGTCTTGGCGACCACCGGATCGAAGAAGATGAGTTCGCGTTCTACGGATCTGCCAGAGGCATCGATATACCGAACAGTGAAAGGACTCGGGTCGTGAACTTTTACCGGGAAGCTGGCCCAGTTGTCTTCGAGTACATGATACAAAGCGACCACATGAATATCGATGCCGATTCCCATATATTTACCCGACCTTTCCACCAACTGCAAGAACGGCGAACCGGGACCGCAGATATACGGGGATTTATCGTGACCGGAGGTCATTTCAAGCGAGTATCGTCCCCATGCGCAAACCGAACTGAAAGGGTGGGAACTTCTGCGAACACCCGTCAAGGTGCGAAAGGTATTTGTAAGCTTGCCCACCGTGGATTCAGCCGTTCTCAGATCGACGATAGTACCCTTTTCGATGATCTTTCGGATAGGCTCAGGCTGATGATAGGCTGGCATCAACAGGGTGCCGGTTTCGGTCAGCACCTTCTGGAAAGCATGGCATACGGTCTGCGGTCCGCCAGTCACGCTTCCAATGCTGGAAAGAGACGAATGCACCATCACGATATCACCCGCGCTGACGTGACCGGAATCGGCCAAGTTCCCTATCAGCATCTCTTCGGAAACCTCTTTGGCAAAAAGTTTCCACTGCACCCGTTTCCTCAGGCGCTTCATGCTCACAATTTTATTGCGTAAACCTGCCATTGTTCTTCCCCATAGACGGCGGCCCGATTATTCCTACAACATCTATCCTGCCTCTATTTCGAAAAAAGATCGCCGCTGCGCACCCGTCGAATCCAACGGGCAAGAGCAGAAATGCCTTCATGATAAAATTCGAGTGAACATCCCGATGTGGCTGGTCCTGA
>CAYTSY010000031.1:16791-23875 GCA_964440555.1 uncultured Desulfobacteraceae bacterium
CCTGAGATCGTTTTCATCCATGTAACTGATGGATGGATCGACTGAAACAGGAAGCCCTTTGTCTTGGCGAGTCCATTGATAGAGGAGCATATTTTTTGTGTGCGGCAACTCACTGAATGCCTTTTCCCATCCACTTTTTCTAATTCTATTGCCCCTTGCTGATTGCATAGAAGCAATATATTCCCTTTTAGGAATCGATAAGAATGCGAATGGTTCATCGTGAAAATTCAAAATATCTTCCAGATGCATACAGTGAATCATGGTTCCGCCGGGATTGAGATCTGAGACGATATTTCTGAGAAATGTAAGAGCATTTTCGCATGGCACATGCTGAAGAACCGAATTTGAGTAGACAAAATCCACGGGTATCCCTAACCTCACTTTAGTAAAATCAATCGGCGCGATATAGTCGATGCCTAACCCCCTGAGTTCTTTTGGGCCGAAACTGCGAATCGCCAGCAGTTTATCCAACCGCCTTCTTAGCGTTTCGTGCCGCTCAAACGGGGATAAAATATCACGGACTACGGATATAACAGACTCATGGATGGCACGTCGGAGTGTTTGAGGCACGGCAAGGGGCAAAATATCGGTCGCAATTATTCTTTTCGCGCCTAAAAGGTAACAAACCACGGCATGGCTCAGAACCCATCCGGCGCCAATTTCGAAGCACACCTTCCCGGAAAGTGAGTGAAGTTTTGAAAGATGAAGATTATGGGCGAATTGCATGGCGCAAATATCAAGCCTCTTTGACGATGAAGCCAATTTTCGTGCTCGCATCATCCGGACTATCTTTTCGGAAGTCCCAAAGGACGAACTATTGCTCTTAACGGCCTTTATTATCGATTTTTTCAGATTGTTTAACATTGTCATCCTTGAAGATGTTAAAGCCTTCCCATGATTTTAAGGCATTGATAAATTCTTGATAATGGACTGGGTTCTCACCTTTTACAAAATCCAGATACTCCAGATAAAATGAAAGAAAGATGGCTATAAGCAGCGCTGAACCTCCGGAAAGCAGCATGATCAGGAACCTATTGGGGGTTGACTTTTTATCCGGGGGAAAGGCTTTATCGAGAACCTGAACCACGTCCATATCTTTAGCCTCTTCAATCTTCGCAAGCTCATATTGGGAAATGAGCAATTCGAATACATTTTCCTGTACTTTGGCCTCGCGCAGAAGTCGCCCCAGTTGCATACTCAAACCGGGGATTTCATTAAAAGAAAATGATGTGCCCGCTGAATCAAAAACTCTGGTTACGTCATCTCCATCGTTTTTTTTCAAAGTCCCGGTTTCAATTTTTTCCAGCTGCTTTTTTAATTCTGAAATTTTCGCTTTTAGTATTCTCGTTTCAGTAAGGTTTTCCGTCCGAAATTGCTTCATGACTTCCAATTCCGTCTCAGTCGACATAATTTCCGCTTTTATTTTTGCGGCTGCTTCTATTATGGTGCGGGCCTGATCCTCAACAGCTATGAGTTTGAACTTCTGCTGGAAATCCATGAGGTTTTTTTCAGCGGCGTTTAAATCCGCTTTGACCATAGTTAGCCGTTTCTCCAGGAATATACGCTTTCGGCGCCCCTCCGTGATATTCACTTTGCGATTTATCAGATCCAACGCCTCAACAAAAGCACCCACCATATCTGCGGCCCTTTCAGCACTGGAATCCATTACGGATAAAGTAATGATCTGAGTCTTGCCGGAAACTTCCACTCTCGTTCTATCGGAAAGAATTTTGTAGATGGTAGATCGACTGTTCTCACCGTAAACCTTTTCAAGATCAAAGCGTTTGATGACCTCATCGGCTGCGGAACGGCTCTTTAGAATTCCCATATATAAGTCGGCGGCCGATATCTTCCCCTGGAAGTTGTCCAACATAGCGCCTACACCGCCACTCAATGACCCGATAACCCTTAGCCCTGATCCCGAATCCTGCGGAGGTAGAAGCATCGCTGTCGCCGTATAGAGTTTTGGCATGAAAAGACTATAAATAAATGAGAGTATCGCCGTGCCGAACGTTAAAGTAAGGATAATTTGCTTTCGTTTCAACGGCACCATCAGAAAGTCCAAAAGACTCATTTCATTATTCGGAGTTGAAGGGCGTGAGGCCTGATCGCTCATGACTTATCCTTTTATTTTTAAAATGGTGCAACTGGTATTTCATCTTTTCGCTAAACCGGCGCATAAAGGTTCGCTCATCGTGCTAAAGCGTTCTTTTTTCAATGGAAGCAGTAGATTGGGAATCTGCGTATCCCCTTTATCCTCCAAAACTTCTTTTCGCCGCAAGGGCCGCGCCCAGTGCCGTTGTGATTTGAGGGATTTCCGGGACGACGACTTCCCTCATGATTTCATCCTCAAGCGCATCCACAAGGCCCTTATTCAAAGCGGCGCCCCCGTCAAAGAACACCGTGTCTTCAATTCCGACTTTGTCCGCCAGCCGGGCCACTCTTCGGGCAACGGCGTAAAATACACCTGCGATAACGGCTTCTTTTTGATGACCGTTCGCCAGGAGGCCGATGATCTCGGATTCAGCGAAAACCGCGCAGGTGTTGTTGATCTCCACCGGCTGCGGGTTTTGCCTGTCCAGTCGATGGCGGCTGAGCTCATCCATACTCATTTCCAGGTTCCTTGAGCTCATTTCAATAAATCTGCCGGTGCCGGCCGCGCATTTATCGTTCATCAGAAATTTTTCAATGATGCCGTCCCCGTTTAACCGGATCACTTTTGAATCCTGGCCGCCCACATTGATAATGGTCTTCAGGCGGTTTCCTGTGTGCCTTCCAATTCTGGCCGCACCGAGCGCATTGGCCGTTATTTCACTGATACACTCATCAGCGTCTGTAAAAAGCTTTCTTCCATATCCGGTTGAAAATGTCCGGGCCAGATCTTTTTGCTCAATTCCGGTCTGCCTGAGAAGAGCGTTTAGCGCCGCCATGGCATTTTTGTGATAATTGCCGCCCGACAGGCGGATATCGTGGGCAACGATTTCTTCTGCATCGTCGATAATCACGGTCTTTATCGCAGCCGATCCCAGATCGATTCCGCAAAAACACGTCACGGATTTTTGCTCCTCATTTTTCTGGCTTTAATCGATTCAACAAACGCCTCAACACGGGTTGCCAGTTGGCCCTTGTCTTCCGGGCTGTAGTCCGTTTCGATATTTTCAGCATTCAATATTTTTGCCGTTAACCCCTGCTCCATTTCAAAGGGATGGCATCCGACAAATGTCTGGTAAACAACGCCGTCGCAGGAAAATTGCCGGAACAGCCGGATCAGATTTCTTCTTCGGTCGTCTCCGGGTGAAAAAACCGTGCAGGTGGAGGGCTTCAGGTACCGGTCGGCAACTGCCGGAATCATATCGTAAAGATTGCCTTCATCGTAAAACACGGTGTCGTACAACATCCTGGATGAGGAGCAGAAGTCATCGGCCACCACTGTTGCACCGGCCTTTTCAAGAAGCAGCAACGTTTTCAGATTGGGAAAAATACACGGGGAACCCGTCATCAGGATGCGGGGGCTGGTCCTGTCGCCAATAAATGTGCTTCCTGATTTTCTCTGCTCCAGTTCACGGTTTAAGCGGGCTAAAGCCTCGGTCCAGCGGGCCGGTTCATCAAAAAACAGGGCGCTGGTCACTAGAAACGCATCGCTTGCGGATATCCCGGACATGGGTTCAGCAATGGTTGCATGAAATTTCCGGTATTCATGCGACGCCTCTCTCAACACCCCGATCGCGGCCTTCAAATTCGTTTTTGTGATTCTTTTCCCTGTCAGACGCTGTAATTGCATGACAAGATTGTTTACAGAACGATACCAGTATTCCCGGGCCTCCTCGCTGTCACGGGTCGTGGGCACTTCCATCAGGACGACCGGGTATCCCATGTCCCTCCAGATCTCCGCCGCCTTGATTTTCTGATCGCACGTAGCGGGAACAACGATCATGGCCGGCTGATTTACGCGATGATGCAGGTTCATGTGAAGCGACCCGGTAGCTGCTTTCACCACGGGACAGCACCTGGCGTGGACAAGCTCCGCCCCTGCCTGCTCATAGGCGTGGGACCCGCTGCACAGCCTCACCGGAACACACCCGACGGCAAGAATCAGCTCAACCGGAACCTGGGTGCAGAAAATGCCGATACGTCTTTTACCCGGCACGGGGTCTTCTCCCTCTGCAAGCGCCTGATGCCGCTCATAGAAGTATTCCATTGAAACGGGTTTGTCCGGAGAGCCCGACCGGATCTCCGCCAGCATGTCAAGATGTTCACGCGCCAGTCTTCGAGCCGCGGCTGCGTGTTTTCTTTCAAGTCGATCAGCTTCCATGGGGGCGCCTTCTTCCCATTCTCTTGAAGTAGCCTTCCGCCGTGGAGGTGTACATGGGCAGGCTTAAAAAATCCACGCTGAGGCAATTGTCTTCCGGGCAGGCGGATACGCATTTAAAACACATCATACAGTTTTCCCGTACCACGTTTTTGTGCTCAATATCATCGGCGATCTCGTGAATTCCCATATCGCAGGCCCGCAGGCAGCTTCCACACCGGGTGCAGTTGTCTCCCTGCTTGTTCAGCCGTAAAAAGCTGATCTTGCTGAAAAGATACAGCAGGGCGCTCATGGGGCAAAACAGACAGAAGAACCGTTTTTTTACAAAAGCACCGGCCAGAAAAAGTCCGGTTACCCCCATCCCGAGGGTTGACAGCACCATTTTCGGGGCTGAGCTGAAGTTTATGACAAGCTGGCTTGCATCCCCGGAAAAAAGCGGAAGAACCGTTCTGCCGGGACAGACCATGCAGTATGGCGTTGAAAATTCATGGGATAATTTCGGCAATCCGAAAAGCGGGTTGCTCATGCCGAAGGGCAAAAGGATCAGGAGAATCAACAGTACATATTTGATCCAGTCCAGGCGTGCGGTGATTTTGGCGTTATACCGGCTGTAGCGTATGCCCAATCGGGCTCTGGCTCGGGAAATCCAATCCTGAACCGTGCCCAGGGGGCATGCAAACCCGCACCAGGACTTGTTGAACGGAATAACCCAGAGCAGAAAAACAACAAACCCGACCAAAATGCCGATCCCCCGCTTTCCCGTTATCTGGGGAAGGGGAATGCTGATCTGATGCTGAAGCGGAAACAGATAACAGGTTCCTCCCCGGCTTTCCACGAAGGGGCATGCGAATGTGGGCATATAGGTGCTGACATCGATTGCAAGCCATCCGCCGTAAATGAAAAGCACGAACAAAATGAGCTGAACAAAAGTCCTGAATCGATCAATATCGAAATTATTGATGGTGCGTCTGATGTTATTCATGAAACGTGATTTCCCGAAATGGTTTTTTGCGTCTCGCCCGGAATATATAAATACCGGCTCCGGAAACCCCCAGCGTTAAAATGCCGACGAACAGGCCGGCCTGGTAGGACGAATAGTCTTTTGCCGAAGGGACGTAAGTCCATGGAAGCGTTGCGACATACCGGGTTTTTTGATATTTTTGGCCCGGGAAGTCTTTGCTTTCATTGATGCTGTATTCGGCAACTGCCATGAAGCGGGTTTTGGCTTCGCGGTTGAAGCCGGACCATTTGTCCGGATAATAATCCCTGATCAGTTGAAACGACGCGTTGCCGGTCAGGTCTGTTTTCAGCTCCTTGGCCCACCCGCTGCCGGTTATCAGGCGGATGGCAGCTCCCTGCACCGGAGTTCCGTGATGAAACACCGTGAACGTCAGTTTATCCCCGGCACTGACGGCGGCATGATAGTTTCCGTCCCATAACCCGGTACAGGAAATTTCCAGGGGGATGGCTTTGGAACATTTCGCACGGTTCCTTTCCGCATCAAACCGGTGATCGTGTCCCCATCCGCAGTTGTGGTGGATGGTCATCCATTTCGCAGCCCGGACGACAAGGCAATCATCGGACACAGCCGTATCCATGACGTATACATTATGCACGCCATGCATGGGGCCGTTTCCCAAAGGGGTTTTGAAAGTCAGGTTCACCCCTTGGGCGTTTTTTTTCAGTTTTACCTTGTCCAGGGTATTATCCGGACGTAAAACATATGCGGCGGCATCCGATGAAAGGGCGGGATCATTGACCCAGTATGTCCTGACGGGGCTGGGCCGATGTTCGGATTCAAACCGTCCGGCGGCGCCGCCGGTTGCCGGAGGCGTCAGAGACAAACTCAGCGGCGAGGGGTGCCGGCTGTAGGCGGACGTCGGCATGATCAGGAAAAGCGCCATGAAGATATGGCCTGCAATTGCTTTCCGCATCATTTTCCCCATTGCCATGATGCACCGATATAGGCTGTCCTCGGGGTACCCGGATAATAAAATTCCGCGCCGTTGCTCATGGTGACGCGTGTTGCGTATTTTTCGTCGGTCAGGTTCATGACATGGCTCCAGAAAGACCATTCCTTCCATTCATAAGCCACACGGAAGTTCATAAGGGCGGGCCGGTGATATGTTTCCGTATTCTCATCGTCGATATATTGTTTGCTCTCAAGGTCCATCTCCAGTTCCATCTTCATTCTTTCCACGGGCATCAGGGCAAGGCGCGCATTAAGCCTGTTTTTGGGACTCAGCGGCATGGTGTTGCCATTGTAATTAATGCTCAGTGCGGGATCACGGTATTGCTCATAATGATTTTCTGAATAGGTATAATCCAGACAAAGATTCACACTCGCCACCGGAGAAAAGACAGAGGATACCTCCACCCCTTTGTGGGAAGTTTCGCCCACATTGCGGTACTCGATGGCCGCGGTCACGGGATCCACTGTCTGAACGATGATTGTATCCTTAAGCGTCATATAGTAGAAGCTGGCATCAAGACTGAACGTCCCCTCTAAAAACCGGCTTCTTATCCCCGCCTCATAATTATCCGCCTTCTCCGGGTCAAGGTCGGCATTTGACCCACGGCCGGTGAACAACTGGGAACTGGAGGGAACCACAAACCCCTGGCCGTATGTGGTAAAAAAATTCATGGAATCGCTTACCGAATAGACGGCGCCGACCTTGGGGGAGATGCGGGAAAACGTATCTTCTCCTTCCATAACCCCTGATGCCCCCCTATTATCTATGTCGTACGACACCCGGTCATAACGTCCGGCGATGG
>CAYTSY010000031.1:23885-27221 GCA_964440555.1 uncultured Desulfobacteraceae bacterium
TCTGGGGAGTATGGATGAGCCCAATTCGGCATATGGTGCGATGATGTCCGTTTTGACACCAAAGTCCTTTGAGATGCCAAGGTCCGTATAGGATGTATATTTTTTGGTGAGGGGATCACGGATCACGAGAAGATCACGGGTGGTCATATCCGCGTCCCCTCTCGAAAGATCCACCCCTGTCACCAGCCGGGACTGAAGAAAATCAATCCGCTGCGAAAAAAGACTCTGGAAATCAACGTCCGTTGCATCGATTTCAGAAATATACCCGGAATACGATCTTGTCCTCTGATTATACCGTATGCCGTAATTCGGGTTCACCGTATGATCAATGTCTCTCACCAGCAGCGAGGTCTTAAAGAGCCCGTTCTCGCCGATATCGGTCCAGTAGCTCAGTGACGGCATCCATTTCGTCATCTCCATTCGGTTGAAATTATGATACGACTGTCTCCAGTCCAGGTCATAATCCGCCTTTTCCAGCGAGCCTGAGAGCGCGTTGTCCTGATTGAGATAGTCCAGCTTGAACAAGAGACTGGAAGCGCTGTTAACCGGCTTCTCCACCGTCAGAGTTCCTGCCTCTTTGGTATGATCGGCATTTTCCCGCCATTCTTCCGCATCGATCATGGAAATGTCCAGATTTATGCCGAAATCCCCTTTCATACCGCTGCCTGAAATTCCTCCACGATGCTGGTTAAATTCCCCTTTTTCCCCCCAGATTTCAAATCGTGGCGAAACGGATGGCTTGCGGGTGATCACGTTGATGACGCCGCCGATGGCATTGCTGCCGTAAAGCGCGGATGCGGGTCCCTTGATCACCTCTATCCGGTCTACGTTGCTGCCGTTAATCTCCCTCAACAGACCGCCTGCGCTTTCGCCGTAACTCGTGGCCGGAAGCCCGTCAATCAGCAGAATAGTATAGGAGTTTGAGAAATGAGTGGGTACCCGTATGGAGGTCAATTCTTCCTCCCCGTTGAAATTCTGGGTGTAGACCCCCGGGATCCGCTTGAGAAGATCTCCTGCATTCCTGTATTTTACGGCTTCAACTTCCTGTGGGGAAATGACGTTGATGGTCAGCGGCGTTTCCTTCACCTTTGTTTCAACCCTTGAAGCGGTAACGACAAAGTCGTCCAATGGGGTTGCCTCAACCTCCTCAGGAATATTTTTCTCTTCTTCGGCCCATACAGGATGGGCGAGAAACAGAAGTGTCGCAAGAAAGAGAAGAATTCTTTTCATGGGCGTGTTCCTCCTTACACTTGTATCAGTAAGCCACAATAATCACCCCGGCCGCTACCGCCACCTTGTACGCGACATCCACGATATCCTTGGTCAACGTCCAATTCCGGTATTTATCCGTTTTTTGGGGGATGATGATCGTGTCGCCCGGCAGGATTTCAATTGAATCAAATCCCCCCAGGTACCATCTTTTTTGGTCGCTGTCCCAGCTCGTCAGCCCGAAAAATCCGCTTTGATGTTTGCTGATCACGGTTCCGTTGGCGCGCACAATGTACATCTGTGCCTTATCCGCATTCCTTGTGACGCCGCCCACACGATCGATATAGAAATCCACCTTTTTCCCTTTTTCGGCATAAAGGGCCGTGGGATTGACGGCTTCTCCGAGCACATTCACATGATTGGGCTGTTTTTTTTTGTTTTTTTTTTTTTTTTTTTTGTGTTTGTTTTTTTGTTTCGAGGCGGGTGTTGTGATGATTTGTTCCAGATCGATGACCATCCGACCGGAAGGCTTGGCCGTCTTCAATTTCTGGATCAACTGTTTTTTGGCGATCAGGGCCTGTTGAAAAGCTGCCGCCTGCTCTTTATCCGATAAAATTTCAGCGGCATAGGATTCCGAAGACAGAATGTCCTCTTCGAGGCGGCTGATATAGTCGCTGACCTGTTTGCGTTGAACGTCTTTTACGGTTTCCCTTAAAAATATGGCGCCGTAAGGGTATGCATCCGGAGCTACCCCGCCAGCCCTTTCGATTACAGAGGAAATCTGCTCGCCTTCGGAGAAAGAATATTCACCCGGAAACGCAAATGCACCTTCCAGCATCACCTTTCGGGTAAGGGTTTCGGTGTAGTTGGGGATCTGGTGGATCATCACCACGTCATCCTGTTTGAGGGCCAGGTTCCGGTTCGACGATCCTTCAAGGGCGTCGCGGATGGAAAAATCGAGTTTCAGGGAATCAGCCCCCTTTTCCGTGGTGACGACCCGGGTCAGCGTGGCTTTTTCCAGGTATGCCTTGCGGGTAAGATTGCCGGCCGCAAAAATCAGATCCTTTACGGTCATCCCGGGATAAAGGGGATAGGTTCCTTCATTGCGGACTTCCCCCTTGATGCTGATTTTGGGCAAGTCGGCTTTTTCCCCGGCGGCATAAATGATCACCCGGTCCATATCTTTCAGTTCCAGATTCTGGCGCTCATCTCCGGATAACAGGCCCTCCGGACTGAAAGGGACAATCTCCGGATGAAGATCCGGAGGAATCAGGCGCACGATTTCCGCACGGGAAAGGTGCGCCTCGGGCAGTAAATCCTTATAAGAGGCAAGAAGGTCTTTTAACCGCATGCCCGGTTTCAGCTCGTGCTCCATGGGGTACTTGACATGGCCTTCCAGGTAAACGACCTGACCGATCCGGTCGTGGACCGGGTAGATCTTCACCACATCGCCGTCTTTTATGGGTATCCTGAGGTTTTGATCCTTTTCGTCAAAGGCAGGGTCGATATTGAAGCTCCGGACAATCCTTTTCTGGTGGTTGTCGATGCGCTCGATCACCACATTCTGAAGCTGACCGCTGGGCAGCACGCCTCCGGCCAGCCAGATGACCTCGGCGATGATCGTATCTGTTTTTATTTCGTAAATTGCCGGTCGCCGGACATTACCGGCAATCCCCGCTACCGGTCCGATCACCGGAACCAGGAGGGTATCCCCGGGTTCCAGACGAACGTCGTCTTCCTTAAACCCTTCGATAAAAAACAGGTACAGATCGAGTAACTGGACAAGCCGGCCGTTCCTGAAAAGCTTGATATTTCTCAGGGAGCCGTTTTTCGTCGGACCACCTGCGGCATAGAGCGCCGTAATCACAGTGGATAGGGAACTCACGGAATAGGTGCCCGGCGCCTTGACTTCCCCGACGATGAAGACTTCCAGGGACCGCAGGGACTCCATGGTGACGCTGATCTGAAAATCCGGAAAAAACTGCCGGTATTTGGACTCCAGAAACTTTTTTAACTCGGCGAAGGTCATGCCGCTGACCGTCAGGGTTCCCAACCGGGGCCGGATTACCTGCCCGTCCCGCGTCACCGCGGCTTTTTGGGTTTCTTCGACGTTGCCCCACAGGTGAA
>CAYTSY010000032.1:0-27019 GCA_964440555.1 uncultured Desulfobacteraceae bacterium
ACTGGTGGGAAAAGATCTGCTTTATCCCATCGGTTCTGTAAACACGCTCATTCCCCCCTTTGACGGGGGCCTTATCCTTAAAACTCCCTCCCCCAGCGGGGGAGGGCCGGGGTGGGGGTGATTGAAGCAGGGCCAAAACAAACACATAACGCAAGAAGGCGGGGCACATGCCCCGCCTTCTTGTTTTGACGAGCGTATCTTGCTTTTTAGGAAACCCGCTGCGATATGAAATGCTTCAAATGAACGCCATACGCCTGATCAAACCGTATTTTATCGAGAACCGCCGCGCACTCGCTTTCGGCATTGCCGGACTGATTTCACTGGATATTTTGACGCTGGTCATCCCGCGGATCATTAAACGGGCAGTGGATGATCTGACCGGACGCCAGGTCGATTTTGCAGGGCTTTTGGCGTATTCCGGTTATATCGTCGGGCTATCGGTCGTCATTGCCGTGTTGCGGTACTTTTCCCGGCGGACCGTTTTCGGCTTTTCACGAAGAATTGAGGAGGGGCTGCGCAATACGCTGTTTGGGCATATCCAAACCCTCAGTGCATCCTATTTTGACCGGGCAAAAACGGGCGACCTGATGGCCCATGCCACCAACGACATCCAGCACGTCCGGATGGCGGCCGGCATGGGGCTGGTGGCCTTGACCGACGCCTTGTTTCTGGGAATTGCCGCCATCGGATTTATGGCCTGGATCAACGTCCGGCTCACCCTGCTGGTTTTTATCCCCATGCCGTTTGTCATTTTCGGTTCGCGTATTTTCGGCAGAAAAATGCATCGCCGCTACCAGGGGGTTCAGGCTGCGTTTTCCGATTTGACGGAGTCGGTCAGGGAACGGTTTGCCGGCATCCGGGTCATCAAATCATTTGTCCGGGAAAACGACGAAATCCTGAAAATCAACGCCGTGTCCTCCCGATATATTCAAAAAAACATGCAGTTGGTCCGCATCACCGGGTCGTTTTTTCCGATGATGGTTTTTTTTACCAACCTCAGTCTGGCCGCGGTATTGTACTTCGGAGGGCGGCAGGCGATCTTCGGCATCATCACGCCCGGCGATTTCGTGGCATTTATCCAGTACCTCGGCCTGATTTCATGGCCCATGATGGCTCTGGGATGGGTCACCAATCTCCTCCAGCGGGGGAAAGCCTCTCTTGACAGAATTAACGTCATCCTTTCAACTTCATCTGAAATCACTGAATGCAGCAGTGCCAGGCCCCTTTTTAAAGCCAGGGGGCAAATTGTGTTTGAGGACGTATGTTTCGCCTATTCCGGCCGCACGGAAAATGCCCTGACCGATATCTGCTTTTGTGCGCAGCCCGGTCAGATCATCGGTATTGTCGGGCCCCAGGGCGCGGGGAAAACCACCGTGTTGAACCTCATTCCCAGGCTCTACGATGTAAGTTCCGGCCGCATCCTGCTGGACGGCATCGATATCCGCGAGTTCAAACTCGATGCCCTTCGATCCCAGATCTCCTATATGCCCCAGGAACCCACCCTGTTTGCCGGCACGATTTCCGGCAACATCATGTTCAACCCGGACGGCAAACAATCGCCGGAGTTGATCCGGGCGGTTGATAACGCCTCGCTTTATGACACTGTCCTGTCTTTTTCCAACGGGTTCGATACGCTGGTGGGCGAGAGGGGGGTCATTTTATCCGGCGGACAAAAACAGCGCGTGGCCTTGGCAAGGGCTTTTTTAAACGACGCGCCCGTGCTGATTTTAGATGATCCCATCAGCCAGGTGGACAGGGAAACCGGAGACCGGATCATTGAATTCATCCGGTCGATGCGCGGGTTAAAAACCGTGATCATTGTTTCTCACCGGCTTTCGGCCGTGCGGTTTGCCGACGCCGTTATTGTTATGGACAAGGGCCGCGTAATCGCATCCGGCGCCCATGAAGAACTCCTTCCGGCCGACCCTTACTACGCCCGAACGTTTTTTATGCAGGAGATGGAAAACACCTTTCATGTACAATGAATTCGGTTACGTTGAAGAATCTCACCTGGGCAAGCCCTATGACTGGCGGTTGCTTGCCCGGCTTTACCCCTTTGTCCGGCCTTACCGGCGGCTGTTCTTGTTCTCCATCGGAATCATTCTGATGATCACCCTGGTGGAGCTCTCCCTGCCCTATATCACCAAAATCGCCATCGACCGGCATATCGTGCCCCAGAGCAGGATTTTGACGGCAACACCCTTATTGCCGGTCGCACAGGACGAAAAGCTTAGACGTGATGACGGCATTGGGCGGTCACGGCAAAAACCGGCCAACCTTCACCAGAAAGAACTTATCGGTCTCGGAAAAATATCGGCGCTTTTCCTGGTTATGATTCTGTTGAATTTTCTTTTGAATTTTACTCAGATCCAGATCATGGAATACACGGGCCAAAAGATCATGCATGATTTAAGGTTGAGGCTTTATCGTCATATCCAGGGACTTTCGATTTCCTTTTTTTCAAAAACACCGACAGGAAGACTGGTCACCCGGGTGACCAACGATGTTCAAAATATGGACGAGCTGTTTACTTCCGTGATCACTTTCCTGTTTCGGGACGTTTTTTTGCTGGCAGGCATTACCATCGTACTCATGGTCCTTAACGTGCGCCTTGCCCTGGTTTCATTTGCCGTATTGCCCTTTGTTCTTTACGTTTCGCTGGGCTTTTCCCGGCAGGCCCGGGAGGCTTTTCGGACCCTTCGAATCAAAATCGCCGAGATCAACACCCGTTTTTCGGAAACCATCACCGGGATCAAGGTGATTCAGCTTTTTTTGCAGCAGGTTCAAAATTATTCAAAATTCAAGGCGTTGAACCACGAGTACTATCAGGCGGGGATGAAGCAGGTGCATGTATTTGCCCTGTTTATGCCGGTGATCGAGCTTTTGGGGATGGCGGCCCTGGCGGTTGTGATTTTGTACGGCGGCAGCGGCGTACTCAAAGAGCGCATCAGCCTCGGCGAACTGGTCGCCTTTATCTCGTACATGAAAATGTTTTTCCGGCCCATCCGCGATATTGCTGAAAAATACAATATCATGCAAAACGCCATGGCATCGTCTGAAAGGATATTTTTGATCCTCGACGAACGGGAAACCGACGGCGGCCACCCGCCCGTTTCGGTCCGATCTGCAGGGGCTTTGCCCGCAAAGGCGGTTTCCGTTGATGAAAAAACAGAAGGTGTGCGAAAAATAAAGGAGATTGTTTTTAAAAACGTCAGTTTTGAATATGTTGCCTATGAGCCGGTCTTAAAAGACATCTCCTTTCATATCCGTTCCGGCGAAGCCGTGGCCGTGGTCGGCCCCACCGGTTCCGGGAAAACCACCCTGATTCATCTGCTGTTGCGGTTTTACGAGCCGACCAGCGGAAAAATTTTTGTCAACGGTGTGGATACAGCCGCCCTTGACCCCGTATTTTTACGATCCAAAACCGCCCTGGTGTCCCAGGATCCTTTTTTATTTTCCGCCACGGTCCGGGAAAATATCGCATACGGAAATCCGGAAGTGACAACATCCCAAATGGAATCTATCATCGCTTCCGCCAATCTGGACGAATTGATTGGAAAATTGCCCCAAGGACTGGAAACGGTTTTAACCGGAGGTGGAAATTCAATTTCAAGCGGCGAGCGGCAGTTGATCTCCATTGCCAGGGCGATTGCCCGTGATCCGGATGTGATCATTCTGGACGAAGCCACGTCCTATGTGGATTCCGAAACCGAAATCAAGGTGCAACGGGCACTGCAATCCCTGATGGCGCAGCGGACATCGATTATCGTGGCCCACCGCCTGACCACGGCCAAAAACGCGGACCGGGTCATCGTCGTCAACCACGGCAGGGTCATCGAAAGCGGGTCCCATGATGACCTGATGAATCTAAAAGGGTTTTATTTCCGGCTCCATCAACTCCAAAACTAATCAGGCACAGGCAAGTCGGAATAAAATTATCCTGACCCTGAAAAAATTTTCCTGTTGACATTTTCCCCTTTAAATTTTAGGGGATACAGTTAAAATTTTACCTTATGATCCTTAATTTAAAATGTTTTCAATACCCTGACAATCAGTGCATCATATCTTATCATTAAAAAAAGGAGGAAAGGATACATGGCTTACGATGCGGTAAAAATGGCAGACTGGCAGATTTCCGAGGAAGCGGAAAAAAACATGCCCACGCCGGAACAGTGGATGGAAAAACTGGGACTGGCAAAAGATGAAATGCTTCCCATGGGGCGGCTTTCCAAAATTGATTTTTTAAAAGTCATCAATCGGCTCAAAGGCAAACCGGACGGCAAGTACATTGAGGTAACGGCCATTACCCCGACCCCGTTGGGCGAAGGCAAAAGCACCACCTCGCTGGGACTGATCGAAGGCCTCGGCGCCCGCGGCAAAAGTGTTGGCGGCGCCCTGCGTCAGCCTTCCGGCGGCCCTACCATGAACGTAAAAGGCACGGCGGCCGGCGGCGGCAACTCTCTGCTGATTCCCATGACCGAGTTTTCCCTGGGCTTGACCGGCGATATCAACGACATCATGAACGCCCACAACCTGGGCATGGTGGCGATGACCGCCAGAATGCAGCATGAACGAAACTACAACGACGAGCAACTCGCGCGTTTGACGGGAATGCGTCGTCTGGACATCGATCCCACCCGCGTTGAGATGGGCTGGATCATCGACTTTTGCGCACAGGCCCTGAGGAACATCGTCATCGGTCTGGGCGGCCGCACCGACGGTTATACCATGCAGTCCAAGTTCGGCATTGCCGTGGGTTCCGAGCTGATGGCCATCCTGGCTGTCGCCACCGACCTGGCCGACTTGAAGGAGCGGATCAACAACATCACCGTGGCTTTTGACAAGAGCGGCAAACCGGTTACCTGCCGGGATCTCGAAGTGGGCAATGCCATGGCCGCTTTCATGAGAAATACCATCAACCCCACCCTGATGAGCACTGCCGAATATCAACCCTGCTTCGTGCATGCCGGGCCGTTCGCGAACATTGCCGTGGGCCAGAGCTCCATCATCGCCGACCGCGTGGGCCTTAAGCTGTGGGATTATCATGTCACGGAATCCGGTTTTGCCGCTGACATCGGGTTTGAAAAATTCTGGAATGTCAAATGCCGTTTTTCCGGCCTCAAACCCCACGTTTCCATTCTTACCGCCACCATTCGCGCCCTGAAAATGCACGGCGGCGGACCCAAAGTGGTTGCCGGCAAGGCATTAGATGATGCCTACACCAAGGAAAATCTGGCCCTGCTGGAAAAAGGCTGCGAAAACATGGTGCATATGATCGGCGTCATTCGCAAATCCGGCATCAATCCGGTAGTGTGCATCAACCGTTTCTATACTGATACCGACGCGGAAGTGGCATTGGTCAAAAAAGCGGCTGAAGCTGCCGGCGCCCGCTGTGCGGAATCCAACCACTGGCTCAAGGGCGGCGAAGGCGCGCTTGAATTTGCCGATGCGGTCATTGACGCCTGCGAAGCCGGCAATGATTTCAAATTCCTCTACCCTCTGGAAATGAAACTGCGCGACCGCGTGGAACTCATTGCAAAGCAGGTGTACGGGGCCGACGGTGTGGACTGGCTGCCGGATGCGACCGCCAAGGCGGACATGCTGGAAAAAGATCCCAAATACGCTGATTTTGCCACCATGATGGTCAAGACCCACCTGTCCCTGACCCATGATCCGGTGAAAAAAGGCGTGCCCAAGGGATGGCGCCTGCCCATCCGCGACATCCTTATTTATTCCGGGGCCAAATTTCTCTGCCCCTGCGCCGGAACCATCAGCCTGATGCCCGGTACCGGCTCGAATCCCGCTTTCAGGAGAATCGATGTGGATCCGGTAAGCGGAAAGGTTTCGGGATTGTTCTAAATAACTGACGGCGTCGTAAAAAGTCTGATTTTTACCACGAAGGACACGAAGAGCACGAAGGGGCATAAGAATATATAATATTTTCAAACTCGTGTGCTTCGTGCTCTTCGTGGTTTATAAAAAATTAGGCATAATGGCGACTTTTTACAAGACCATACAATATCTGACAATTATGAGATTTATTAGGGGGTCCGGTGTGTTTTCGGGTACCCCTTTTTATGACTTCGCCCGAAAAGAAAAACGGACACCCTGATATGCGCTTTTTATTGATCAATCCTTATTATCCCATTGATGAAACCCCGTCGCCCCCCTTAGGCCTGGCCTTTATCGCCGCGGCCCTGGAACAGGCCGGATGCGAGGTCAGACTGCTTGATTTCGTAGTTTATCCCTACTCGGCGGCAGTCCTTGAAAAAACGCTGAACGCATTTAAACCGGATTTTATCGGGACCACTTCGGTGACCATGAGTTATTATCATGCGGCTGCCGTAATCAAGGACGCCAAGAAGATCAACCCGGGGATTGTAACCGTCATGGGCGGGCCTCATGTGAGTTTTTACGTCCGTGAAACCCTGGAGGCCCTGCCGGAACTTGATTTCATCATCATCGGCGAAGGGGAAAAAACCGTTGTCGAGCTGGTTGAGACCGTACAATGCCATGGGGACCTGAAAACGGTCAGGGGAATCGGGTTCCGGGATAATGAAACGGTGATACAAACCGGGACCCGGGAATTTGCAAATGTGGATGAGCTGCCTTTGCCGGCCCGCCGTTTTGTGCCCCTGGGGAGATACCGGGCTTTGGGAATGCCCGTCAGCATGACCTCCAGCCGGGGGTGCCCGTTTCAATGCATTTTTTGCGTAGGCAGGAAAATGGTCGGCGCAAAGGTGAGGTACAGAAACCCAAAGGCTGTTGTCGATGAAATGGCGTATTTGAATTCCCTGGGCTTTCACCAGATCAATCTGGCCGATGACCTGTTCACGGCAAATCCAAAACACTGTCTGGCCGTCTGCGATGAAATCCTCCGGCGCAATTTAAAAGTCAGTTGGACGTCTTTTGCGCGGGTGGACACGGTGACAGAAGAAGCGCTGATCAAAATGAAAGCCGCCGGGTGCCATACGGTCAGCTTCGGTGTGGAGTCCGGAAACCCGGACATGCTTAAAAGAGTCAAAAAAGGCATTACCCTGCAGCAGGTGATCGATGCGGTGGCGCTGTGCAACAAAGCCGGCATCGCCCCTCACGCCTCGTTTATCCTTGGGCTTCCCGGCGAAACACCGGAGACCGTAAAAGACAGCGTCGAATTTGGAGAAAAGCTCAGCCAAATGGGGGTTCAACACGGGTTTCACCTTCTGGCGCCTTTTCCGGGCACGGAAGTTCGGGATCAGATCAGCCGCTACGACCTGAACATCCTGACCAACGACTGGTCCCAGTACCACGCCAACCGGGCCATTGTGGAAACATCCACGGTAAACCGGGAGATGCTTGACGACATCGTTATCGACTGGGAAAAAAAATATAAGGATTATCTGGGAACTTTAAAGGAACTTCGGGAAAGCGGGGAAGGAACCGCGGAAGATGTCTGGCCGTTGACGCGGCTGGAATATACGGTCCTGATTTATGACCTTATGATGGCCGAAACCATTGAAACCCATGCGCTGTTGGACATATCCGGAGAAGACGACGGGATCAGTCTTCTGGCGGAAAAAATCGGGGGGCTTCACCCCAAGTACACCATCGAACAATGGCGCAATACATTGGCGTTTGCCGTTGACCAGGGATATCTGAAATGCTTTACAGCAGACGGAAAAACCCGGTGGGCGTGGGTGGACTATCTGTAAGGCCGCTTTGAATGAAAATTCAGCTCGATCTCTCCAGACATTGCATTGAAACCGAGCTCAGGCGCCTCCATGATCTGAGCATCTCCCGGTATTTTAAAACAAAAGGGATGGATGCGGAGCTGGAAAAACGGATCGAAAATATCGGCCATGCGCTCGAAAAACTTGATTTTCCATCGCTGCGAAGCCGTTTTCCCGACCTTGCCGGAGGCAGCAGCGCCTCTGTTTTTTTATCAATTGATGGAAACGGGAAAATCCGCATCCATATTAACGCAGAACAGGTTATGTCGTTATAGCGCCCAATTGGCGAAAAGCATCAGAATTCGCCTAAGGGCCGGTTAAAAAAGAATTCCGCAGGGGCTGCAACCAATTTCTGCTTGGCTGCCTCGACATTTCCTCCCACTGTCGAAAACGGAAGCGACACCAAAAACAGAGCCCCTCCTGTCACCAGGGCCAGCAGACCGACGGGTCTGACCACCAACAGATCCGCAGCCATGGCTCCTGCGCCGGCTCTGTCCTGCGAAAATTCCGACTTGGCAAGCACGGAAGCCGCGGGAACCAGCAAGAGTGAAACGATCAGAAAAAACACCATCATTTTTTTTGCGCGAGTACACATATTGCCCCCTTATTTTTACGCTTTTATCTTAGAGTCCGACTCTCACAGTTTCGGGTAATAACAGTTATTTTGATATCTTGCAACCAAAGATATGAAATGGATATGAAATGTTTTGTTTTACGGCGAGGTTTGGTATGCTGCTGATGAACCCATTGCCAAAGGAAACCGTATGACAAAAGACCATATCTATGCGGAAGTTGCTGTTGCGCTGCCTTTGCCGAATGCGTTGACCTATGAAGTTCCGGCCCCATTATTTCCTTATATTTCAGTTGGTAAAAGAGTTTTAGCGCCGCTGGGTTCACGAAAGGTCACCGGCTATGTTCTGGCGTTGGGCAACGAAAAAAAAAGAGACGGTCTCAAGCTGGTTTTGGATATTCTGGATGAAAAACCTCTTTTCCCGGCATCGATGATTCCTTTTTTTAAATGGATTTCCAATTATTATAAACATCCGATCGGACAGGTGATTGAATGCGCTCTTCCCTCGGGCCTGACGGTCACTGAACAGGCCCTGCTGTCGCTGACCCGCGAAGGTGAAATCGCAATGAAAAATTCTATCCTCTCGCCTCTCGAACAGGATGTTTTGTGCCGGCTTAAGCAGGCGCCCTGCAGGCAAAAAGAACTATGCGCGCAACCGGATGCTGTTCCTCTGGCGTTGATTCAGGCCGCGATTCAGCGGGGATGGATCGCCAGGGAAAGCCATTTGACCACGGATGCCGTAAGACAGCGCCGCCGGCGCATCGTATCCCTTACCAGACCCTGGACAGGCGGAAATCAAACATCAAAAACCGCAAACCGCATCATTGAAATTTTATCCGCAACACCGGAGATGGCGGTTTCCGAACTTAAAAAAATCCTTCCCGCCGCACCCAGATGGTTGAAATCCCTGGAAGCCGAGGGGTGTATCACTGTGGTTGAGAAAGAGATTTACCGGGATCCTTTCGGCAGCGCCATTGAACCGGACACGCCGCCGGTTCTTAACGAAGAGCAGGCGGTTGCCGTTGATCAGGTCAAACAATCTCTGGGCAAGGGCTATGCCGCCTGGCTGCTGACCGGCGTAACCGGAAGCGGAAAAACCGAAGTGTATATGCAACTGGCCGCGGCTGCCCTGAAAAACGGACTCACTGTTCTGGTTCTGGTTCCTGAAATCGTCCTGATCAGCCAGTTGGAACGACGGTTTCGCGCAAGGTTCGGAGAATGCATCGCCGTTCTTCACAGCGGGTTGTCCAAAGGGGAGCGCTTTGATCAGTGGATGAAAATCCTCGATAACCGGGCGCCCATTGCCATCGGCGCCCGCTCCGCTGTTTTTGCCCCGTTTGACCGTCTGGGTTTGATCGTTGTCGATGAAGAACATGAGTCTTCCTACAAACAGGATCACGCATTGATGTATCATGCCCGCGATCTGGCCGTAAAACGCGCGAGCCTGTCCCGCTGCGTCGCACTTCTGGGGTCGGCCACCCCTTCCATTCAATCGTATCATAATGTGCGCACCCATAAGTACGGGGAAGTTAAATTGACCCGGCGGGTAATGGACCGCCCCCTTTCCCGGATACAGATCGTGGATCTTCGCAAAACCAAAGATATGCGCGGGGTTCGCAAATTTATCAGTCCGGAGCTTCACCAGGCCATGAAAAGTGCCCTTGATCAAAGACAGCAGGTACTGTTGTTTTTAAATCGCAGGGGATATTCCACTATTTCCGTTTGCGGGACCTGCGGTGAAGTGATGAAATGCAAGAACTGTGAAATTGCCCTGACCCTGCACCAAAAAATCAATGCATTTCAATGCCATTATTGTGGGTTTTCCAGGGCATCGGCCATCACCTGCCCGGTCTGCGGCTCTTCTCACATCCGGAATCTGGGACTGGGAAGCGAAAAAATCGAGGAGGCAGCCAAAAAACTTTTTCCGGAAGCAAATGTTGTTCGCATGGACCGGGACACCACCCGGCGAAAAGGATCTGTCATAAAAATTTTAAAGGACTTGCAGCACAACGCCATCGACATTCTGGTCGGCACCCAGATGGTGGCCAAGGGACACGACTTCCCCAATATTACGCTGGTTGGAATTGTCTGCGCGGACCTTTCCTTAGGGTTCCCGGATTTTCGCTCAAGCGTGCGGACATTTCAACTACTGGCGCAGGTTGCCGGGAGAGCCGGAAGAGGCGATGCGCCCGGAAAAGTAGTTTTGCAGACCTATAATCCGGATCATTTCAGCATCATGGCCGCTCAGAAACAGGATTTTGAAGCGTTCTACAATCAGGACATTGTTTTCCGCAAATCCCTGAAATACCCGCCTTTCAGCCGGATGGTCCAGTTTAAGATTACGGGGAAAGATCCTGCTTTGGTCAAGCCTCATGCCCATCTGCTGGGCCATGCCATCAGAGATTTAAAAAAAGACGCTCTTTTTGACGCCTCCGTCCTTGTTTTAGGCCCCATCGAATCGCCCATATCCAAAGCGGCCCGGCAATACCGCTGGCAAATCCTCATAAAGGGGTTTTCAACAAAATCCCTTCATGAGATGTTAAACCGCCTGCTGGCCGATCGCCCTGATCTTTTCCATAACCGGCAGGTCCATGTCGGAATCGATGTGGACCCTTATTTTTTGATGTGAAAAATTTTTAACTGTGATATAAATGCCGAAAATCAACAACCCTCAACTTTAAATGGAAGTCATGCTATGAAAATTTCAATGCGGCTTGTTTTTGTGATGTGTATTTTAACGGTGTTTGCGCTGGCAACGGTTTGTGGCGCACAGGAACCCCAAAAAGAATCGCCGGTGGCGGCGGCGCCCCAACCGCGCTATGATTTTGCGCCGGTACCCGAAGGTACTGAAGTCGTACACGATTTTATTCTTCAAAACAAAGGAAATGCCCTGCTGGTCATTGAGAAGGTTAAAACCGGCTGAGGCTGCACGGCTGCTTCCTTTACGAAGCAAATCCCTCCCGGCGGCGAGGGGAAAGTAACCATAAAAGTCAATACCCATGGATATGAAGGCAGAAAACTGACAAAAACCATTGTGATTCACACCAATGATCCGGTTCATCCGAAGCATGAATTGATCATATCCGGTGATGTTGAAAAATTTGCCGATATTTTACCCAAGGGAATGATCCGGATGGCAGGCGTTGCCGGCAAGCCAATCAAACAAACCATAACCGTCATGCCGACTAAAAAATACCCCTTTACGATCACCGGGGTTTCGGCTCAAAGAACAGGAAACATCAAGGTCTCGCTGGCTGAACAAAAGCCCGATGCAGACGGCATAACCGGCTACACGGTAACGGTGGAGAATATAAAAAAGGAACCCGCAAAGTATTTTGACGGCGTTGCCATAAAGACAACAAGCAAAACCAAGCCGCTGATCGTTATCCGGGTTTACGGTGAAATCAAGTCTGAAGCGGAACAGACGAAAAAATAAGGTTCATGAAACGCATTCAACTGGTTATTTTTGACTGCGACGGCGTCATGTTCGACACCAAAAAGGCAAACACGTCCTATTATAACCATATCTTGCGTTATATGGACAAACCGCCGTTGACGCCGGAACAGTTTGCTTTTGCCCATATGCATACCGCTGACGAAACCCTCGCCTGCCTGTTGTCTGACAAACGGGATCTGGAAAAAGCCCAGGTCTTTCGCAAAACAATGAGCTATATGCCGTTTATTCAAGACATGATTATCGAGCCGCATCTTAAGCCCCTGCTGAAAAAATTGCGGCCTGAACGCAAGACCGCCGTGGCCACCAACCGTTCAGATACCATGAATCACGTGCTTGCGGAGCATGGCCTCGAGAGGTGTTTTGACATGGTGGTCACAGCACTCGATGTAAAGTACCCCAAGCCCCACCCGGAATCGCTTTTCATGATTCTGACCCGTTTCGCCCTTGATCCGGATCAATCGCTATACATCGGCGATTCCAAATTAGACGAGCTGGCCGCCCGGGACGCCGGGATCCCGTTTGTGGCCTACGACAACCCCGGTCTTGCCGCGGATTATCATATCACCAGTTTACGGGAAATCGAACCCCTTTGTCTGTAGGGGCGTATGGCATACGCCCCTGGGAGGCATACGCCCTGCCTTGCCGATTTGCATCATTGATTTCCGAACCCGTTCTGATCGCCGCAGTCCGGGCACTGCCAGGTAATGGCATTACACGACATGCCCCAGATATTTTCCGCCATGCAGTCCTGGCAGATGTGAAATCCGCACCGGCAATGCCAGCAGAACGGAAAGGTTTTTCCACAGCAGTGGCATTGCCTGTATAGTCGTTTCCGACCTCTATAGCCGTGTCTTTTTGATGAGTCTTTCATGATCCACTTTAATGCAGCGGTTCATCACCACGTCAATTCCGTTGGCGTTCAGCAGCAGGGCAGCATCGTAATTTTCAATATTGAGCTGCATCCAGAAAACTTTTGGCTTTACGCGAAGGGCCTCGTGGGCATGGGCCATGATCTGGTCCGAGTTTCGGAACACATCGATTATATCCACGCCCTGATCCAGTTCATCAAGGCCGGCGCAGGCCTTTTCTCCGAGAATCTCTTTCTGGGCCGGCCGGACCGGAATGATGCGGTAGCCGTTTTCCTTGAGGTACTTTGCCACCTTGTAAGAATCCCTTTCCGGTTTTGGACTCAATCCCAGAATCGCTATGGTTTTTGCCGTACTTAAAATGTGTGCGATTTCATTCTCTTTTGTTATGGTTCTTCCGGGTTCCAATTAAATACTCCTGTTTGATGGTGTTGATAGGTTGAATACTTTAAAAAAATTGAAATATACCTCTTGAAAACATACATTTCAACCCTTAAACATATCCGTTTATTTCCCCATAGGTTTGTGATAAATTAAGAAAACTTCGGGGGTGTATGCATCATGACTGCACCCCCTGTTTTCGTTTCCGGATGGACACGATCTAACCCCTTGAGGTCAGCAGAGGATGATAAAATGAAGAACGAGTGGGATTCAAAGGAATGTTTCGGGCAGCAAGGAGAAGATATGCTGCACGGGGAAGCGCCATATAAATGCCTGGACTGCAGCATCTTCGACAAGTGCCATAAAATAACCGTTTCAGCATGCCTGCAATCGATCTCGACCGGTATGGATCTGCTAATTGAAAATGGCCTGGTCACAAACAAACTCATGGGGTTTGGGGAACTCAATAAGTTTGCAGAAACCGAAATGGAAAAAAAGAACTGATGGATTGCCCGTCAGTCAACTGCAATTTAACCAGAGAAACTGTTGCTCATGGGGAATGAAAAACACATCGGTTGCAGCGCGTGTACCGTGAAATGCCAGACAGATTTGATTGCATTGACTTGAATTCAAGCGAGGTCATACAATAATGGAAGCGATTTCGTCAAGCCGTGTTGCTGAAAAATCCATCGGTGGGAAAAAGGCCCTGAGCGGACTGAGAGTTGTCGAATATGCCCAGATGATCAGCGGCCCGTATTGCGGCAAGATGCTGGCTGATCTTGGCGCCGAAGTCATCAAGATCGAAATGCCCGGAGCCGGCGATACATCGAGAACCGCCGGGCCTTTTGTAAACGACATTTTCCACCCTGAGCAAAGCGGACTCTTTTCTTATCTGAATACGAACAAACTGGGGATTACCTTGAATCCCGCCAGCGAGGAGGGGAGGAAAATCTTTTTTCAGCTTTTGGAACATGCGGATATCCTCGTGGAAAACAATTCTCCCCGTTTGATGGAAAAGTGGGGGGTGGGGTATGCGGATATCCAAAAAATAAACCCCGGATTGATCATGACCTCGATCACGCCTTTTGGCCAAAACGGTCCTTACCGGGACTATCAGGCCTGTGAGCTCATCACGTATCACAGCAGCGGCGCGGGACATACGACGCCGAGATCCGGTGATCCGGATCAGTCGCCCTTGAAGCTCGGTGCCCGGGTAACCGAATTTTACGCCGGCATGAATGGCGCACTTGCGGCCATGGGAGCTGTTCTGGTCAGAGAGATGACCCGGAAAGGCCAATATATCGATATTTCAGCCCAGGAGTGTTTTTTAAACAATGCGTTGGCCGGCCTTCCCTACTGGCAGTTTAACAATGAGCTGATGGGAAGAGGCGGCCGGCAGCCGTGGGCGCCGCTCGCCATTCTTCCCTGCAAGGATGGCCACGTCAGTTTCCAGTTTCAATCCGAGCAGCAGTGGAAAGATCTGGTGGAGTTGATGGGCAATCCGGATTGGGCGGAAAGCGAACTGTTCAAGGACCAGTTTGTCCGGGGAGAGAATTGGGACGGCCTCGAGCTTCTGATGAACGAATGGCTTGCCGGACAGCCCAAGCAGGCTTTTTTTCATGCAGCACAAGCGAAGCGGTGTCCGGTCGGTCCGGTCAACAGGATCGATGAAGTAATCGACTGTGAACATCTGGCAGAAAGAGACTTTTTTGTAAAAATTGATATTCCGGGCGCCGGCGAAGTCAAAATTCCATCAGCGCCCTATAAGTTTTCAAAAACCCCCTGGCAGTTGGATCGACCTGCCCCGACGCTGGGCCAGCACAACGAGGAAATTTATTGCGATCGCCTTGGGTATGGCCGGGAAGATCTGGTGAACATGAGAAGCTCGGGCGTCATGTGAGTTCAATGTGATAAGGCTGATCGATGACCAGATAGACATTGAGTTAACTGACTGCATATCCTGGAGATTGTTTCATGAGCGAAGAGACGGTACAAAATGAAAAGGAGTTCACGCTGAATCGTTATCGCGTCGTTGATTTAACCAGAGCCCAGGCCGGACCGGTATGTACCCTGTTGCTGGCACACATGGGGATGGAAATCATCAAGGTGGAGTCGGCCAAGCGGCATGATTTCATGCGGATCATCCCGCCCTACCTGCCGGGTGAGCGAAACCTGGATTCCAGCGGACATTATGCGGTGTTCAATCACGGCAAGAAGGGCATTGCGCTCGACATTTCTCAACCCGAGGGGCTTGAGTTGATCAAGAGGCTTATCCGAATCAGCGACGTCGTGGTCGACAACTTTGCTTCAGGGGTAATGGAAAAACTGGGTCTGGGATATCCGGCGGTAAGGGCCGTCAAGCCGGACATCATCATGGCCTCTTTGACGGGATTCGGATCCACCGGACCCTACAGGGAATATGTGGCTTTCGCAAAACCGGTGCAGGCGTATGCCGGTTTGATTGAACTGACCGGCTATCGAGACGGTCCACCGGGGGAACCCGCGATCGCGATGGGCGATAATTTTATGGGCACGTATGGCGCTTTTGCCATTTTATCCGCATTGGTTCACCGGTCGAGGACCGGTGAGGGGCAATTCATCGATCTTTCCATGGCCGAGTCGCTCATCTGCGCGCTGCCTGAAGCCATCATGGAATATGGCATGAACAAAACCCTTCGCAAGCGCATGGGAAATCGAGATCCGCTCATGACGCCTCATGACGTGTATCGGTGTAAAGGAGAGAACGAATGGATTGCCGTTGCCATTTCAGATGATATCCAATGGGAGGCATTGTGCGGCGTGATCCCCTCATTGGATAAGCACCTTTGCCGAAAAAAAAATCAGGATGAGGTGGACGGGCGGATCGCATCATGGACGCAAAATCGAACAAAGTCCGAATCCATGAAGATCCTGCAGGAGGCCGGGATTGCCGCTTTCCCGGTCATGAATGCCCGCGATCTTCTGGAAGATCCGCACCTCGAGGAAAGGGAGTATTTCCTGGAAAGCGATCACCCGACAGCGCCCGGGAAGTGGTTCGGAGGAACAAGCTGGAAAATGAGCGATACGCCGGTGGGCACCCAGCGGCGGCATGCGCCTTCGGAAGGCGAAGACAATGCGTATGTCTATGGCGACCTGCTGGGCCTCTCCGGTGATGATATAAACATTCTGATAGACCGGAAGATCATCTTTTAATACACGATGGGTCAAGTGTGCCGATGCCCTGTATTCATATTATGGCGCCAGAAAGCCAAACAGGCTATTCGGCATAAGTGAGCTGTAACGGAGCAAAATCTTATGCAATACCTTACTGCAAAGGAAGCACGCCTGTTTGCCGAAGCCTGGCTCCCGGCTTGGACCGGGAATAATCCGGGGCACTTGGCGAGTTTCTACTCTGAAGACGCTTTTTACCTTGATCCAGCGATCCCTGAAGGTGTCAAAGGAAAGGCGGCGCTGACCGCCTACTTCAGGAGACTTCTTTCATACAACCCGAGCTGGGTCTGGACACAGGTTGAGGCTATCCCTCTTGAAGACGGTTTTCTGAACAAGTGGCGGGCTACGATACCGGTTGGTGGCAAGGTCATCGAAATAGTCGGAGTATGCTTTGTCCAACTGGACAGTGCGGGAAAAATTCGGAGAAACGAAGTTTACTTTGACAGGTCGTTACTGCGAACCCCGCCCCCTTCATAAAATCCACCGGTTGCAACCGAGGCTTGAAAAAAGTGAACTGTTTTTGATACGATGGAAAATAATTTAAATGGCTTTCAAATGATATGATTTTACTTGACACATACTTTGCCAAATACTATATAGAATATGCATAATATAAATAATACATGAGACATACATGGATATGATCTATGCAAAATTTTGAGCATATTCTATTCCAGAAAAACTGGCATCTTGATGATGAAACAATTTTCATGCTGGGACAGAGCGAATCCATTGTTCAGGCTATATCTTCCGCCCCGATCAAACCGGAATACAGAAAACATCTGCTTGCGGTCTCTTTGCGGAAAGGAGCCAGGGCGACAACGGCTATCGAAGGAAACACACTGTCCGAAGAGGAAGTATCCCGTATTGATGAAGGAGAAAATCTTCCGCCCAGTAAGGAGTATCTTCAAATAGAGGTAAAGAATGTAATTGACGCCCTTAATCAGATCCGTACCGAGGTAATTTCTGAAGAGAAAGCTTTTATTTTGTCCCCGGAACTGATTGAGCGGTTCAACTATTTCGTTGGCAAGGGCCTGGGGGATCACTTTCAGGGAATGCCCGGCAAGTTCAGGGTGTCCGGACACAACGTAGTTGTGGGAACATACAGACCTCCCCTGGGGGAACAAGTAACGTCCTTGATGACCCGATTTTGCGAATGGATGAAGGAGTCATTCCGCTTTGAAGAGGGGAAACAATCGTTTTCAGATCAGGTTCTTCAGGCGATTGTTGCTCATGTGTATATCGCCATGATTCACCCCTTCGGAGATGGTAACGGACGGACGGCCCGACTGATCGAATTCTATATCCTTCTGCGGGCTGGTTTGCCGGATATGGCTTCGCACATCCTGTCGAATCATTATAACGATACCCGGCAGGAATATTACCGCCAACTCGATCTTTGCGTCCGGGCAAGAGACCTGTCCGGTTTCATCAAGTATGCCGTTCAGGGGTTCCGCGACGGGTTAAAGGGCGTCCTGGATATTGTTCAGATGAATCTTCTGGAAGTGTCATGGCATAAATTCATCTATGATGTCCTCGACAGCAAGAAAGCTACAGGCAAGACCCGCGCCATTGTGAAACGGCGGCGAACACTTGCTCTTCAATTCCCTGTTGACAAGTGGAATACTCCCGATGATCTTGTCGTCAGTTCCGGTATTCTGGCGAAGGAATACGCCAGGCTGTCCCCAACAACGCTTATGCGGGATTTTGCGGAACTTGAAAGGCTCGAATTGATTGTCAAAGATAAGGACAAGTACAAGGGGAACATAGAAATCATGCGCGGTTATATGCCTATGCGGAAGACGAAATAGAAGGACTTTGGTAAAATATCTGTAAGGCGAAATGTGCGGATCGCCGACCTCTTCTTCAGAATGGATAAGGTGTAACTTGCGGACGCTGGGAGATAGTCAATTTGGATTTGTGAATTCTCTGCATGTCCCCAACGTCCAAGACGGCCCTGGTGATGGATTTCCGTGTGGAGTTGATCCTCTCACCGATAATCAGCATAGGTTAATCCTTTCCAACATTTCCGGGCGCACACTAATCTATGTTTATGGGGTACTGGCCGTATTTTTCAACAGCCCTGACAACCGCTCTTATGTTGTTTAAGGGTACGCGCCAGGGCATACAACAGGTCGGCGTAATGACAAGCCTTCCGTTTTTCCCCAGCTTTTGGATGACTTCTTTTACCCGGTTCTCCACATCCCCTTCGGTGCCGCTTTCCATTTCGGCGTTGACATGGAGCCCGCCCATGATGGTGATGTCCGGAAATTTTTTCTGGAAATCAACCCACCAATCGAGATCCAGGGGGTGGCTGCCGTTGATGGCTAAAATCACAACGCCTTCCGCCCGGAGTCTTTCGATTAACTCGATGTGATAGGGCTTGAATCCGCAATTGTGAAGGACCAATGGAAGCCCGGATGCTTTTGCAAACCTGACGATGAACTGGCCTTCAAATTTCCAGGCATCCTCGAAACTCAGCATATGCTGATTAAAGGCATAACAACACTCAAACGCAGTCTGGGGCGGTTCAACCATTTTGCTGTAAGCCTGATAATAATCCCATTGAGACGCATAAATCTTTTCGCAAAGTTTCATCAGTAAATCGGGATTTTTTTTCACGTCTATGTAAGCCTGGCTCCCTCTGAGCATTTGAACGCTGGACCAGGTCAGGCTAGGCGCCAGGCTGTTATTGCCGCCCATTCCCGTCCTCTCCTGTACGATTTTCATTGCCGCAAACATCGTGGGCCAGGGTTCCACCTTGCTATGGTCCGGAATAATAAGGTTGTCCACATCTTCTTCGGTCTTGCAAAGAAGTCCTTCACGGATAAAAGGGGTGGTGTAGTCCTTCCATACAAACACATCCTTTCTTCCATTGGCATTGGCCCATGCAAGGCCTTCAAAAGGACCGCAGTAAGGATTCACCACCAGGGACATGCCGTCCCCGCCTAAAAAATTGTTCACCTGTATTGTCTTTTCGGCCAATATCTCCGGAGAAGACATCATTTCCCTGATGGTCAGACCGGATATTCTTGCCGCCACATCCTCCGAAGTCAAAAAAAACACCGGCACCCTGTCAGGTATTCCCCCTATAATCGCAGTTGCAAATCTTACCAGGCGGGCTGCATAGTTATGCGTCACGTTAATCACCTCCTATTTGTCCGTCAGTTTTCGTATGATCCGAAGCCCCTGCCATGCGTCAAAGCCATACCCATCCGCCCCTATGGTTTTAGCATTTATTTCCGTTAAAGCGGCGCCGCCGACAACAACAGGTATCCGGATGTTGTTGTCTTTAAGTACGGCAATCGTTTCGGCCATTTTTGAAACGGAAACGGATATCAGGGCCGACATGGCAATAATATCCGGGTCCAATTCCCTTGCTTTATCAAGAAACAGGGCAGGCGGCACGTCTTCTCCGAGATCGTGTACTTCGTACCCGTCGCCTTCCAGAACCGCCGTTACGATATTCTTGCCGATATGATGGATATCTCCTTCCACGGTACCGATTAATACTTTTTTGGATGGCGCGTCACCCGAGGACGACATATAAGGCCGGATTTTATCAAGGACCCGCTTCATGATGCTTCCGCTTAGCATTAATTCCGGCAGAAAAAACTCTCCGGTTTCAAATTTCTCTCCCACAATCTCAAGGCCCGGAGACAGGCCTTTTGAGATGATGTCCGCAGGACTTATCCCTGAGTTTATGGCATCATCGATTGTTTTGAGCAATTCTTCCTCATTAAACGCCAATACCTGCTCTTTCATCAGTTCATATAACGGCCCACTCATTTTCATTTACCTCCCGTCTGATAGTACAGATAAAACAGATGCAGTCATGCTTTGGCCTTAAGGGTATCCGGAAGCCGCCGACTGATAATATCCACCGTTTCCGCAACCATTTCTTCTAAAATTACCGCTGCCGGTTTGACCTCCTTTATAAGACCGGAAACCTGTCCCGAGAAAGGGGCCATGTACTCTTTTTTCTGCGCCGCGTTAAACATCTCCACCATGGCAGACGCAAATATAACCTGGGTAGGAAACGGAAGGGGTTCAAGCCCGGATTGTTCCCAGAGATCATGGAAACTGTTATAAATTACACGGGATGTTTTTCCCGTATAGAGATACCCTCTTCGGGTATCTTCATCAGGAGTAAAAATCCATCCTTTTCGATCGGTTTTTCAGATCTAAGACATTAGGACATATTCGACCCAAAGATCACCTTTATTCTAACCGCTTTGCACAATTTTTCATCCGGGGTCTCAAAAACCGGCTAAAATTACCCTTGACTTGCGAGGACTACGGCTGATTTTCGGGTATAGTCATAGCCAAGCCATTCTCCATAAAGGATCTGGCGCCAAAGTCAGAGAGGCGCTGGATAGCCAATAAGTCAGCGCGGTTTGAATATCATGCAGGATTATATCCTCCCGAATCCAAACTGAATTCAGTCAAAAATGCTTTAAGCGGCATCACCTTCGCCTGTTCCGAGAGGGGATATGGGTGGTCTACCGGAGCGATGACGACGGTTTGGTCCGGCGCAAGTGCATCGATGGAATTCCAGAAGTTTTTCGATACCTGAGGGCTGGTCGAGGCTTTGATTTCAACAGCGATTTTTTTAATGCCTCTGCTTAATATCAAATCGATTTCCGATCCGTTGGAAGTCCGGTAATAGGAAGCCTGCCAGCGCGCGGTCCGGCTCATGATATTTTCAATTACATATCCTTCATAAGAGGCGCCATATACCGGGTGAGCAAAAAGATCCGCCATGGTTTCGATGCCCAGCAAGGCATGCAGCACGCCAGTATCCCGGATGTAAACCTTCGGAGATTTGACCAGCCGCTTTTTCGTATTTCCTGAATACGGCATTAATGCCCTGACCATGAATGTCTGTTCGAGCAGGTCGATATAATTTCGGATCGTATGGGAGCTGACGCCCATTGATCCGGCCAATTTGGAGGCGTTGAGAATCTGCCCATGGGAATGGGCCAGCATCCGCCAGAACCTTCCAATGGTGTTTGCCGGCATCCTGAATCCGAGTTGAGGAATATCCCGCTCCAAAAATGTTCGGATGTAGTCTTCTCGCCATTGAAAACTGGTGTCATCATTTTCTGCCAGGATGCTTTTGGGGTACCCTCCCCGAAGCCAGTGCAGGGCCTGATCTGTAAAAGAAGCTTCCTGACGGGTGAATGGCGTGATTTCGATATAGGAAATCCGGCCGGCCAGAGATTCCGAGCTTTGCTTGATCAGATCCCTGGATGCTGAACCGAGAATCAAAAACTGCCCGTTACTACCTCTGCCGTCGATGACGCCCCTCAATATCGGAAAGATATCCGGGGCGCGCTGAATTTCGTCCAGGCAGATCATATGATCGCTGAATTGAGAAAAAAAAGCTTCAGGATCGGTGAGTTTATTGAGATCGGCAGGGCGTTCCAAGTCAAGGCGGATGGCTTTGGGAATGTGTTCCATAACCATGGCGGCTATTGTGGATTTGCCGACCTGGCGGGCGCCCAGCAAGGCGACCGCAGGGAAATGTTTCAACCGGGTCGTGACGGTATCCGTTACCTCTCTTTGAATAAATTTATGCATATTTGAATACTAAATTCAATTTTACATAATTACAAGAAAATATTTCGTTTTTCCGACGTTGACATCGCGGAAGTGGACTGATGAAAATGCCTTTGATCCTGCTAAAAATATGTCAACCGTTCCACCGTCTCCCGGTCCGCTGTAAACGGAATAGGGGGCGCTTCCGGATCGGCCAGTCGGTTGCTCACGGAAAAGGGCGTGTCCGCGATTTTCATGTTGTAGGCCGCAATCATGAGTTTTTCCAGGTTCACGGCATCCTCGATGTTGTATGCCAGAAGGGTCTCTAGGGCTTTCTGGTTTTTGTACCGGATATAATCCGCCCAAAGCCGCACGGCCATAAACCCGTCAACGCCTTTTAGTCCCCCCCTGTCGATTCCCAAAAGTGTTTCACAGTGTTTCAATCCTCCCGAAAACCCCAGACTCTTTAAAATATACCGCAGATCGATATGGGGCTGGCCGATTTTGATTTTGAAAAATTTTTCCAGAAATGGAATATCGAAGCATTTCCCATTATAAGTGACGATGACGCCGTATTGTAAAATTTCATCGATAAAATTTTCCAGGTTTTGCCCGTTGATATAATAATGAACGGTTTTGCCGTCATACAGGGCGATGGTGGTGATGTCGCAAAAATAATCCAATCCCGTTGTCTCGATATCCAGATAGGCCGTTTGTTCTTTAAATTCCGGAAAAAAACGCCACTGCAGGGGGGGCGGCAACAGGGATTCGAAATGGGCCGCATCCCGGTTTTCAAGGCGTGTCATGGAGTTTTCAAGAGATCTTTTCATCAGTTGTTTTCGCGGAAACGACAAATCATCCGGGCAGCGGTACATGAAGTCTTCCCAGTCCAAAACCCCGGCGTCCCAGAGGCGTCTTTCGGTTTTCAATCCAATCCCGGAAACATGGCAAAACGTATTTTTTAACATGTCTGTTTATCGTGTGAAGGGTTGGGGCTCATGGGAAATGGATTGAAGAAGCCTTTCGGTCCCTTTGCTGAAAAGAAACAAAAAAAGAATGACCGCGTAGCAAAGGACCGCCAGAATGGCGAACGGCTGAAAATAATTTCCCAGCGGCGCTGCCAAAAGGACGGTGGCCCAGTGCAATAAGATAACCCGGCTTGAGTTAAGACGGATCGGGAAACTTTCAAACCGGATGATAACAGCCAGGCCGGAAAGATTCCACCCGTACAAAGATACGTACGCGTGCAGCTTCAGCAGCCACTTCATTTCATGGCCGTCGTAAGAGGGCATGAACATAAAGAAAATATAGGCGATGCCGGTGACGGCGGTTGCCAGAAGAAAGGTCATGCCGGATAACAGAAAATTCTTCTGCTGCTCCGGCTTTCCCAGTATGATAAAAAGATAAAACGTCATGATAACAGCCATGGTCAGGGCCGTCGTAACCACGACCTGGGCGATCTTCATTTCAAACAGAATAAAGAGAAAAAAGACAATGACGCCCATGTTGATGATCCAGAAACACATTTCCTTCATCAAGCGTATTCCGGTGGAAACATCGTTTTTCATCAGGGAAAACATCACCGACAGGGTAATCAGGGACACCGGAAAGGAAAACCCCAGGAAAAAAACATTGAGTTGCAGTTTGGGCAAATGAACGACCGGAAAATATACAGCGTTGACCATCACCCACCCTGACAGGGCAAGGCCAATGGAAAGGCACAGCAGGGAAGCCTGGTGGAATTTTTCCGATACGGGAACGCGAAATTTGAAAAACTGGGTCGGAAAATAAGAAAAACGCCTGATCCTGATCGTTTCCACGATAAACGCCATGATAAAGGAGATCCCGATGGCCGGAAGATAAATCTGAAAAAAAGCGCACAGGGCATACAACAGGGCCAGCACGATAAAGGCGGCTGTTTTTCGGGAGACGGTTTTTTGTCCTTCCGAAAAATAGACGATGATGACGCCTCCCGTGCAAAGGTTGAATAAAAAAATATGAAGCGTTTCAAAATTATATGATTTTACAGGGGGCAAAAACAGATCCAGAAATCCGAAGGACAGGGCCAGGGTCATCAGGGTCATGAACAGTACCCGCAGTGTGATGCTCATCTTTTCTCCTCAGAGTCCGCTATCTATCGTTTTGCCCAGAACATGCCGCATGGCGCCTTCAAGATCGGGGTGGCGGAACCGATAGCCGCCGGCCAGAAGCTTTTTTTTTTTAATTCGAGTCCCCGAGAGGTGGATTTCCCTTCCCATTTGTCCGAAGAGCAGGTTCACCAATGGGGCTGGAACGGCAACCCAGGCCGGACGGCGCAAGACTTTTGCCAGCGTTTTATTAAATTCCAGATTGGTGGCCGGGTTTGGGGAAACGAGATTGATCGGGCCTTCGACGCTGTTTTGGACAAGCACATGGCCGATGGCCCCCAATACATCGTCAATGCCCACCCAACTGATGAACTGGTTTCCTTTACCGATTTTTTTAACCCCGCCGCCCAGTCGATGGGCAAGTAGAAACCGGGCCAGAGCGCCTCCAGCGGGCGTCAACACCACGCCGATGCGCAGCAGCACCAACCGGATGCCGCTTTCCCGGACCGGGGCCGCGCATTTTTCCCATTCAGCGCAAATATGGGAAATGAAATCTTTCCCCGGAGGATCATCTTCGGTAAATACATGATCTTCATGATGGCCGTAATACCCCACAGCGGAGGCGCAGACAAAGACTTTCGGCCTCGGGTTCAGTTTCAACAGGGTTTGCGTTAAAAATTGCGTTGTGACGGTCCTGCTTTCCAGGATTTTTTTCTTTTTTTTCGCGGTCCACCGTCCCTCGCCGATATTGTCCCCGCTCAAATGAATCACGGCATCGATCGTCCCAAGTTCTTCCACGGGCAAAATGCCGGCATAAGGGTCCCAAAACACCTCATTTTCAGCCATCCCGGTCCTTGTCCTCACCAGCCGGACCACCCGGTGGCCGGCAGTGGTCAAATAGGGTATAAGGGCTGATCCGATCACCCCTCCGGCGCCGGAGATAAGAACGTTTAAGGGCGCTTGAGATGCAAAAGACAAATGGTCGGCCAAATCCAGGGCCGTAGTCCGGTGGCGCCAGGCAAATATCCGCTCCAGCTTTTTTTGGATTTCCCGGTTAAAAAGCCAGTGGCTCAACGGATAAAAAGGCAGCCGATAGTCGATGATATCCTCAAGAAAGCACGCATGCTCCCCATCCGGGGCAAACCGGTGCGTATGCTCCCACAGGGAAAACGGGCCTTTCACCTGGATGTCCTTAAACAGCCGGTTTTCGATATATTCGGTATGCTTTGCTCGCCAGGTAAACCCAAAGGGGCCGGCTTTCATTTTCATCAGGACCCTTGCGCCGACGTGAATTCCCCGGTCGGATGCAATGATATGCAAGGGATCCCACGGCGGGCTGAGACGGGAAATGGCGCCCGGCATGGAATGCCATTTAAACAGAAATTCAACCGGCACATTGAACCGGGTTCTTTTTGTAAATCGGCTGAAATTTGCCATGTCGGGTGACTGTTTTCTCGCATGTTGAATTTTTACGGTACGGATTAACCTCTTGTTGGTTAACAGGATTTTTGTGGAGTTGTCAACCGTGATGAAGGCGGCAAGCGCCTGTTTTTCAGCCCCTAATGAAATGTTTGGCATTGCCCTTGATAATTACGGAATCGGCATTAGTAATTATGATGTTACAGCCTTGTTTAAAATTGATGGTTTCGTAAAAAGGCGATTTTTACCACGAAGTTCACGAAGAGTACGAATGAACATAAGAATATCCAATATTTTCAGTTTCGTGTACTTCGTGCTTCGTGATTTATTAAAAGTTATGCCTGCCGGCGATTTTTTACGGGACCGCCGAAATTAAATCATTACCGCCTTAAAAAAAAGGAGGCCGACCCATGAACAGCCTGTTGATTTTATACGCTTTCTTGTTTGCAATAGTAATTCCTTCATTTTCACGGGCCGCGGATGTCACGGAAACCGCGACCTTTGCCGGAGGATGCTTCTGGTGCATGGAGAAACCCTTTGAAAAGATGCCCGGGGTAATTTCCGTTGAATCCGGTTATACGGGCGGCGTTAAGGAAAACCCCACGTATGAAGAAGTTTCATCCGGCGGCACCGGGCATGCCGAGTCCATTCAAGTCATCTATGATCCGGCTAAAATTTCCTATCCCGAACTGCTGGACGTGTTTTGGAAACAGATTGACCCGACCGATGCCGGGGGCCAATTCGTTGACCGGGGGACCCAATACCGGTCTGAGATTTTTTATCACACGGATGAACAAAAGCAGTTGGCTGAAAAATCCAGGGAAGCCCTGGAAAAATCCGGAATATTTCATTCGCCCATTGTCACCCGGGTTACGCCCGTTTCTGCGTTCTACAAAGCCGAGGAATACCATCAGGATTACTACAGGAAAAACCCCATCCGGTATAAGTATTATCGAAACGGCTCGGGCAGGGACCGATTCCTCGAAAAAACCTGGAAAGAGCATGACCGGAAAAAAGCGGACCTCCCCCGAGGATCAAAGTCCGAACTTAAAAAAAAACTGACGCCCCTGCAGTATGAAGTAACGCAGGAAAACGGAACCGAGCCTCCCTTTCAAAACGAGTATTGGGACAATAAACGGGAAGGCATTTATGTGGATATCGTTTCCAATGAGCCGCTTTTCAGCTCAAAGGATAAATTTGATTCCGGAACCGGATGGCCCAGCTTTACCCGGCCCCTTGAACCGGAAAACGTCGTTGAAAAAGAAGACCGTTCCTTTTTTTCAGTCCGGACCGAAGTCCGCAGCAAACAGGCGGATTCGCATCTGGGCCATGTGTTTGACGACGGCCCCCCGCCCACCGGGATGCGTTATTGCATGAATTCGGCTGCGCTCCGGTTTATCCCAAAGGAAGATCTGGAAAAAGAAGGGCTCACACAATACGAAAAGCTGTTTGAGAAATGAGCAGGGATGTGTTCGCCGGTGAAGTGTGATCGTGGGAGATTCTTTCCCATGTTTCCCTTATTAAATTTATTGACCCCTGCGGTATAAAATGGTAATGGCCACAAAATGTAAAAAATACAAGGAGGGATGGCCGAGTGGTTTAAGGCGGCGGTCTTGAAAACCGTTGAGTGTCACAGCTCCGTGGGTTCGAATCCTACTCCCTCCGCCACAAAATGATTTTTATCCGGAGAGATGGCCGAGTCGGCTGAAGGCGCTCGCCTGCTAAGCGAGTAAGTGGTGAAAGCTGCTTCATGGGTTCGAATCCCATTCTCTCCGCCA
>CAYTSY010000033.1:0-2429 GCA_964440555.1 uncultured Desulfobacteraceae bacterium
CGAATCAGAGCTTAGCGACACGGAAAAACTGTCCTAAACATCGGGTCCACCACAATCAACAAAATTATTACGATCCGTATCATCGAAAAAAACCTTGCGACGCTCAATTCCCCGTACAATTATATGATGAAGTGCTCCTGGAGCATCTATTCGAGATTTTCGTGGCATGAGTATATTCATATCAGATCTGCTTTATCCTGTAAACAGCAAATATGTGGGGCGTCCCTACCAAGGCCCTGTCGCTGGTCGGTGGAAGAAGATTATAAAACCTTGAAATACCGGCTTGAAGTCGAGAACTTTTCCGGAAAATCAGTGCATTCTGTCTATCAGGATTTTCATGCCAAAGTATTTTCAAAGAACCTGGCCTCAGTTATTGCCAGTACAACGAAAAAGAGATTGCCAAAAAGTCCGAGCCACTCAAGTATGTCCATCAGATCAATTTTGCCCAAGCGTTATCAAAAATGAAAAATACGATCGTTCTCCTTTTCAAACGACCTATTGACATAGTTGCCGAACTTGTCGAAGATCTGCGAACAATATTTATTAAAACAACTGAGGCCGTTCGGCCAAATAGAATATATCCACGAAATCATAGGGTTAAACAAAAACGATTTTTCTTCGAATACAAAACAACCTGTTAAGGAAAAGGCATTGATCTTAACCTATAAGAATAAACAGAAATTAGATGGTCGACACGAAACATAATTAAACTGGTAGCATGTCCCCTATTCACGCTTATTTTTTTCGCTAAATGTCCGATAATCGCGGATCTTGGGTCTAACTGTTAATAGGAAAAACACCTAAACCTTCTTTTTTTACGAATTCAATGGTCGGTATTTCAAAGACTTGGCCGTTTATCTCAATGGCTGGTAGCATAATAAAATAGTGGTCTTTTTTGACCTCATCGAGCTTAACAAAATTTTCATAGATGCCTGATTCTGGTCCACGAAAAGATGATTCGCCCCTGCCGATATTTACCATGGTGTCAGTTGGTTCAGCCTGAAATCGACTGCCTTGTGAATCATAGTATTTTAAATAAAATCTTGCTTTCATCCTTTTTTGCGAACCAGGCAGGTACCATTCCACTTCGCTAGATACGAAACGGACTAAACCGCCTTTAGGAACAATCACGATCAGATAAAATCCTGTGCTGCCTCCTTCGATCTTTAATTTTGTATTGTTTAATGAATACTCAATCGTGTCTTTGCCAGATACAATTCCAGGCTGGCTATGGGATAATTCACCTTCAACCGCAATTGGTTCATAATAGACATACTGAACCGGCATACACCCATAGACAATTATAGAAAGGAACAAGCAAAGAACCGTGCATATATGTATGTGCTTCGCCATTCATCCTCTCCCCTTAAATAGATGGTGGTAATCCCAATCAAGCCGATTATATTTTATTCCGAGTGTGATCCCATAACTATTACTGTTGTATAGGGTGCATAATATGTGGCGACACCCGCCATCGTCCATGCAGCCGCAGGGATCATAGATGGCCAGCATGCGGTTTTCCACGATAGAGGGTTCGTGAATATCTTATAACCAAAGAAATCATGCATGAAGCTAATATCATTAAAAATGGGAATATTATTTGGTATCCATCTTAGCGATTGTTCACTAAGCGTATTATCCCATGCGGGTAAGTCTCTGCTTTTTGCAGCAAGACCCATAAACGGACTATCAGGATTTTTCTTCATTACTGTCATAGCCTGCTGCGGATCATTTGGTTTTTCAATAGCCTCTCCGCTTGACAGCCGCCCTGTCGGAAGCCTCCCATTAGTGAATTTGTAGTAGCCATATCCCACAATGGCTATTCCACTAGCAATTATTGCCCCTTCAGCAAAGTCACCACCAGACAACGCAGATAGTCCGCCACCAATTCCACCATATGCTGCTACTTTCCAAGGAGTGTTTGGGAAGCCAATCGCGCCAAATGCAAACCCAGCAGCGGCGCCAAAAACGGCGACTCGCGTAATGTTTTCTATGGCGTCTCCACCATAAAATGCAGTAGATAGTCCTCCCGCAGTTGCTCCTCCAGCCATGCCGCCTAAAAACCCCCCTGCAAGACCGTCACCAACCAACCCACTGACACCCATACCTACACCCCCGGATACGCCTCCAATAAGTGCGCCTATCGCCATAGCTCCAGGATTCCAATCACTCTGTGCGCCTGAACTCACCGCTCCAATCAGCGCCCCGGCAAAAACAGCAACCCATGGAAAATAACCACTTGGATCTACATAGGCTAAAGGATTATTCAGACAATAGCTGTACCGGTTGAGGGATTGCGGATTTAAAAAATAGGGTACGATGATATCGGCAGTAACAAACCTCCCGATGACGGGATCATAGAGCCGTGCCCCGTAGTCATAGAGACCGGTAGAGGAGTCCAACTCCTGGTCCGTAAATTTATAACTCGT
>CAYTSY010000033.1:2439-20153 GCA_964440555.1 uncultured Desulfobacteraceae bacterium
AACTCGTGACCTGTATTCCGGGCGGCGTTCTGTCCTGCCCAAACGGTTTGTATTCAGATGCCTGATACGTCAGCCCGTTAGCATCGGTCATCACAGTCGAGCTGCCCAAATGGTCTTTATGGAAAAAGTATTTATCCGTTCCCTGTTTTTTGGCAATCCGCATGCTCCCGGCAAAAATATAGATCACCTCGCTGCCGTTGACAACCTCGAAATGCTCGCCGACATAATAAGTCGTGGTGCCTGAAACCGATTTTGTCGCTCTTGTCCCCTGGCCGTCATAGGTGAAGCCTGTTGTAGCGCCTGCCCGGGTCACGCTCGTGGGCATATTGTCGGCATTATAGCCGATATACCGTGCCGCTGGATAGTCGGAAAAATCCCATCCATAATCCATATTACCATTATTATCATAATGAAATATTTTGAATACACCATTTTTAATAACGCCGGAAACCGCATGTTTCTTGGCTGGGTCTGTGTACAGGTAAGAATATGTATCTGTCCCCTCTGTTTTCGCCACAATATTTCCGATGGCGTTATAGGCATAGGTCGCGCTGATGTTGCCGTTGGTACGCTCCTCGGTCAGCCGGTGAAGGCCGTCGTAGTCATAGTTATAGGAGGCCAAGTTTACTGAATCCGTAATCCCTTCAATATCTCCGGCTTGGGAGTACGTGTAGGATTTTCGTTGAACATCGCCATTGTTTTTATCCGTCGTGACGATTTCAGTCAACCGGGTAGACTTGTCATCATAGGCATAGGTGGTCACTGTGTGCGGGACTGTCCCATGCTGAGTCTCCAATCGGCTGATTTTCCCGGAGGCAGTGTAGCTCATAAATCTGGCATATTCCACCAAATCCGATCCGGTTACCGCCTCTATGAGACCGGTACCTGCATAGTACGTATAATTGACCTGGAACCCATCCGGCTGGCCCGCGGTGCCGGGATATCCGATATGCGTCAGCTTCCCGGAATAGTCATAATCGTACCGCGTGGCCCGCGCTGAGTCTCCTGAAATGGTCTTGGTAATCTGCCTTGCCCGGCCCACGGCGTCGTATTCGTTATACGCTGTGGTGACATTCGTATTCGTAACCGACGCAAGCTTGCCCCTTCCATTGGGAATCGAGAGGTTATCGTATGTATAGGTTACGGTCGGATCGGATGTGGAATAGGTTTTGGTCAGCACCCGGTTGAGCGCATCATAGATAAACGAAATTGTTTGAGTTTCGGCATCCGTCTGACTCACCAGATTGCCGTTGTCGTCATACTGGTACACCCATGAGCCCATGTCCGGATCGGTCATAGCGGTCTTTCGGCCAAGGTTATCGTAGGTCATCGTGGTGGAAGCTCCTCCCAAATGATCCGTCACGCTCAACAGATCTCCGGCCACGTTGTAGGCATACGTGGTGTCATTGCTTCTGGTTTCTTCGCGGCGGCCCCGTTTATCATAATAGGTCTCGGTTATCGGCCAATTTCCAGGTGGAGGTGTTGGAATATAATCAAAACCTGTTCCGGGATTAAAGAAAGGTCCGGAGACCTTCCATATCCGGCCCATATCGTTGTAGGCATTCAGCGTCCTCACGGTCTGACCGGACGCGCCAAGACTCACAGTCGAAAGGCTTCTTCCAAGGCCGTCAAAATATTCGCGCCGGTTGATTGTGGATGTGTCCGTCTCCTTTACACTGGTTTGGGTATAATTGGGATGAGCCGCATCCACATAGAAAGAATAGGCATAGGTTGTCTGCGCCACCAACTGCGGCGCTTGGGACAAGGTGACGACTTCGCTCAGTCTTCCGAATTGATCATAATCATAATTCGTCTGGTTGCCGTTTTCATCCGTCTTAAGGTCGATTGCCCCGAACCTGTAATCATATTGCTTGTAAACAATATGATCGATGAGATTCGGCTCCACCCCGGTTTGCGGATAATGGATTTCCACAGGGTAGGTTTTCGTTGCTTCATCGTAAAAAGTTTCGGTAAGATTGTTTTTCGCATCATACCCCCTGAAGAGGTTGCCGTAATCATCATATTGATAGGTTATGGTCGGACCGGTCTTGGCTGTAAAATTCGTGCAGAACGTTTTGGATAAAAGGTTGCCGGTTCCCGTCTCATAGCCGTATGTGGTTATTCTTTTAAGGCCGCTGGTCGAACCTGTCAATGACTCTTCTGTCATCCGGTACACCCAGTCCCCGAACGTGGAATATACCATATCCTTGGTGATTGTCTCCGCGTCGGTCCCCGTGGTTATAGTTCTTGTTACATTGCCGACCTCGTCATATGTATAGTTTTCCTGGCTGAAATAAGCCGGATTGTTGTCAAATTCTGTTCTTTTTAAGTTGAGATATACAAATTTACAGTCGTTGCCTGGGCAACTTATGTTGATCTCATCCCAATCAAACGGCGATTTCCGTTTCATCTCCCCGGCTGTTGGAAATCGTGCTCAAAAGATCCGGGATTACGGGTTTGGAACGAAACATATAAAAATCCGCAGGGTCCAGCATGCCGGTTGAGCCGTCGATATTGGCCAGCAAAAAATCCGACTTGCCGTCCCCGTTGAAATCGCCGTGAACCCTCGGCCCGTAACCGCCGGTGAAATCAAGAGGCGAATATCCCGGCCTGAACAAACCATCCCCTTTGGCATAGTGGGTATAGGAATAGGTGGCCGGATTAACGATACTGCCCTCGCTGTTGGTTTGGGCGATGCAAAAGTCGCTTAACCCATCCCCGTTAAAGTCCCCCTGGGAAACAATTTTTAAATCAATGCCGTTGACCGGATAATCGTAACAAGTCCCCAAATAACAAGAGTGCTGATACCCCACATTGATTTCGGTGGATATAAACGAACCTTCGCCCTGGTTGATGCAGACTTTCATCTGATCCGTGGTTACGGATGAATCATCCTTGAACCGGCCGTACCCGAAGGTGATTCGTCCATGAAATTCAAGCTTACGATAACCAATTTTCATGGTATATTGGCCCCATGATTCAACGCCGATCCACACAAAACGCATTGCAGGCGGCTCTTGCCAGGAGTCGTATTGTGGTTTTGAGCGGGCCGCGTCAATGCGGTAAGACCACTTTGGCAAGGGAATTGCTCTCTGAGTGTAAACGTACCGATACCCCGCGGATAACCCCTTCCATCCGCATTGCGCTTGAAGATTTAGGACTGGACCGGGTTGCTGTGATTTATCCAGGAACAAAGCGCTTTCCTATTGCGCAGCGGGTAGAGGCCGTCCCTTTAGGTTTTATGGCGAGCGGTCAGCCATTATTTATCTAAAATACCAGCATATCAGACTTGTTCTGAAGATTCATCGCTTATTTCGAATCAGGGCTTATTAGAACGAAAAGACTGTGATTGGGAGGACGCCTTCTACTTCTTGCCGGCCGTTTCTGTATTCACCTCGGCATCAAAATCAGCTTCTCCCATACTTGGAGAAAAACCCCCGTAATGCTTGTCAAAGGTTTCTTTCATCCGGCTTATCGGGATATCGTCAAATTCCCCCCTCATCCGGAGGTATTCCATATGTCGATTGCCCACAAGATCAAAGGAATGGTAGATGGAGTCATTCTCGCCGTCAAATTCCAAGGGGATCAACCGGAATTTTTCGCATAATTCGATATTGAAGGCCGGCGTAGCCTTGACCCATTTCCCCTCCAGGTAAATGGAGGTGTAGCCATGCCAATAGAACACGTTGGTCTGCATGGTGTTTCGCATTCTCGCCGTGGACAGGTGGTTTTTCACATCGGCAAAACCCAGCCTTGCGGGGATTCCCATGAATCGGCAGCAGGCAGCAAGGAGAGCGGCCTTCGGGACGCACCAGGCCCGGCCGTCTCTGATGGTGGTGGACGCGCAAAGACCGTGAACGGTCAGATCGAATTTATATGGATCATACCGGATCTGGTCTCGCACCGCATAATACAAGGCCATGGCCTGTTCTTTCGGATCACCGGACCGGCCTGAATTTTTGGCGGCGTAGTCCTGCACCTCTTTGGCGTCAAAATTTAAAATGGGTGTGGGGCGAAGATATACCTTCAGATCATCAGTCATGGTTTCCAATCAAACCTTTCTTTTTGAAAGAGAAATCAGGGCCATCTCAATATTTTCCCTCCACGCGGAAGGCGACAGGTTGCACATCCGCTGGATTTGCGCATTAGGAAAGAATCGGGTCAAATCGGCAGAGATCGTTTGACATCAGCGCACAAATTTGTGTATTCATGCGTATCGGGGAATTACCCGTGTTCAGCCTCCGCCGCCAATCGCCCGGCGTTTAACCCGACTGAGTATAAGTTGGCTTGTCGTGGAATTCAAGAATTTTGTCGCAAAAAGAAAGGAATGCATCCCTGTCAATCCAGGAAGTTTGGAAAGGAATACAAGCAAATGAGAAAAAACCCGGATATTGGCGCAGATGAATCTGTTTATATCACCAGTTGCAGCTATGACTGCGGGGCGCGGTGCCTGTTGAAGGTGCATGTCAGGGAAAATCGTATTGAAAGGATTCGCACCGAAGACTTCCAGGGCCTGAAGATCAAGGCCTGTTTGCGCGGTCTGTCACAGGGGGCCGTCGTTTCGGATCCCGGGCGTCTACGGCGGCCGTTGAAAAGAACCGGGGCCCGTGGAAGCGGTGCGTTCGAGCCGGTTTCCTGGGACGAAGCACTGGATATCATTGCTTCCAGACTCAAATTTATCAAGGACCGTTTCGGACCTGAATCGATTTATTTTATTCCCGGCAGCGGCTCTTTTGCCGCACTGCACAGTACTTCCAACGTGCCCCGGCGGTTTTTCGCATTGTTCGGCAAATGCACCACAAAATGGGGGTCGGCCTCTTTTGAAGGCGCGGTAAAGTCGTCCGTAGCCACATTCGGAACCTATTTTTCAGGCTGCAGCCGGGATAACTTTTTGCATTCGAAAATGATTGTTTTATGGGGATGGAATCCTGTTGTATCCCGTTTCGGGTCAGACACGGCCTACTATCTTAACAAGGCTAAACAAAACGGTGCAAAGATCATCAGCGTGGATCCCAGGCAAAATCATACGGCCGAAGCCCTTGGCGCCCAGTGGATTCGGGTAAGGCCCGGAACCGATACGGCCATGATGCTGGCCATGGCCCATGTTCTGATAACCGAAAAATTGTATGATAACGAATTTCTGAATCGATATACATCGGGATTCGATCATTACGCCGAGCATGTGCTGGGAAAGGAAGACAAAACAGCTAAAACGCCCGAATGGGCTCAGGAAATCTGCGGGACGCCGGCAAATGTCATTATCGACCTGGCCCGGGATTTCGCTCGCATCAAGCCGGCCGCATTGATGCCGGGTTTGGCCCCGGGCCGGTCCGCCTATGGCGAACAGTTTCATCGCGGCGCCGCAGTTCTGGCTGCAATGACGTGGAATATGGGCGTTAAAGGCGGCTATGCCGCAGGCGGCAGCGACGTTGTTCCTCACGGATTGATTCTTTCCGGTCTTCCCGTCCCCAATGAAGAACATCATCGGGTGCACGTCTCCAAAATCCACGATGCCATCCTCACGGGAAAATCCGGCGGCTATCCTTCCGACTGTAAACTGCTCTACATCACCGGCAGCAATATGCTGAATCAGAACCTCAACCTGAATAAGGGAATTAAGGCATTTGCCGTTCCGGAGCTGGTTGTTGTGCATGATCTGTTTTTAACTCCCACGGCCCGCTATGCCGATATTGTACTGCCGGTTACCCATTTTTTTGAACAGGAAGACGTGATTCAGCCCTATATCGGAGGAGCCTACCGCATGCATATGGACAAAGTTCTGGATGTATCCGGCGGCACCGCGGACGGCCCACGTTCCGATCTCCTGATTTTTACGGAACTGGCCAAACGGCTGGGCATGGACGACTATAATGACAAATCGGAAGAGGACTGGCTGAAATTTATTTGCAAATCCGTACCCGACATGCCGGACATAGAGGGCTTCAGGCAGCAAAAAATACAGAAGATTGAAATTCAGCATCCCTGGGTGGCCTTCACTGAGCAGATAGAAGATCCTGAAAAACATCCCTTCCCAACTCCCTCCGGCAAAATCGAGATCTTCAGCCGAATGTTCGAAAACATGAAAGATCCCGGCATCCCGCCTATCCCCAAATATATTTCTTCCTGGGAAGGGCCGGAAGACGACCTTGCTTCGCGTTATCCCTTACAACTGGTGACACCCCATTCCCGAGCCAGAGTGAATTCGCAGTTTTACAACATCCCCAGGCTGGATAAACTGTCGGACGACCGCATATGGGTCAATGACGAAGATGCACGGATCAGGGGCATTAAGGACAGCGAAAAAGTGGTCGTCTATAACGACAGGGGGCGATTAACGGTAAAGGCAAGGGTAACGGACTGCATTATGCCTGGCGTTGTCAGCCTTGACCAGGGAGCCTGGTACGCGCCGGATCAGGACGGCATGGATCAAGCGGGCTGCGTAAACGTTTTGACCCGTGATGAGATGTCTCCGGCGGGTGCATTCCCCAGCAATACCTGCCTCGTTGAAATAATAAAGCAACGTGGATAAGGTTCAACCGATTTCAGACAGCGCCGGAATAAGCGGCCGCGGCCCCCGGTTTCCCGTTGTGAATTCCGGCATGAAACTCCGTTCATGGACCGTAAATGAAAAATGGGGTGAATTATGGGGTTGACATTATCGTTAATTGCCGATAAACGATGATAATGATTTTCGGATTTGCGCGCTTTGTTTTGGCGCGCGAAAAAAAATTGTCAAAAGCACAGGATTTCATAATATGTCTTCGCAATTGAATACGGAACAACTGGCAAAAATCTTTAAAGCGCTCGGGCATCATACAAGAATCTAAATTCTTGAACATCTGTGGGGCAATAATAGGTGTATATGCGGAGGAATTGTCGATATTTTCCCCTTCTCTCAATCCACCATCAGCCAGCACCTGAAACTTCTTAAGGATTCAGGAATTGTCTACGGTGAAATTGAAGCACCCAAGACCTGTTATTGCATAGACAATACTGTGCTAAATGAATTCAAAAACTATGTTTCAAATCTACACTGTGGGGTTTAACATGAAGAAATTATTTGATTTCGGATGTGACTGCACCGGCACGCCCGAAAAGGAAACAAAAAGGGAAGGGGTGATGATCCTGCCTTCCATGGATGCTTTGAAAAATAACGCACACCCCGCCATCGATTTGAAGGAATTCGACAGGCCCGGATACATTATGTGTTCATTTGTCCAGGGTTTTATAAAAACGGCCGCCGGACTCATCCCCCGGGTAAAAACCGCAATGGACAAAAAGGATATTCTTTCTACGGCTCTGGTGAGAACCGGCATCCGGCGACACGACTATAAAGTAGCCCCTGGATTGTATTGCGTGGGAACTCCTGACAATGATTCCGAAGTTCTTGTAACTGCCAATTTCAAACTCACCTTTGACCATTTAAGAAGGGAACTTGAAGATATCAATGCATGGATTCTTGTTCTTGATACAAATGGCGTCAATGTATGGTGCGCCGCAGGCAAAAAAACCTTTTCGACAAATGAGCTTGTAAAAAAAGTGAACTCCTCTTCCCTTGACAAGGTGGTTGCGCATAAAAGGCTGATCGTTCCCCAATTGGGGGCAACCGGTATTTCCGCACGGGCGGTAAAGAAAAAATCGGGGTTTGAGGTCGTTTATGGGCCGGTGCGGGCGGAGGATATCCCTTTGTTTCTTAAAAACAACAGGATAGCCGATAAAAAAATGAGAGAAGTGACGTTCACTTTTATTGAACGCCTGGTTTTAACCCCGGTTGAACTGAACCTGTTGGTAAAGCCGGCCTTACTCATCGCGGGTGCTCTTTTTCTTATTTCCGGTCTCGGTCCCGGATTTTTTTCATTTTCAAATGCATGGTCAAGAGGGTTAATAGCGGTATTTTCCTTTTTTGCAGGAATTATATCCGGGGTCATCATCACGCCCGCGTTTTTGCCGTTTATCCCCTTTAAGGAATTCGCCGCAAAAGGGATTATTTCGGGCATTGTTTTTGCTCTTCTCTCAATAGGAATCATTTCTCCTGAAACGGTCTGGTCAACACCGGTTATCAGCATGGCGATTTTTACGGTTACGGTAAGTTCTATTCTTTCAATGCATTTTACAGGCGCCACTCCTTTTACCTCCCCTTCAGGCGTTGAAAAAGAGATGAGAAGATTCCTTCCGGTACAGACGGTCTGTCTTTTTGCGTCAATGGGGGTTTGGATATATTCCGCATTTTAATCATTATCCCGGCAGGACAAGAAAAATGCAAAGTTTAAGATATTTAGAAGATGTTTCAACTTTAAAGCTGCATGAAGAACTGTGTGTAGGATGCGGGCTGTGTGCCCAGGTATGCCCCCATGGCGTGTTTGAGCTCAAAAACAGCAAGGCAAAAATAACTGACATCGATGCCTGTATGGAGTGCGGCGCATGCGTTAACAACTGCCCCACAAATGCCATTGAGGTAAATCCGGGCGTTGGCTGAGCCGCGTATATTATCCTAGGCTGGATAAAAGGAAAAGAGAATGCATCCTGCGGTCAGGTTTAAATCGTAACGCAACCCATTGCCGTTTCGCGGCCGCTTTGCCGACGCTTGGTTTTTATCGCCGTTAGAGGTCCCGGAATTCGCTGGGCACATGAAGCCGGTTTCGGTTGGCCTTTTTAATGCCCAGCGCATCGTCTGCAATCAGCAGCCGCATGATATTGGCGGTTCCCTCTCCGATCTGGTACAACTTGGAATCCCGGTAGTATTTTTCGACCGGAAGTTCCAGGGAATACCCCATTCCGCCATGGATCTCCATGGCCAGCCCCGCCGCTTTCACCACGGTTTCACCGGCAAAGTATTTGGCCATGGCGATCTCGCGCGAAAACGGCATATCCCGGTCATTGAGCCAGGCCCCCCTTCGCACGAGCAGCCTTGCCGCTTCGGTAAAGGAAACCATTTCAGCGACAGCGCCCTTAATCAACTGGTACTGGGCAATGGGCTTTCCGAATTGAACTCTTTTGTTGGCATAGGCCACCGAGCTGTCGATGCAGGCCTGAGCCAATCCCACGGCCCCGCTCGATACGCTGATCCGTCCTCTGTCAAGGGCGGTCATCGCCACTTTAAACCCTTCTCCCCATTCACCCAGAAGATTTTCTTTGGGCGCTTTGACGTCTTTTAAAAAAATCTCGGCAATGGGCGACGACTTATCCCCGAGCTTCGGCGTCTCGCGGGTGGTCCAGCCGGGCTGGCCGGTTTCAACGGCAACCGCACAGATTCCCTTGTGTTTAAGGTCTCTGTCGCAGGTTGCATAGACCACGGCAATCTCGGCGACGGAGCCGTTTGAAATCCATGTTTTGGATCCGTTGATGAGGTAGAAGTCTCCCTTGTCTTCGATCATGGTTTCGATGGACGAGAGGTCCGAGCCGGCATTGGGCTCTGAAAAACAGGTGCATCCCAGTTTTTTCCCCAGCACCAGATCTTTCACATATTTTCCCCTTGCCGCAGGCGTTCCCCATTCCATGATCGTATAGGGCACGGTAGCGGCTTGAAGATTGAACAGGGATCTCATTCCGGAATCCGCCCTTGATATTTCCTCACACACCACCGAATGCGCCAAAAAACCAAGATCCGACCCGCCATAGCGCAAGGGAAAAGCACACCCGAAAAAACCCAGTTCACCCATTTTTTCCACCAGATCCCGCTTGAACACGTCCTCCTGGACCCTGGGCAGAATTTCCTTGACGGCGAATCTGCGGGCTTCCCTCTGGATGGCCTTTATCTCCTGATTCAAATCAAAGTTCATTCTTTATCTCCCCCCTTAGTGCACTATTTCATCACTTCGATGACATACAACCGGAGTTAAACATCAACCACAGAGAGTTCAGAGGATTTTAATATAAATATTTTTCTTCGTGGTCTCTGTGTCCTTCGTGGTAATTTAAACCCAATGAATTCAACCACGAAGCTCACGAAGACCACGAAGGGCTCATTGGCTGCATCCCCTGAGATCAATCGGCCAGGCGTCGACGACTTCACGCCCCCGGATAACATGGAAACGATCAAAAAGATTGACGGTCGGATCGCAATGGGACGTCACAAGCTCCAGGACTGTTCCCACCGGGAGCCTGTCGGGATCGGGGCATGTAACCAGTCCATACTCATCGCCGAACCATTCATAGACCATCCCGGGATACGCTGATCCCCATATTTTCGGCACGCCGCCATCCCTGTAGAGCGTCTTCAATCCGGCATCCACGGTGACAAAGCCCTTCTGATTGGCGCTGACGACAGTGGTGAGCAGCCGCAAGGCAGGACCGAATGCTGAAAATTGCGCCTCGTTTTCAGCCGATCCGATGCCGAGATACTCCACATCCATGCAGGCATAGGACCCGGTCTGAAGCTCCGTTATCTCCGGTATGGCGCAGTCAATATCAAACGTCCCCGTACCTGAAGTGCTGAAAATGGTGCAGGTGTCAATGTCGGCGCGCAATTTTCGGAATACGGAAGCCGCATCGCGCAGGCATTCGCGCGAGGCGTTTTTTCTGGCTTCATAAGAAGGGATATGCTGCACCTGTCCGGCATACGCCTGGATTCCCCGCAGGCGCAGTGTACCGCAGGAAAGGATAAATCCGGCTAATTCCGATGCCTCGGAAGGTCTCACGCCGGTCCGGTGAAGGCCGACATCCACATCAAGGAGTACGTCCATGGCCATCCCTCTTCTACGCAATGCCGCATCAAGCATCGCAATGCCGTCCCGGTGGTCCACAACCGTCATCAGAGAGGGAGACGCCGCCAGGATATCGGCAAGCCTCTCGATCTTACTTGCCGTCGCCACGGGCCCGGTGACAAGAATATTGTCCAGACCTCCTTTCACCAGCGCCTCGGCCTCGGAAACCTTTGCGACACATACGCCGATCGCCCCTGCCGCCATCTGCTTTTTCGCCAGGGATGAGCATTTGTGAGTTTTGGCGTGGGGGCGAAGGTTCTTGCCGTACTGTGCGACGGCACTTTGCATCCTGTGAAGATTTCCCTCAAGGATATCTGAATCCAGCACCAGGCAGGGAGTGTCGAGATCAAATTTATTTATGATGGGAATGTTCGGGTGCATTTACATGACTCCTCGGTAAACTGTCGGGTGTAAGAAGAAAATTATGCAAGGCCGCCATACTTTACGCAATAAACATGGCGTCGCCGTAACTGTAGAACCTGTATTTTTGTTTAATGGCTTCCTGGTAGGCGGCCATGATCTTTTCTTTTCCGGCAAATGCCGATACCAGCATCAGCAGCGTGGACCTGGGCAGATGGTAATTGGTGATCATGCCGCCCACTATTTTGAATACATACCCCGGATAGATAAACAGGTCGCATTGGCCTTCGCCGGCATGAACCTCGCCTTGGGCGTTGCAAACATATTCCAGGGTTCGGACCGATGTCGTGCCCACGGCGATTACCCTTGCTCCGGCGCATTTTGCCTCATTGATGGCACGGGCGGTTTCGTCTGAAATATAAAACCGTTCACTGTGGATTTTGTGTTCCCGGATGTCCGGCACCCTTACGGGTAAAAAAGTTCCATATCCCACATGCAGGGTAATTTCAACAATCCTGACCCCGCGGGCCTTGAGGTTTTCCAGAAGGCTTTCTGAAAAATGAAGTCCTGCCGTGGGGGCTGCCACAGCGCCCTTTTGCGAGGCATATACCGTCTGATAAGCCGCGGCGTCGTCAAAACCATTTGGGCCGGTTCCGCGCCTGATGTAAGGAGGAAGGGGGATTTGGCCGATTTCATGCAATTTGGACGCAAAATCAAGGTGTCCGGAAAATTTAACCCTGAAAACACCGTCTTTGGCATCCATAACCGTGGCAGTAACTCCATCTCCCAGATCAATGGCCGATCCGGGCCGGGTCTTTTTGGCGGCGTTGATAAGACAACTGCATTCAAAACATCCTTTGGATGAAAGCGCCGCCATCCCCTCTGCATAGTCAATGATGAAAATTTCCGCATTCCCGCCGGTTTCTTTTTTTCCCAGCAGGCGGGCGGGAACCACCTCGGTGTTGTTGACCACCAGCACATCACCGGAGCGAAGAAGGGAGGCAATATCGCAAAACCGGTGGTGGGACATCTTGCCGGTATTGCGGCGCAAATGCAAAAGCCGTGATTGATCCCGCTGATCGCACGGATATTGAGCGATCAGGCGGCCGGGCAAGTCATAAGCGTAATCTTCAAGCGTATACACCGGTTCTACCGTTTCCCCAGATAAACCAGAAGCAGGCCCGCAAGCATGACGCAAAGGCCCAGTTTCCGTAAATAGGATTCAGGCATCTCCATCACCAGTTGAATCCATTGCTTCATTTTTTGCGGCCCCAAAAAATACGGAAGCCCTTCCACAATCAATACCATTCCCAAAACGCAGAGAAAAAAGTTCATGTTCCCATCTTCTCTTTACAGGTTTGCCGAAGACTCCTGCATTTGCGCCGGCCGGGCGGCTTTGCCTTCACGCCAGGTTTCAATCGGCCGGATCCTGTCGAGATCTTCAGGCTTAACCTTCAGCGGATTTTCCGAAAGGATAACCAGATCCGCCAGTTTTCCGGCTTCCAGGCTGCCGACCTGATTTTCCATAAACATCTGCCAGGCCCCATGGATCGTCAACGCCTTGATGCCTTCGCTCACGGATATGGCCTGATCCGCGGCGATCACGGCATTGTTTCGGGTACGGCGGGTGACGGCCGTGCGAAGCAGTTTAAAGGGTTCCGGCGGGTACATCGGCGAATCGTTATGAAGTGAATTCCGAAGGCCGCAGGTCAGGGCGCTTGCAATCGGCATGAATCTGCCGGTCCTTTGCGGACCGATAATGTCATCGCGCAAGGCTTCCCCATAATAATAAATGTGATTGATATGCCAACTCGCGGTTATGCCGAGATCCGCCGCGCGTTTGATCTGGTCGGCGGCAAACAGGGCGCAGTGCTCCAGTCGGTGCCGGTGATCCTTGCGCGGAGAGGCCGCAAGCACTTCCTCAAATACATCCAGCGTCTCGCGGATGGCGCGGTCGCCCTGCGTGTGGACGGAGATTTGCCATCCCCGGTCGTGGTATTTGCGGATATGGGTTTTAAGTTCGTCTTTGGTGAGAACATGTTGCCCCCGGTTGTCCTTGGGCAGTCCCAGGTTTTCCTGCATGAACCGGCTTTCAAGATAGGGGTCATCGAGCAGCATTGTTCCGGTGTAAGGCGAACCGTCATACCAGAACTTGGCGCCGATGTTTTGATACCGGTCGTTTCCGGTCCAGGGTTCGGCGGCAGGGGTGTTCTCCAATTCCTGCAAAATGTTGTAACCCCTCATCCGGATGGGGCAATTCCCGCTTTCCACGGTCTCCTGCACTATTTTTACAGCGTTGGGGAGTATGGGAAAAAATCCGGCCGCACCCACCGTGGTGTAGCCGGCCCGGGCGTATCGTTGAATCTGGGCATCAATGAGTCTGTGGCTTTCCTCAAGCGTTTTTTGAGGCATGACCACGTAAAAAGGCAGGCAGGCGGCGGTTTCGATCAGCATCCCCGTCAGGTCGCCGTTTTCATCTTTGACGTAACATGAACCATGACCGGGCTGGGGCGTGTTCCTGTCAACGCCGGCCAGTTCAAACGCCTTGTGATTGACATAGTTGGTATGCATGGTCTGGGTCATGATAAAAACGGGATTGTCCGGCGCGATTTCAGAGAGCAGATCCGCGCTCAAGGCTTTGAGCCCCGGCGTGAGAATCGGATCATATCCGAATGCCGTCACCCATTCTCCCGGTTTTTTCCCTTCCGCGGCCCGGCGCAGCTTTTCCATTATCGTCCGGTGATCGGGATTGTTGAACCCGCTGATATCGACCCAGTCATAATAATAAGCGGAAAGGATCGGATGGCTGTGGGGCTCGACAAGCCCGGGCATCAGGGTTTTGCCCATAAGATCGACGATTTTTGTGTGCTCGCCCTTCCATCGGAAAACCGCGTCCTGTTTTCCGACCGCAACGATTTTGCCATCCTTGATCGCCAACGCCTCTGCAAATGGATTGGCATCATCCACGGTGATGATGTCGCCGCCCGTGAACAGGGTATCCGCAACATTTTGTTTATTGTCTGCCGAATCAGTCAAAGGGGTCCTCCTTGCGCTTTTCTTTTGGCATGGGTTTTTTTAAAAATAACTGTCGGACTCGGGTCCATTTTTGTGCTATACGTGTATAGCATTTTTGTCCGTGACTGGCCATACAAACTTATTGATTTTCAAAAGGAAGAATATGAATGGATATCATGACAGAATTGCCTGGGTGGAGTTGACGCATCAGAAGGTGGAAATAAAGCCTTTGGGCGCTAAAGATGCCGAATCCTTTTTGGGCGGTGGGTCTTTGGGCGCGGCCTATCTCGCCCGCATGACCGATTCGAAAACCGACCCGTTGGGTCCGGCAAACCCGCTGATCTTTATGACAGGGCCATTCACGGCCACGCGGGTCCCGGCGTCTTCCCGTCACCAGGTCATCAGCCTTTCCCCTTTAACCGGCATTTACGGAGAAGGCAATTGCGGCGGGGATCTGGGGTATCAGCTCAAACGATCGGGATTTGACGGGATCGTCATCACCGGCGCTTCGGAAAACCCCGTATCCCTCATCATCGATCAGGACAAGATTGCGTTCAGGGCCAGTGAAGACCTCTGGGGACAAGACGCCTTTACCGTTGACGCTTTTTTGAAGGCGGAACTCGACGACAAAGCGGTCACCGCCATTGTCGGGCCTGCCGGAGAAAGACAGGTCAAGTTCGCATCCATCTCCCACAATGGCCGTCATACCCGAGCGGTTGGACGCTGCGGACTGGGCGCCGTCATGGGATCCAAAAAGCTCAAAGCGCTGGTCGTGACCTCCAGGGGGAACCTGGAAACACCTGTGGCCGATCCCAAAGGGCTCAAGGATTCGGTAGGCCGCGTCCTGAAAAATATAAGGGAAAAACTCGGCGCCTTCGGCCAACTGGGAACTACGGGCGGGGTGATCAATTATAACAAGCTGGGAAATCTGCCGATCAACAACTGGCGCTCGTCCCAGAATCTTGCCCTTGCGGAAAAAACCACCGGCACGCAAATGAAAAACACCATTTGGGTGAAACGCTCCGGGTGCCGGTTTTGTCCGATCCACTGCGGGCGGCTGGTTGAAAATAAAACCGGCCCCTTTGCCCTGGACGGCGTTCAGGAAGGCCCTGAATACGAAACGCTGGCCGCATTCGGCAGTCTCTGCATGAACGATAACCTTGAGGCCATCTCCAAAGCCAATGAAATCTGTAACCGCCTGGGCATGGACACGATTTCAACCGGCGGCGTGGTGGCGTTTGCCATGGAGTGTGTGGAAAAGAAAATTCTCGGCAAAAAGGACCTCGACGGCATTGATCTGGGCTTCGGCAAACCCGAAGGCATGGTGGAACTGATCCAACGGATCGCCCGCCGGGAGGGAGCGCTTGCCACCCTGCTGGGTGAAGGGGTCCGGGAGGCGAGCAGAATCATCGGAAAAGGCAGCGAGGAATTTGCCCTGCATGTCAAAGGGCTTGAATTCCCCATGCATGATCCCCGGTTTTCCTGGGGACACGCCATCTCCTATTCCACCAGCAACCGCGGCGCCTGTCATCTGAGCAGTCTGTCTCATCCCTTCGAGCTTTCCGCAGCCATCCCGGAACTGGGATATGACAAGCCCCAGCCCGGCCGCAGCAGAGAAGGAAAAGCCGCGTGGACCATTGGCCTCCAACATCTGATGAACAATATAGACGCCCTGTGCGTCTGCAAGTTCGGGCTGTTGAACAATGCCGTCAGCATCACCGACCTGATGGATTGGTACACCCGGGTTACGGGATACGGCCTGGATATCGACGGCTTTCTGACCCTGGGCGAAAGGGCCTTTACGCTGAAGCGGATGATCAATAATCAGCGGGGAATCTCCCGAAAGGACGATATGCTGCCCCCGCGCATGCTCACCTTGAAAAAACAGGGTGGGGAAATCGATTTCGATGTCCCGCCGCTGTTGCCGCTGCTTGCGGAGTACTATGATCTGCGCGGCTGGACGGAACAAGGATGTCCCAGCCCTCGCGTCATCGCCCGCCTGGGGCTTGAAGCGTTCTCTTCGTTGCTGAAATCATGACGCCGTCTCAAAAAGTCTGATTTTCACCACGAAGGACTCGAAGAGCACGAAGGGGCATAAGAATATATAATATTTTCAGTTTCGTTCACTTCGTGAGCTTCGTGGTTTATTAGAATTCAGGCATGATGGCGACTTGTTGCGGGACCATCAATTAAATTCACTTAAAAGTTATATTGCGGACGGAGAAAGGTCATGAACAATGAAATGATCATCGCCGGCGGGACGGTGATAGACGGAACCGGTTCCAAAGGCGCTCAGGCGGATATTCTGGTGAAAGACGGCCGGATCACGCAAATCGGCCGCGTTTGCCCATCAGAGCACGCCTATCGGATAGATGCCGCAGGACTCATGGTTGCGCCGGGTTTCATCGACGCACACACCCATGCCGAGTTTATCCTCTCTTCCCCCCACTGCGGCAGATACATCGAGCCGTTTATCCGTCAGGGAATTACGACCATGGTCACGGGAAATTGCGGGGTCAGCGCCGCTCCGGTCGTGGAACACACCCGGGAATTTCTGCGATCCTACTGGGACAGTCTATTGCCGCAGGAGGGGCTGGCCTTTGGATGGTCTTCCATGGAGGATTTTTCTGAACATCTTGAGCAACAGGGGATTCCCGTGAATGTCGCCCAATTCGCGGGACACGGAACCATAAGGCTAAACGTCATGGGGTGCCGAAGCGGCGCGCCCACGCCCGATGAAACAAAAGCCATGCAACTTCTGGTTCGTGAGTCTTTGGAGGCCGGCGCCATGGGCTTATCCTATGGCCTGACCTATGTTCCCGGGATCTGGTCGGATACAAACGAGCTGCTTACGATCGGCCGGGCGCTCAAGACCTGTAACGGCCGGATCACCGTACACTTAAGGAGTCAGACCGACTTCTTTGAACAGGCGGTTTCAGAGATGATTCACGTTGCTGAAACCCTTGGGACCCCGCTTCAGATTTCCCATTATGTGCCTTACAGCATCGACTATCTCGAGTCGTTTTTTAAAACCCTGGAGCACATTGAAAAGGCCGCCTCCCGGGGAGTTGAGATCGGCTACGACATGCTCACCCCGCCGGTATCTTCCACGACGGTTTGCCACCTGTTCCCGGCCTGGATGTTTGACGGCGGGTTTTCCGTATTTTTAAAACGGCTGGCGGATCCCCGGATGCGGCCGCGGATCAAGGACGACCTGAAGCGAAAGCCGGGCTGGCCGAGCTGGACGGATGGGTGCTGGGCCGACAACATGTGCTCCTATTATGATGAACAGAAAAACCCCGCATGGCTGAACATGCGTCTTAACGGATTCCGAAGACCCGAAAACCTGGCTTTCGAGTTTGAAACAATGGAAGACATCGCCCAAAAAATGGGCACGGATCCTTATGACGCGCTTTTTGACCTGACCCTGGCCGAAGGCGGCCGGCTGTATTTCAGCGGTTTTTCAAATAAAAGCCTGGACCTTGACGCCCTGGATATAACCGCGGCCCCCATCTTTCAGCTCCCCGGGTGCGCCATCATGACCGATTCGGTGGGCATCGGTCGCGGCGCCCGGGCCGCGACGATTTACAGCACCTTCCCCCGGATTATCGGAAGGCATGTGAGGCAGTGGCACAC
>CAYTSY010000033.1:20194-26441 GCA_964440555.1 uncultured Desulfobacteraceae bacterium
AAATGCACGTCCCTGCCCGCCAAACAGTACGGTTTGAAAAACCGGGGCGTCATCTGCGAAAACGCTTTTGCCGACCTGGTGATCTTCGACGCGGACAGAATCATTGACAAGGCGACGTTTGAAAATCCCTTCCAATACCCGGAAGGGATCGAAACCGTTATTATCAAAGGTGTTCCGGTGTGGCATAAGGGAGAATACAAAATGGAAACAAGGGCCGGGCAGGTGATCAGAAATAACGCGGGTTAAGGTCTTGCCGGATATTGCGCCCTTTCCTTTTTTATTCAAACCGGAAATCAACCATTCATGCAATTTCGGCAAACCGAGGAATATGAAAAGAGGAATATGAAAAAATGACGCCGACAGACCCTTTGCATCTGATGTATGAGCCGACCCTGCCATCTGTCAAACGGCACACCGTGCCGCAGTGGTTCCATGATGCCAAATTCGGTATTTTTATCCATTGGACCATTGCTTCCATTCCCGCATTTGCGCCGGTCGAAAGAAGAAATATTGTTGAAATCATTCAACAGGGGGGATGGGAGGAGCAGTATAAAAACAATCCCTATGTGGAATGGTATCTGAACTCGCTGAGGATTAAAGACAGCCCGGTGAGCCGGTATCATGCGCAAAAATACGGTGAAAATTATTCCTACGACAATTTCGCCCCGGCATTTAACGCGCTTATCGGGAAGTGGGATCCTGAAAAATGGGCCGATACGTTTAAACGCATCGGGGCAAAGTATGTGGTGCTGGTGACAAAACATCACGACGGCTTTTTGTTATGGCCCAGCACATTCCCCAATCCCCGAAAACAAAACTGGCAGGTAAACCGGGATATCGTGGGGGAACTCACCGCCGCGGTAAAGTCAAAAGGGCTTAAAATGGGCCTATACTATTCCGGGGCGCTGGACTGGTCCTTTACTGCAAGCCCCATCACCGACACCGCCGGTTTAATCGTAAACGGACCCACGCAACAGGAATATGCGGATTATGTGAATGCGCATTATCGGGAACTGGTTGACAGATATGAGCCCGCCATCCTGTGGAACGACATCGGATATCCGCCCGGAACCAATCTTTATGACTTGATCTCCTATTATTACAACAAAATACCTGAAGGGGTGATTAACGACCGATGGCTGCAAGTGCCTAAAAAAGGAAGATGGGCGTATACGGTCTGGCCGGTTCGAAACCTGCTGGAATGGCTGATGAAAAGAGCGACCGTAAAATACGGCATAAGACCCCCTGCGCCGCCACATAGCGACTATGCGACCCCGGAATATACGACGCTTTCCGGTATATCCAAACGAAAATGGGAATGTGTCCGGGGGATCGGCAAATCTTTTGGCTACAACCAGGCGGAAAAACCGGACGACTATCTGGCGGCGCCGGATCTGATTCGGATGCTTATCGATATCGTCAGCAAAAACGGCAATTTTCTTCTGAACATAGGCCCCATGTCGGACGGGACCCTGCCCGAAGTTCAGTTGGACCGCGTGGAAGGCATGGGCCGATGGCTGAAGGTAAATGGGGAGGCCATTTATGAAACACGACCCTGGATAACGGCCGGGGGAAAAACAAGTTGCGGTATCGATATCCGGTACACGAAAAAACCCGGCAGGCTATACGCAATCCTGATGGATACGCCGGCGAAGGCTGAAATTCTGATTAAGGACCTGCGCATTCCCCAAAATGCGGTCATCCATCTTCTCGGAAGCCCGGGCAATCTCCATTGGAAACAAGCAGAGGAAAACCTTTGGATTTCCCTGCCGGCGCAATTGCCCATGCAACCCGCCCATGCGTTGATGATCTCGCCGTTTTAAAAAAATATAAACGCAGCATAATTTTTTAAGGAGGCATGGTGATGTCTAAACGTTTAATTGACCGGTTGAGCAAGGACCAGATTGAAGCCCTATTGGATGCCCTTCCCCTTGAACTTATTTTCATAGATGAACAGGACCGCCTCCAGTATTATAACAAGGAGGAAACGCGGTCGCGCAAAGGCCCGGAAGATCTTTTGGGCAATGACATCCGCAGTTGCCACACCCCCGAAAGTCTTCCCCGAACCGATGAAATGCTCAGCAATTTTAAAAGCGGCGTAACGGATGAGGATGAATTCTGGATCGAAGGCCCCGGCTTAAAACTGCTGAACCGGTTTCTGGCCGTCAGGGACAAATCAGGAAAATACATGGGATGCATCGAATACCTGCTTGATTTTAACGCTATGGAACAGTTGGCCGAAGCGAAAAAAGATGCATATCGGTTTGTGCCCAAAACCGAAAATACGCAACAGCCGGAGGACATCCATTAGCGTGTATCCAATTTGGGCCGATCGTACCCGGCGTATTGGCGATGCCTGGAAAATATGATTGACAAATTCAAAATTAAATTTTAGATTTGTCCAATGATTCCGCGAACCCTTTCACTCCCCATTTTAAAATACGGGGTCCAGTATCCCGTGCTGGCGATTGTCGGGCCGCGGCAGAGCGGGAAAACAACGCTTGCCAGGCATCTGTTTCCTGATCATAAGTATCTGTCAATGGAAAGTCTTGATATCCGGCGCATGGCAGAGGATGATCCGCGTGGATTTCTCGATGATCATGGAAAAAATCTCATCTTGGACGAGGTTCAACGGGTCCCCGGCCTTTTTTCATATCTGCAGGAAAGGGTTGACCTCGATGGATCTCCGGCGGGTTATGTCCTGACCGGTTCACAGCAGTTCTTGCTGATGGAGAAAATAACACAATCCCTTGCCGGAAGAATTGTTACCTTTCAGTTATTTCCCTTTTCGTTTAATGAGCTATACGGAGCGGATCCCGACAGGGATATGGCCTCCATCTTTAAAATCAAGCCCGGTTATGTCAGCGGCGGAGAAGAAATTGATGGGAATCAGTTAATGTTTGGCGGTATGTACCCGAGAATTCACGACCGGAAACTCGACCCGCGCAAATGGATTGAAAACTATATTCTCACCTACATTGAAAGGGATATCCGAAGCCTGGTCAATGTCGGAAATCTCTCTCTTTTTGAAAATTTTATTCGAATAACCGCAACCCTGTCAGGCCAGATGATCAATTATGCCTCTATTTCAAATGCCGTCGGCATATCCCAGCCCACCGCAAAAAAATGGATGTCTTTGCTTGAAACCAGCGGGATCATTTTTCTGCTCAGACCGTATTATCGAAATTTTAAAAAGCGTCTTGTCAAAACGCCGAAGCTGTATTTCGCCGATACCGGCATCCTTTCCTTTCTTTTATCCATCAGGAGTCCGGAGGAGCTGGCAAACCACCCCCTTTTCGGGAATATCTTTGAAACGTTTATCATAAGCGAATTCCATAAAAGGATCTGTCATATCGGAGAAAAACCGCCGCTGTACTTCTGGAGAGACAAAACCGGAAATGAAATCGATCTGATTGTCGATGCCGGACCGAACCTGACGCCCATCGAGATAAAATCTTCAAAAACGTTTCACCGGACGTTTACGGCAAACATTTCATCTTGGATGCAGCTTCCGGGGAATAATTCTGAAAAAGGCTTTGTTGTATACCGGGGAGCAGAGGTCGTCGGTAAAAATGCCGACGTGACAACGGCTCCCTGGTGGTTTCTTTAGACCGCGATGCAGGAAAGGTTTAGGCCATGTTATACTCCGGGACAGGCGGGTCAATATTTTTAGTTTGACTTTTTACTGTCTTATAAAATATAATAAAAACCTTTATTTGAATGCATTATGGAGCTGATTTGCCGCATAACAAATCATCTGAAGGTTCAAATTCCGAATCGTTGAATCAAAATGGTTTTGAAATGCAACGAAGAAGAACACTTACATAATTAAAAGGAGAGAATGAAATGCGGAACAAAAAATTGATTTATTTGGCGACAATCTTTCTGATTCTGGGGCTGATGTTCAGCGTGTCCTGCGCGAAAAAAGGCGCCAAGCAGGGATCTCTGAGCGACAGCGCTTCGGATGCGGCCCGCCTGGAAGAGTTAAGACGCCAGCAGGCGCTGGAAGAAGAACGCCTCAGAGAGGAAGCGCGTCAAAAAGAGCAGATGGGCATGGAAGGAGGCTCCTCGCGGGATTCCTTTATCAACGAGGATATTTATTTTGAATTCGATCAATCCACCCTGTCCGCGGAGGCCCAGGAAATTTTAAGAGGCAAAGCCGGTTGGCTGAACAGCAATCCCGAGGCGTTTGTCATCATTGAGGGGCATTGCGACGAAAGAGGGACAAATGATTACAACCTGGCACTGGGAGACCGCAGGTCCCAGAGCGCCAAGCGTTTTCTGATGGACATGGGCATTTCGGGCTCCCGCCTGGAAACCATCAGCTATGGTGAAGAGCGCCCCCTGGACCCCGGCTCAAATGAAGAAGCCTGGGCTAAAAACCGAAGGGGCCATTTTGTGATCAAATAAAACATGATACTCTCGTAAAAAGTTGCCTTTATACCTGAATTTTTATAAACCACGAAGAGCACGAAATACACGAAGCTGAAAACATTATATATTCTTAAACCCCTTCGTGCTCTTCGTGTCCTTCGTGGTGAAAATTTGACTTTTTACGACGCCGTCAAAACATTATCCGCCATTGTCTGAGATCATGCGCATCAATTACGCCGCAAACAGGCATATAAGCCGGCGCCGGCGGCCATCATCAGAAAACAGAGAACCTGCCCCATGGAAAAAGAAAGAAAGACAAATCCCAGATGGGCATCCGGTTCACGGAAATACTCGATGCAGAACCGGACTGTCCCATAGCCGATCAGATAAAACGCCATCATGGCGCCTTTGACCCTCTGTTTTTTGCGGATGCCCCACAGGATCGCAAATAAAAAAATTCCTTCAAAAAATGCTTCATATAATTGAGAGGGGTGTCTGAGTTCCGGGGTGGGCGCTTGCGGGAAAAACATCCCGAGAAATGATGCCGTCACCCGGCCGTACAATTCCCCGTTTATGAAATTGCCGATGCGTCCAAACGTATATCCCAGGGGGATAACCGGAACAAACAGGTCCACGCCGTCCCACCAGTCCAGTTTTTCCGTTTTGAAATAAATCCATGTGGCCAAGACCGCGCCGATCAGCCCCCCGTGGTAGGACATGCCGGAGATGCCCGTTATGCTTACGCCGTTTGAAAAAGAAACGGGCAGAAATATTTCCAGGAGATGCACGCGATAATAGGATAAATTGTAAAACAGGACGTAACCCAAACGGGCGCCGATCAACAGGCCCAGAATCATATACAGGCAGGCGTCCATCACCTGCGCGGCGGAGAGCGTAAACCGGTTTTCATTGCGGAGCCGGTAGAGCGCGAGCCAGATGGTCATGCTGAAGCCAACCAGATACATAAGACCATAATAGTGAAGCTTAAACCCGCCGATTTCAAACACCACCGGGCTGATATGCAAGGGCAGATGCTGCCACCAGTACCAAAAATCATTCATATTTTCCCGCTTTACACCTTATTTCCCGCTATCGACCAACTCGCCGTTTTTGTAATTCATCGTTTTAATAACCCTGCCTCTTCTATCATAGCGTTTTGCGGCCCCGTTACGAACATTATTGGTGAAGCTTTCTTCCAGGGACAGATAGCCGGAACCCGCATATTGTTTCTTTATGCCGTTAATCAACCCATTTTCATAATTCAACTCTGCTTTTAGATTGCCGTTTTTATAGTAGACCTTTGCCGGACCGCTTTTAATGCCCATTTTATATTGGGTTTCCTCTCTTAATTTCCCATTGGCATAGTATGATTTTATTACGCCGTCATATTTCCCATCCCGATAATTTTCCTCGGATTTGATGCCTCCTTCAATATAGTTTGACGTCCATAAACCATCCTTTTCCCCATTTCTATAGGTTCCTTTTTCCTCGGGAGTCCGATCGTCAAACCAGGAGACATAGGGGCCCTCCTTTTGTCCATTTACGTAACGCGCTGATTTTTTGATTTTTCCATCCGGGAAATAAGCAATTCTTTCACCGTTTACCTCTCCGTTCTGATATTGAGCAACTTCCTTTAGTACCCCGTCACATTGGCCGTTGTACATTTCGGCTTTCCCCTGCATCATGCCCATCTGATAATGATGTTTTGTTATCATCTTCCCGTTCTGGCAGTAATGGGTGGCCGTTCCGTTCAATTGTCCATTGCTGTAGGTCTGTTCCCCGGATAATGCCCCGTTTTCATAATAGTCCTTAACCAGGCCGTCCAGTTGATTCATATTGAAATTGCCTTCGGATTTCAATTGGCCGCCCTTAT
>CAYTSY010000034.1:0-26376 GCA_964440555.1 uncultured Desulfobacteraceae bacterium
CGCCAGAGGTTTGGATTTGAAGAAGAAAAGGTCGCCGCGCTTCTTGACTATATTGTGTATCGCGGCCAGGCTATTGCACCTTCTCCTTTGTCCCATTCGCTTCCTGACCCGAATGATGAACCGTTTCTCGAAGTCACTCTTGATAGTCAAGCTGTATGTCTTGTTACAGGAAATCAAAAGCATTTCCCTGATGAACGTTGCCAAGGTGCTAAAGTCATTTCACCCAATGAGTTTTTAATTTTCTTAAAAAACAAACAAGCAGAAAAGAAACGCATAACATCAAAGCGCTCAACCCGGATGCGCAAAAAACCCCGCGCCGGTTAGCTTTAGGGGATGAGGGACGGTCACAAGAATATAAGTAACTGCTTCTCATAACCCATAAGACTTTATCTTACTTATTTACATATGACCGTCTCCCATCGGTCCCTGCAAAAAAAAATTACTACAGGACATTCCCGAATGATTTGCCATATTAAAAAAATACTTTTAAGCTGTATGGCAACACTGCTTCTCAACGGATTTTTTGCGTCAAGCACATGGGCCCGTCCCGACTTCCCGGATATGACCCGGTATTTTTTCAGCGGCGACGGGAAAATCCGCCTGGTGAGTGAAAAAAACGGAAAATCCTTTACCGGCAGCTACCGTACGGGCCGGGGAATCCACAGCGAGTCGGCCCTCAAGAGCATTTACCGGGTTTTTGATGCACCCTGCGACACCCGATATGCGGGACTGTCCATGCGGCTGGTGGAATATCTTGATTTTCTGGAAGACCGCCTTACCCCCGGCGCTCAAATCACCATTATTTCCGGGTATCGAAATCCCGAGTACAACACCGGTATCCGTAACCGGGGCGGCTTGGCTGCCAAGGCCAGCCTTCACCAGTATGGAATGGCCGCGGATGTAAAAATTGAAGGCGTTGCTGCAAGGCGGCTCTGGGAGTATGTCAAGAATCTTGGTTTCGGTGGGGCCGGATATTACCACGGAAACTCGGTGCACGTTGATGTGGGGCCGGCGCGATTTTGGGATGAAAAGACAACGGGCGTGGGCACGGACATCTCCGAGGACAACAAGCTCATCGGACTTGTAACGGATTGCGACATCTATCAACCGAAAATGATGATCATGCTGCGGTTTATCCGGATGACGGCCTTTCCCATCGGCGTTGATCCTGAATTTTCACTGATCCTCCAGGGAGGCAAGGACGCGCCGGCGACGGTCGCCGCCTTTAAACCCGCTTTTGCCGCACCCGGGAAAAGCGAGTGCCGGCAGTTTGACGACATCGATCAGATGTCTCATATCCGGTGGGACCTGCCGCCCGGGATATCCCCGGGCCGTTATAAAATTCGTGCCCGGTTCTGCGGCAACGCCTGGAAAGATATGCCGCAGCAAATCGAAACCCCTGAATTTGAAATCAGACTGATTACAAGGGATGAGGAATGATGTTAAAGCGGGGAACGAGCTGCAATATCCGGCCCAGTTTATCATTGATAAGAATAAAACCATTGCGTTTGCATATTACGGAAACCATGTAAGCGGCAGCCTGTCTGCCGAAGCGCTCTTATCGAATTTGCGAAAAGGAGTCTAAAACCTTACACACCGGAGGCATGAAATGGATTGCAATCCACTGTTTACTTCCATCACACTGGCGGGCAAAAAAATCAAAAACAGAATTGCTTTTGCCCCGACCGGAATGGGCACGGCCGATGATCACGGCGGCGTAACCGACCAGACCCTTTGTCATTATGTGGCCCGGGCAAAGGGAGGCGCCGGCATGGTTATCCTCGAGCATACCATGTCCAACCTGAAATTCGGTTTGGAGGGGATCGGCGCCCTTGGTTTTCACAGGGACAGAAATCTCGCCGGAATGTACGACCTGGCCCACGCCATCAAAGCCTGCGGCGCGGCTGCCGTTGTCCAGTTGAGCCTGGGACTGGGCCGGGAGCCCGGAGGCGAACTTAAGCCCTTTGGCCCTTCGCCGGTTCCCGTGGAGTTCACGCCCGGCAGCATGCCCAAACCCCTGAAAATTTTTGAAGGCATCACCGGCCCGACCCCCAAGGAACTTTCCATCCCTGAAATCGAAGAATTGGAAAACCTGTTTATCGCCTCGGCAATCCGGATTAAAACCGCCGGGTTCGATGGAATCGAAATCCATGGGGCCCATGGGTATGCGCTGGCCTCTTTTCTCTCCCCCCATGCCAATCAACGGAAAGACAATTACGGCGGATCTTTTGAAAACCGGCTGACGCTGGCCTTGAATCTGATCCGAAGAAGCCGCCAATCCCTGGGAAAAGACTTTATCATCGGTTTTCGGATCAGCGGCGACGAGCATATTGCCGGTGGGCGGGGCATCGAGGAAACCCGGGAAATCGCAAGGATTTTTGAAACCGAAGGCATCGATTACATTCACCTGTCCTCGGGAACCCTGGAATCCAAAAATTTCACTTTCCCGGACAAGGAGAAACAGATCTTTCCCGAAGCCGGGGCCGTCAAATCAGCCGTCGGCATTCCGATCATCTGCCCCAATATTCATGATCCCGAGTTTGCGGCTCAGGCCGTTGAACAAGGAAAAGTGGACATCGTTTCCCTGTCCCGAAGTCTTCTGGCCGATCCCCAATGGCCGAACAAAGTCAGAGAAGGACGAATCGATGAGATTCGAAAATGCATCCTGTGCAACACCTGCCTGAAAACGCTGTTTACGGGCCTTCACACCCGGTGCGCCGTCAACCCCGAGGTCGGAATGGAGCGCTTTATGCCGGAATACTTCCCTTCTTCCCGGAAAAGAACTGAGGCGGCCCAGTACTATGAGGTGCATAAGCCTATCCTGGATTAGGACTTTCTTGGGGAGGTTGAACGAGGGCTCGACCTGATTTCAACGAACCCGGAGGCTTTCCAGCGAATAGCAAAGAGAGTCCGGAGGACGCCCTTGTGGCGATTCCCCTACAATCTGGTCTACGCTGTATATATATCCCGACCGAATTCGAATCGTGGCGTGCGATCATCAGAAACGGCGGCCTTTCTACTGGCGAAAGCGGCTGAAGTGCAAGGATGAAAGGGAAGGCCCAGGTCGCCCGACTTGACCGGGAAAATCCCCGGCAAGTCAGCTTCACGTTCTGCCTTAAGATAAGCCTTGACAATCCGTACGTAATAACGTACTATTTGTGAAAAAAAGCGAGGTGTACAATGCCAACATTATCCGCCACCGAGGCAAGAACAAAATTGTATAATCTTATTGATCAAACATCTGCAACCCACGAGCCGGTGCTTATAACTGGGAAACGTGGAAACGCCGTATTAATATCCGAGGACGATTGGCGCTCCATTCAAGAAACCATTTACCTTTTAAACATTCCCGGAATGCGCGATTCTATCCGTGAAGGGTTGGCAACGCCTCTGGAGGCATGTGGAGAGGAACTTGACTGGTGAGCTGGCGACTTGTTTTTACCAAGCAAGCCGAGAAAGATGCCAAAAAAATTGCTGCGTCCGGTCTCAAAACCAAAGCCGAAGCGATCATTCAAATCCTGCGCGAAAATCCTTTCCAAACCCCACCTCCCTTTGAAAAACTTGTAGGGGATTTAGTGGGGGCTTATTCACGGCGGATAAATATTCAGCATCGGCTGGTTTATCAGATCATAGATGATGAAAAGGTTGTTAAAGTCATCCGTATGTGGACTCATTATGAATAACGGGCGGCAGAACCCCTCATTGCACAGGACGCCAAACAGCCGGCGCCTGTGAGTTTTTCGTTGGCATTGTAACTTAATTCAAACAAGGTTCAATTGCATCCCAATGAATTTTATTGTATTTTGCTATCATAAAAGGATTATTGGAGGGTACCAATGGGAGCACCTTTAGAGGGTATTAAAGTGTTGGAAGTGAGTATTGCGCAGTTCGGCCCTCATTGTGGCGTCATGCTGGCTGACCTTGGCGCCGAAGTCATCAAGGTAGAGCCGTTGACCGGAGAGATGTCCCGCAACGTTCCGTGGCCGAATGAAATCAAAGGGATAGACAGTTACTTCCTCGCCCATAATCGCGGTAAAAAAGGCATGGCCATAGATTACACGCACGAAAAAGGGAAAGAAATAATCCATAAGCTTGCCGGGAAAGCCGATGTTTTTCTCACCAATTACCGTCTCGGAACAATGGAGCGACACGGCTTTGATTATGAATCAATAAAAAATTATAACCCCAGGATTATTTATGCCCAGGGATCGCCGTTCGGCCCCCGTGGAGAAAAGGCACAGTGGCCCGGTTTTGATCTCTTGGGTGTCGCCGTCTCAGGCCTGATGACGTCGACCCGATGGAAAGATGAAACAAGGCCGCACCCGATTGGTGCTGCTATCTGCGACCAGGTAAGCTCAATGCTTCTCGCCTATGGCATTGTGACGGCTCTTTTCGTCCGGGAAAAAATCGGAATCGGTCAGCAAGTCGATGTATCTCTTTTTGGTTCCATGCTCGCCCTTCAATCCTGGGAAGCGACTTCGGCCAGGATAAACCAGACGCCGGTTCCTCCGGCGGACCGGGGACACCCGTTTATCACCGGTATGTGGAGTGTGTTTGAAGTCAAGGATGGATGGATTGCCATCGCAGGGGTGCGGCAGGACGTATGGCACGGATTCTGCCAGGTAATGGGCATCCAGAATTTTGAATATGATCCGAGATTCTCAGACGACTTGACCCGGTATATGCATGTTGAAGAATTGAAGGAAATTTTGGATAAAATTTTTCTTACACGAACCAGGGAAGACTGGGTGAGGATGCTTCGAACGGCTGATGTCATCGCATCCCCGGTCAATAACCATATTGAAGCGATGGCCGACCCTCAGGCCAAGGAAAATAACTATGTCGTTGAAATGGCGTATCAGGGACATGGTAATATTCCCGATCAATCCCTTGAAGTTGTTGGGATTCCGGTTGAATTTTCTCAAACACCGGGGAGGGTCAAAAGGCGCCACCCGGACCTTGGGGAACATACCCATGAAATTCTGTTAGAGTTGGGCTATACTTGGGATGATATCGCAAAATTAATAACTGAAGGGGTGATTTGAGGGAAAGATGCATCTGAAATGGTAAAATCGAGGCCATAACAATTACTGACACATGGGCACGGCCGATCCAGTACCTCAATTTTTGCGCGATCAACCCTCAATCGGAAATTTTTAAGTCATATAATGGCCTTGGCCTCCTTAAGGGCTGTAATGTCGTCCCATGAGTATCCCATATCGATCAGGATCTCTTCCGTATGCTGTCCCAGTTCCGGCGCGATGGTGCGGATGGAGGCAGGGGTTCTTCTCAATTTGATGGGAATGCTGATCAGTTTGAACGGGCCGTGATCCGGGTGGATGACCTCGGAGACGAATTCATTGGCCACAGCCTGCGGGTCATTTAATGCCTCTTTCAAGGTCTGGATAGGCGCCCAGATAATTTCCTTTTCATCAAAAAGCCGTCCCCATTCATCCCGGTCTTTGGCAATAAAAAGTCCATCCAGAATTGCAATAAGCGGGGTGGGATTCACCGCCCGGACAAACATGTTTTCATATTGAGCGTCATGCTCCAAATGTTCTATGCTCAGGACACGGCAAAAATCCGACCAGAACCGGTCTGATTGCAGACAGGCCAGCATCAGCCATCTGCCGTCTTTGCATTTGTATGAGTTAAAAAGCGGGTTGGGCACCTGCTTCCGGGAGATGCGGACGGATTCCTCTTCCGCAAATCCCGCGCCGGTAACGGAAAGGCCGTTGCACCACAGCGCCGTTCCCAAAAGTGAGATGTCGACTTTCTGGCCTATTCCCGTTCTTTCCCGCACGAACAGGGCAAAGGCGATCCCGGCCGCCATGGCCATGGCGCTGGTGTTGTCTCCGTATCCGGGCAGGCATTGCGGGGGCGGGGCGTCCGGCTCTCCAACCATGTTCATGATGCCCCCCCTTGCCCAAAACGCTGCATAGTCAAAACCAGACCGTAGTGCTTCCGGGCCATTCACCCCATATCCGCTGCCATGTGCATAGATAAGCCTGGGATTAATCCTGCTCAGGGTTTCATAGTCCACCTCCAACCTGTCAAGCACATCAGCTCGAATATTGGAGACAAACACATCTGACTGCTCCACGAGTTTATACAGGATCTGCCTGCCCTGCGCTATTCTCAGGTCAATGGCCATCCCCCGTTTGTTACGGTTTTCCAGTTCCCAGGGAAAATTGATTTCCGGAATCTGAGTGCCGCCTCCAAACATGATGATGGCCCGCTGGGGGTCGCCCGTTGCGGGGTCTTCCACCTTGACGACATCAGCCCCCAAATCCGCCAGAATCGCCGTGGCGCCTGCTGCAAAAATCCATGTAGTAAAATCAACCACCTTGATTCCTTCCAACGCCTGCATCAGAACCTCCTTTAGAGACGATTTAATTGTTTTTCATCGCGATTTCCAGATCCCTCAGCTTAGGTGGAGGCATCTTAACCTCGGCTCTTGCCTTGAGCGCGATGGCCTGGGTCGGACAAGTGGTGACGCAAAGGCCGCATCCGATGCATTGGGGTTCATCTACAAGCGCCTTTTCTTCAACTTTTATAGCCGAAACCGGGCAACGCTCTTCACACGTTTGGCAGGCCGTGCAAAGATCGGAATCCACGGCAGCGAAATATCCCGACGTCAACATCGCGGATGATGGAGATACGGCCCTTGCCATCCTTAAAATGCCGCAATGACACGAGCAGCAGTTGCAGATAAACGCCAGTTCCTCGGCAGTGTTGGCCGTGCAGTGCACTAATCCTTCTTCTTCGGCCTTTTTCAGAATTTCCATGGCTTCGTTTTTGTCCACTAATCGACCGTTCATCCGCTCGACGGCATAAACAGCCATCTCCCCGAATGCCATACAGTTTTTATGAGAGACGCCGCAGTTGTCGTTTTCATCGAGCAAAAGCGCATGGTGCCGGCAAAAGCAGGTGCCTACGGCAATAGCCTGTGTTTTTTCAACATATTTGACCAGATCCGCAAAGGGCAGCACTTCTTTTTGAGCCGCGATTTCTTCTTCCACAGGCAGCACGCGGAAATAGGATGTAGCCGGCGCCGGCAAGGGGCCGAGCGAATCACGCAGGTTTCGGATGATCTCCAGGTAGTCTTTGAACCGCCGTGCAATTAGATAATCGCGTTCGGTTTTTGTGCCCCGATAGAACTGAGCCTCAAATATGCCCGGAAGTAGCGGAAGGAGTGAATAGGCATACCCTGCATCCTGTTTTTTGGATGCATGGAGAAAACCGCTGTCGGTCATTAATTCAAGTCTTAATCGGACATCTTCTGCAGGAAGGCCCGTTTTTTCGGCAACCGCCTCGGCAGTCATTGACCTGTCTTCCAGTGCCAAGGCAATGGGCGCGTCTTCCAATGAGACGAGGTCTTTAAGAAGCAGATAAAATTCCTCGTTGGGAATTACCGGAATGGCGCCGCCGGCTTTTTTAAGGGCCACGGATAAATCCTGATAAACCTGTTCAACATTCATCGTTATTCTCCTGGTTTAATTTTTATGGTCATACTGAAGTCTTAGGACCGCCGGGGGAAATATTGCTTCCTCGTCCGGTTTGCCTCCCCGGCCTATTTCTCCCGTATATGGCGTTTGCCGCTTCTCAACTCTACCAAAACCCCGTGAGCATCCTTGGGATGGATAAAAACGATATCGTCGCCGTCCGCATCGTTTCCCCGGATGATTCTCACACCCCGGGCCTCCAGATGAGCGGCTGCGGACGCAAGGTCTTCAACGCTCAGGCAGAGATTCATCATGCCTTCTCCTCTTCGATCAAGAGTCCGGCGAACATCAGCCGGCACATCGGAATCGGGAAGCGGCGAAACAAATTCAATGGCCGCACCCCCAAGGGGAATGAAAGCGTTTTCCATGCCCATGTGGGGCACCTTCCTACGATCCACGGATTTCAGATTGAAAAGATTCAAAAAGGTATCCATGGCCTGATCCAAATTTTCCACCGCAATGGTGACATGATCCAATCGGGTGACGTTCATGTGTTATCCGTCCTCTGACCTCTGTCCTCTGACCTCCGTCACCCGGCTTCCGCCCTACGCCGCGGAATCGGTTTGAGCATCATGGAGATCACGCCGCAGACCAGCATAAAGGGGATAAAAAAGTAAAACACCGGCAGATAACTGTTCCAGGTGTCGAAAATATATCCTGCGCCGACCGGTCCGATGGCGCCGCCGATGGTCCCCATGATGTTTAGAATGCCGTAAAGAGCCCCGAAATTTTTCACCCCCAGGTAATCCCCGGTCAAAAGCGGGTTGATCACCAGGGGCGCGCCGCAGGCAAAACCGTAGATGGAAGCAAAGATCAGCACCACGCCGTAGGGTTTGGCAAAAATGAGAAACCCCATGGAGATGGAAAACAGAACACAGGAAACTGCCATGGCGATCTTGGCGCCCCAGCGATCCGCCAAGGGGCCGAAACATAACTTTCCCAAAACCATGGCCCCCATCACGAGACTCCACGCCATTGCGGCCCTTGTGGGGGAATGCCCCAGGTCGGTCAGATAAGCAACACAGTGATTGGCCAACCCGCCATAGGCCACGGAAAGAATGAGCATGACAATTGCGATCTGCCAAAACACTTTGAGGGAAAAAGCGTCTTTTACCTCAACGCCCCAAAGTTCCAGGGGGGCTTTCCCGGTTTTATCTTCCTTTTGATAGGGTTTAAGCCCAATATCCGAGGGCTGGGTACGGATCACAAAGAGAATCAGGGGAATAACGGCGATGAGAACGATGCCTCCGCTGAAGGCAAACGCCGTGCGCCACCCATGGTGAATGATAATCCAGTTGGCCACCGGAGACATGATCATGCCGCCCATGCTGGTTCCCACAAACGCAATGCTCATCGCGGTTCCCCGCCGTGAAACAAACCAGTTGGATATCAACAGAGAGCAGGGGATAATGGTAGAACACATCAATCCAAGACCTATAAATCCGAAAAGAACATATAAATGCCATAACTGGGTGATCCGGCTTTCAATAATGATGCTCACCCCCACCACGGCCGTTCCCACGATCATCACCTTTTTAGCGCCGAGCCGGTCGATCAGGGTACCGGCGATCGGAGAAACGATGGCGGAGACCAGCGAGCCCACCAGCAACGCAACCGCCAGTTCTCCCCGGCCCCAGTTCATGCTCACGGCGATCGGCTTCAAAAAAATGGGAAATGTATTAAAAACCATCCCCCAGAGAAAAAACAGAATAAAAAAACAGGCTGCGACAATATAATATCCGTAAAAAAACCGTGACGCTGGTGGAGAATTCATGGCGTTGACACTCCTTTTTTCAGGTTTTCAGCATTGTCTGCTTTATAAAAGCCTCCCTCACGGTCTGTGTAAATAATTATCGTTCACGCATCACTCGTCATTCGTCATTCTTATTCTCCCCGGTCCGGTCTGGGAAACGGGTAGGCACGGGGGCCTGCCCCTACTCTTCACTACATTTCCCCCGGCCCCCTTCCCTCCGTTCTCACCTCCAGAACATAGGGTCCTCCAACCGCCAGGGCCCCCAGAAGCGCCGGGCGGATATCATCGGGATGTTCGACGCATTTGCCCGGCAATCCCATGCTCCGGGCAAGACCAACGAAATCCAGCGGCGGATTTTTAAAGTCCATAAACGGATAAGGCTGATCCGTTTGAATTTTTTGCAGAGTCAGGTACCGGTTCATGTTGTACTTCAAAATTCGGTAACTCTGATTGCTTAAGATAATATAGAGCACCGGGATATGATGATAAGCCGCCGTCCAGAAACTTTGTATGGTGTACATCGCCGAACCATCGCCCACCAGCGCGATGACCGGGTGACCGGGCATGGCCAGTTTGACCCCCAGCGCGCCCGGCAACCCCTGCCCGATGCCTCCCCCGTGGTTTCCGAAAAGAGACCCGGGACGGTCAAAGGGAACCGTCGATACCAGGTCAATGTATGCCGTCACCGCCTCATTATAGATGACCGCGTTTGCAGGCAGGCAATCCCGCAAATCGGCCATTAACCGAAGCGGAGAAATCGGCACGCTGCCCCACCGTTTTTGGCGCTGCTCATCAAGCTGCATTTCCAGCGCTTTTTTTTGTTCCGCCATCGATGCACATCGGCTTTTTGCCGTTTGACGAAAAGATGGGGTCATTTCAGCGTCTATGTGCGTTGACAGCATGCCCAGGGCCTGTTTGACATCACCCAGAAGGCCGATGTCCACGGAAAAATTCTTTCCGATTTCCCAGGAGGCATCCCCCACATGAATCAGGGCACAGTTGCCCGGAAAAGGGGATGCACCGGTATAAAAAATATCGTCAAAAAGCCTGGCCCCAACCGCCAGGACAACATCCGCCTCCCCGATCATTTGACGGGTCATGACGGCTTCCCCAGGCAATACTCCCTTAAATTGCGGGTGGGATGTCGGAAAGTTCAACGCCCCCATCATAAGGGTGTTCCAGACCGGCGCGCCCAGTTTTTCAGCGAGTTCAACCAGATCAGGCAGGGCGTTTGAGGCTGAAACGCCATCGCCGCAAATGATGACCGGCGCATTAGCCCGGGACAGAATCTTTGCCGCCTCTTTCACCCCCTGAGCATCCGGAGACGTTTTCCGATAAATAACGCCGGGCTTGGAAAAATCAAACACCGCCTCGGCATCCATTACATCGCCGGGCAATGAGACAAACACCGGCCCCCGGGGCGCATCCTGGGCGATTTTAAATGCCCGGGACAGAATCAGCGGGATATCTTTGACATGTTGCACCTGAACAGCCCATTTGGTTAAGGGTTTGGCCATTGCCGTCAGGTCATGGGACAGCAACGGCTCGCAAATCAGCATGCGCGAGTCCTGCTGCCCGGCAGTGACAACCAGGGGCATTTTCCCCATGGCGGCATTGTACAATGATCCCATCGCGTTGCCCAAACCCGGCGCCACATGAAGATTCACCACACCGGTTTTTCCTGACGCATTGGCATACATGTGTGCCATGCTCAGGGCTACCGCCTCCTGAAGCGCCAGGATATATTTTATGCGCGGATGGCCGGCAAGTGCTGCTATCAGGCCGAATTCCGTTGTCCCCGGATTGCCGAACACATACTCCACTCCCTGCTGATCGAAAATTTCTGCAACCGCATCGCGTCCTTTCATTGCACCCTCCTTCTTCCCAGCGCCCATCCGGAAACGTCTACACCACCATTCCGCCGTTGGGGCTTATTACCTGTCCCACGATGAAATCCGCCTCACTGGTGGCCAGATATACCACCATGCTGGCGATTTCCTCAGGCCTTCCCATGCGTCCGATCGGTTTGCGCATCGTGATAATGGCCTTTACTTCAGGAGACATATTGGTCAACAGGGGCGTGTCGACATATCCGGGGGCAACCGCATTCACGTTAATCCCCGAAGCAATAACCTCCAACGCCACGGATTTTGTAAAACCGATGATCCCGGCTTTGGCGGCCGAATAGGAAGGCGCCCCTGCACACCCCTGCATCCCGCATATGGACGCCATGTTGATAATTTTGCCGCCTCGTTTTTCTTCCATGATTTTCAACGCTTCACGCGTGCAGTAAAATGTGCCGTTTAAATGCACGTTGATCATGTCATGCCAGTATTCATCTTTAAAAGAAGAAGTGACCTTCATCCCCTCCAGGGCCTTTCCATGGGTTGCAACCTCCTCGGTCATTCTCAGATACGTTGCGTTGACCGTTTGTGTAAAGTCCCCCCAGTTGGGGAAATCGCTGACGCCGGCGTTGTTGACCAGAATATCAATGGTTCCCCAATCGGACATCAGCTTCCTGAACATGTCCTTCACTTGGCCGACGTTGCCCACATCCGCCTGCAATGCCAGCCCATCGGCGCCCATCTTTTTAAGTTCGGCCAGCGTCGCGTCTATTCCCTGTAGATTAATGTCGTTGACCGCTATCCTGGCGCCTTCGGCTGCCATTTGCATGGCGATGGTTCTTCCGAACCCGGATCCCGCACCGGTGATCAATGCGATTTTATCTTTGAGCTTCATTATGGTAAACTCTCCTTTCGTTTTGGTAGAAAACGGTTAACGCCGTGGTAAAGTTGCTTTGTTGCGCAATGGAAGTGATTGTTTCGGTTTTGTTTTCTTTGCGGGCAAAAGCCGGATTCCGGACCGCCAGCATGAATGAAATTGCTATAGCTAATTTTGATTCAGATTACAAATCGAATATGAAAAATTAATTTTTTTACCCGTCCCCTGCCCTGTTCACGTCCCCTGCCCTGTTCACGTCCCCAGCCCTGTTCACGTACCCGTTCACGTCCGCGGGTCTTTGTTTTTTTTCGTGTAGCGTGTAGCGTGAACGTGTACGTGAACGGGTACGACCGTGTGGACCGGTAAGGCTACAAATTATTGTTTGACAAGTATTGCCAAATCCCGGTAATGAAGTGCGTTCTGCGATTTATCATCTCTATCACGGACAATTTGTTTCCGGGTGTCGTCCAGGCGTTTCCCATTTTTTTACAGGTAAAGGATTTTTTTAATGACCATTGCAGACAAGGCAACTCCCGGCTTCTTTGGCTGGAAAAACGCAGCCGTCCTTTTTTTTATATACATGTTCACCCTGGGCATGGTTTTTTACGGCTATTCGGCGATCTTTCCGGCCATGGTCAAGGCCATGAACTGGAACCGGGGAACGGCATCCATTGCCCATACGCTGAATATGCTGCTGGGCGGACTTCTGGTTCCCCTGGCGGCTTTTTCCATCAACAGAATTGGAACCCGGAAAACCATGCGCATCGGGTTATGCTTTTTATTGCTGGCCGGCTTGTTTCTGGGGACTCTGACATCGCGGATGTGGCAATGGATTGTATTATGGGGTGTTGCCGGCGGAATCGGCTTTGCCTTTGCCGGTCTGGTATCCATCCAAACGCCGTTAATGTACTGGTTTAATAAAAACCGTGCCATGGCCATCGGGCTTGTCATGACCGGCGCCCCGGCCGGCGGATTCATCGCGCAGCCCTTCTATACCTGGCTCATCGGCCGGACCCAAACCTGGGCAACCGGATGGATCAGCGGGGCGGTCTTCGTTTTTGCGGCGCTGGCGCTTTCCTTTCTCGTAGTCAACAAGCCCGGGGATATCGGCCAGCATGCCGACGGAATAGACCCGGAAAAAAATTCGGGATCCGTAAAAGACAAAATAGGTCAGGCCCGCACTTATCGCACTGCGGAAACCTGGCAGTTGGGTGAGGTGATGAGGACGCCGGTTTTCTGGCTGATCGTTATTTTCTGGATCAGCCACGTCATGCCGATTATTCTCATTACAAGCCATGGCATGCTGCATTTTACGGATGTGGGTTTTACTAAAATGCAGGCCGCATCCATCTTAAGTTTTTTAATCATGGCCAGCGGCATTTCCCGATTCCCCGTGGGCTGGCTCGGGGATCGGATCGAGCCCCGCTGGATCATTGCCGCTTCCCTGGGAATCATGGTTGTTGCGTATATCGGATTATGGAAATTGACGGATTTCAAACTGATGATCGCCGCGGGATTTCTTTTCGGCCTTTGTCACGGCAGCCAGCTCATTATGTTCCCCGCCATGATCGGCAACTATTTCGGGCCGGACCGCTTTGCGGCAATCAACGGGGCCATCGGTCCCCTTGCCATCGGGTTTACCGCCGTTGTTCCCGTTGGAGGCGGATTTTTATTTGAAAAAACAGGCAGCTACAATATCGCGTTTATATTTCTCGTTCTTCTGCTGTTTATCGGTTTTTGCATTTCCTTTTTCCTGTTGCCGCCGGTGCGCAAAAAGAGCCTGAAGGCTGAATTCCCTTCTTCTTGACCGGGGATACTTATGGACTGCAATCAAGGTACAGACCCGGTTCCAGGATCAACATGCACGATAACCTTATCAATTTCACGGATCTCCCGGTTCAGACAGGATTCAACGTCCTTGGCGATCTTATGACCTTGGGCGACGCTCAATCCGCCATCCACGACAATATGAATTTCCATGTGATACAGCCCCCCCAAGGTCCGTACCCGAAGGTCATGCGCATCGATCACGCCATCCACATCCAGAGAGCATTCCTTTATCTTTTTAAGAACCTCGCCCGGAGGAGCGGCATCGGAAATCTCTCTGAACGCGGTTTTAAGGAAATCAAACCCGACCACTGCGATGAAAATTGAGGCGAACAAAGCGGCAACCGGGTCCAGGATATGCCAGGAAGGCTTTATTTTGGCGCCTGCAACCCCGATCAGAACCGCCGCCGAGGCCCAGGCATCCGACCGGTTATTCCACGCATTGGCCACAACCAGGTTGTTTCTGATCCGCTTTCCGACGTAGAGGGTGTATTGAAACAACGCCTCTTTAAAAACAATGGAGACTGCCGCGGCAATCACGGCAAAAAAAGTGGGGTGATATTCGTTGTGGCGGTAAATATTTTCGATCGCGCTGTAGGCCAGTAAAAAAGCGGTCGCCACAAGCGCCGCACCGACAAGCGCGGAGGTCAGGGTTTCAAGCCGTCCATGCCCGAAGTGATGGTCGCTGTCCGGCGGTTTTGCCCCGATTCTTAAACCGAAAAATACGACCATATCCGTGGCGATATCGGAAATCGAGTGTACGGCATCGGCAATAAGAGCCTGGCTTTGCCCATATATTCCGGCCAAAAACTTCACAATTACAAGTACGATATTGACGATAATCCCGACAATCGTTACTTTTTTTGCTTCAATGGCTGTTTGGGTCACATGGTCTGTCATCCGTTTATTGCCCTCCGCCGTTCTCTGTTTTTCATTGGTAATATAAACAGGAGAAATGATCAACAACAACCTTGTGACTTGATTCTCCCTCAAATCTGTAATAATAACAGGCCAGCTTGTCTGTAACAGCTTTTCGCTGATTCACTTAAAAAATGCCGCCGGATCTGATCCGCTTCTTGCGATGCCAACTTCTCAACCGTGAAGGACGCGATGAAAAACAACTTTGAAATGAAATCCCTTGACGACAACAGCTTTGAGATTGCGGAAGAACCTTTTTATATTCCTCAGGCCGGAGAAATGGCGCTATTCGAGGCGGCTTATAAAAACAAGCTGCCGGTCATGCTCAAAGGGCCTACCGGCAGCGGGAAGACCCGCCTGGTCGAGCATATGGCATGGAAGCTGAAACGGCCTCTGTACACCGTAGCCTGCCATGACGATTTAAGCGCCAATGACCTGGTCGGCCGGTACATCATCAAAGGGAATGAAGTGGAATGGATTGACGGGCCGCTGCTCATGGGCATCAGGAACGGCGGCATCGTTTACCTGGATGAAATCGTGGAGGCCAGAAAAGACACCACCGTGGTCATTCATCCGCTGACGGATCACCGCCGGTGCCTGCTGGTCGAAAAACAGGGGAAAATCCTGGCTGCAAGAGATGAGTTCATGATGGTCATCAGCTATAATCCCAACTACCAGAGTGTTTTGAAAGAGTTAAAGCCCAGCACAAGACAGCGGTTTGTCACAATCGATCTGAGCTGGCCCGAAGAAAATCTCGAGACGCGGATTGTGCGTCAGGAAACCGGGGTAGACGAAGAAACAGCCGCCCGATTGGTGAAATCCGCAAATAAGATCCGCAATCTCGTTCACCAAGGGCTGGAGGAAGGAGTTTCAACACGGGAACTGGTTTATGCGGGAATGCTTTTAAAAAGCGGCGTTTCGCCGAAAGACGCCTTATACGCGACCATGGTGGAATCGCTGACCCACGATTCAGACCTCAAGCAGGGCATTGTCGAGGTGTTGAAAAATTATTTTTCCTTTTAACAAATGATGGAAGCCATGCAGCATCTGCCGGAGTCTGCCATAACGCGGGCGATGTTAACCGAACACGCTTTCGACGATGTTTTTGAAAAGCTGATGGACAGGGTCTTTCCCCTGCTGAAGTCAATGGGCCGGGACATGCCGCAAAAAGTCCGTTCCCTGGGCGTGCAGGTTTCCCGATACGACCGTGAGACAACCCTGACAATGATCGAAAGCAGCCCGGGGATTATTGCGCGGGTGGGGTTTTCCGGCCTGGAACAAATCACCGCCATCGGCATGGCCATGGCGCAACATTGCCGGCTCGCCGCCGCCAACGTTTTTGAAGGCAGTGCGGACTTGATTGACGGACTTGGCGCTTGCGGGGGGCGGCATCTGGCGTTGCAGGTGTATGCGTTGTGCGGCCGGGTTTGCAGAATCAGTTGGAAGGCAGCGGCGCGAATGCTTGAGGAAAGCAGCGACATCATCAACGGCATCGGTTATGAGGGTCTTGAAAAAATAACGGAAATCACCATGCGAATCGCTCCGTTCTGCTGGTTGACGGCGGCAGGCAACTTTGAAAAAAGCCTTCGGCTCATAGACCAATTGCGGGAGCGCGGAAAAGAGGATATGGCCATGGATGTTTTTACCTTAGCCGCCGGGATTTCCAGGAACAGTTGGCAGATGGCGGTTTGCCTGCTTGAAAACAGCCCGTTGTTGATTGATCGGGTCGGCTATGGCGGACTTGCAGCCATTGCCGGACTGGGCAATAAAATAGCCCGTCACAGTTGGCTTGCGGCAGTGGAGATGGTTGAAAAGAGTCCCCCCCTTATCGATAAAATGCTCAACTTGGGTGGCGCATCCCTGGTCATGGATATCTTTGACTGCTGCAGCCGCGCAGCAGACCAAAGCTGGCGCGTTGCAGCCGCCCTGCTGGAAAGAAGCCCGGTCCTGATTGCCCGCATCGGATTTGGCGGCTTTGAAATCATGGCGCAACAAGCCTGTGAATTGGGAGAAATAAATTTTGAAAGGGGGATGTCGTTTATCAAAGCAGAGTCCCGTGAAGGATCGGATTTTATGGATGCCATGTCGGAGAGTCTGACCCTTTCAGGTGTAAAACCGGTTCTGGCCAACTACCTCAATGCCCTGTTGCGTTACCGCGTGGAAATTGCCCCGACGACCGGGCATTTTACGGATGGGAAAAAAATATTTCTTCCCGAAAGCGTCAACGATTTCGGCGACAAACAAAAAAATTTCATGGTTTACAAAGTGTTTGCCACCCATGAGGAAGCGCATCTGGAATACGGCAGTTTTAATTTCTCCCTTTCACAAATTCCCGATGTAATCGAAAAAATAAAAGCCAGGTACGATGAGCGTGGATGAAACCGGCAAGCGACATTGAACAATTTTATGCACTTTTCCCTGAACCCGAGATGGCCCGGGATCTGACCAACATTCTCGAAGATTATAGAATCGAATCGCGCTTAAAAGAAGAATACCCGGTTTTGGGAGATCACATCAGGCAAATCAACGAGTTTATGGCAGCTAAAAGACCGTTGCTCGAAGACCTGGCCGGCGACAGGCAGCGGGCCGTGGAAATTATCGGCCGGCAGTTGATCTCCGGAGACGTAAACGAATCGATTCCACCCCGCTTTAAAAACCTTCTCGAATTTGCGTTATCCAATGTCCGGCCCCTTCAGCAAACCCGTACGGATATTCACCTGACGGCAAAGATTGCGGCAGCGCTGTATTTTTTTATCGATGACGCATTTTCGGACCCCTACCGCCCGGTGATTCCCTTTTCCACATTTATTGATCCGGAGAAAATCACCCATTATGACACCGATTTTGGCGGCGCGGCGCCAAGCACTGCAAAAAAGCCTTCAGAAAAAGACAGACAGAATTCCTCAAAACCCCCTGATGATCCGTCAGAGGACCGGGAAATGCAGCTTAACGCCCCGGACCAACCGCCTGAAAACCGCGACTTAAAAGAAGACAGACCGGTCTTTAACGTTTCGAATCTGCCTGAAATTGATTCGCCGAAATCCGATCCGGGCGCTAAACCCTTCCAGGATCAAGCCCTTTCCAAACGCATCTCTTTAAGACAAGACGGGTTTGAGCCCGATGAATCCGCTTCTTTGTCCGCTCGTCTTGACCCCGCCCGGATCGATGACGGGTATGCTTTTCATGCAGCCGCTTCAGTTGACGGTATGGGCGAGCTGACCGGTGTTCCCGGGACCCGTTTGTACCCCGAATGGGGGGAAGATATCGGCTGTTACCGGGTCAACTGGTCCAGGGTCATTGAACATGCGGTAAAGGGGGACAACGATGCGTTTTACCGGGCCACGATGGCAAAATATGCCGGATTGATTAAAAAGGTGAAAAGAGAATTCCAGATGCTGCGGCCGGATGGATTAACCAGGCTCAGGCGGCAACTCGACGGAGAAGAAATCGATCTGGATGCCGCGGTAGCGTACTTCATCGACCTGAAACTGGGCATAGCGCCCTCTGAAAAGAATTATATCCGCAACCGCAAAAACAACCGGGACATCGCCGTCTGTTTTCTGGTGGATATGAGTGGCAGTACACGGGGGCCGACCATCACGCTGGAGAAAGAAGCATTGATCATCATGGCCGAAGCCCTGACCGAACTGGGAGATGCCTTTTCCATCTACGGCTTTTCCGGGCACACCCGCAACCGTGTCGATTTTTATCTCATCAAAGATTTTTTTGAGCCCTATGACCTTAAAACCGCTCAAAAAATTTCAGCCGTGCGCGACCACCGCAGCACTCGGATCGGGCCTGCGATCCGACACGCCGCCGCTAAACTGAACAGCCGGGACGAAAAAATCAAAATGCTGATTCTCTTAAGCGACGGCAAGCCGGAAGACAAGGCCTATGAGGGGGAATACGGCATGGAAGACACGCGGATGGCCCTAAAAGAAGGGCAGCAGCAGGGCATCAAACCGTTTTGCATCACCGTGGACAATGCGGCTCCGGAATACCTCCACCGGATGTACAGCCACAGCAATTGGGTCGTGTTCAACGACGTAGCCAAACTTCCCTTGAAAATCACGCGGATTTACAGGCGGCTGACGACGTAATTTGCAAACATCCGAAAGACATTGAGCGGGGGCACGGAGGCCAGAATTTGTTTTATATCGTCGGGCAGAATATCGTCATGCGGCAACGGGATGCAGGGTTTCATTTTTATCTCCGGGGCTGAAGTTATCGGAATTTTTCAATCCTTATCACAATCCGGCGACATCGTTCAATGCATTTATTGTTGAACGGACCCGCATCCCTGTGATACGCCGTCGGGTATCGGATGGTTTCCGGAGCTGAAAGGACAAAGCGCATGGACAGGGCGGCACTCAAAAAAAAATACCGGCAGGCAAAGCAGCCGATGGGGGTTTATCGGATAAAAAATCTGCAAAACGGGAAATCCTATATCGGTTACGCCGCGAACCTGCCGGCGAGGCTCAACAGGTTCAAATTCGAACTTAAATACGGAATTCATGTGAATGCGGAGTTGTTGAGCGAATGGAAGTCGCTTGGTGAATCGGCTTTTGAGTTTGAGGTGCTCGATGTGCTCGAACAGGCTGAAGATTCAAGGGAAAACAATACGGAAGCCTTACGGCTTTTGGCCGAAATGTGGGTTCGCGATCTCGAAAAATCCGGATCCCATGTGCTGCTTCTCTGAGAATTCAGGCGCTGTCTTTCTCAATGTCATCCATTCAAAATGAAAGGAGATGAAGAATGGTTGGATTCAAAGAATACAAATTCATGGATGCAACGTCGCTTGCCGAACTTGTCAAAAAAGGAGACATCAAACCGGTCGAGGCGGTGGAGGCCGCCATTGAAACCATCGAGCAGCTCAACCCGAAGTTGAATGCCGTGATCACGCCGATGTTTGAAAGGGCGATGGAAGAGACCAAAGCCGAAAATTTGCAGGGGCCCTTTGCCGGGGTGCCGATGTTATTGAAAGACATCGCAGCCGAACAGGCGGGTGTGCGGCATACCGAGGGCTCAAATTTTCTCGGTGAATACATTTCTTTGCAAAACAGTGAACTGGTCAACCGGTTCAAGAAGTCCGGGGCCATCATCATCGGCGTGACCAACACTCCTGAATTCGGCTTGTTCGGCACCACCGAACCCCGACGGTTCGGTCCGACGCGCAATCCCTGGGATATCCGCCGCAGCCCCGGAGGTTCCAGCGGCGGGTCTGCAGCAGCCGTCTCGTCGGGTATGGCGCCGATGGCTCATGCCAACGACGGCGGCGGGTCGATCCGGATTCCCGCATCCTGCTGCGGGCTTTTCGGACTCAAACCGACCCGGGGCCGCAATCCGTTGGGTCCGGAATTCGGGGAGATGTGGGCCGGACTCGTATCGGAACATGTGGTGACCCGGAGCGTCCGGGACAGCGCGGCCATGCTGGATGCAACCGCCGGTCCGGACCCGGGCGCCCCCTACCATGCGCCGGCCCCGTCCCGACCGTTTTTGCAGGAGGTGGGGGCAGACCCGGGCAGACTCAAGATCGGCGTTGTCCTGAATTCCCCATCCGGTTCTCCGGTACACGAGGATTGTGTGGCCGCTGTAAAAGAAACGGCAAAGGCGCTTGAAAACCTGGGGCATGTGGTTGAGGAGATCATCCTGCAAAACGCCAACGAGCAGGTGAACCACAGTTTCATGATTGTTTTGACATCGAGTCTGGCATGGGAAATCGATGCATGGTCCCGAAAACTTGGAAAAGCACCAAAACAAAGTGATTTTGAACCGGCAACCTGGGCACTTCAGGAAATCGGCAGACAACACAGCGCCGCAACCTATGTCAATGCGGTCAGCGTCATCCACGGGTTTACCAGAGATTTTGCCGCCTATTTTGTCCCGTACGATGTTCTGGTCACGCCGACGCTGGCAAACCCCCCGGCGCTTCTGGGCTATTTCGATCCCGCGGAAGACAACCCCCTGGCGGGGTTTATGCGACAGGGAGACTACATGCCGTTCACCCCGATCTGCAATATGACCGGACAACCGGCCATGTCCGTACCCCTGTTTTGGAACAGCGAAAATCTGCCCATCGGGGTTCATTTCATGGGACGATACGGCGATGAAGCCACTCTGTTCCGGCTGGCATCCCAACTGGAGCAAGCAAAACCCTGGGCTGAAAAACGACCATAGATGGCCATGTGCGCTGGGCCTGCTCGAAACGGTGTTAACAAAGCAAGGGATCTCCGAGCTTCGCCTGTATATCCGTTTTCGAGCAAAAAGTACATTTTACGATCAAAGGAGAATTCAAAGTGGACCATCTCCAATCCGATCCAATCATCTTTCGCATGGAGGACAGAAACCGGCAAGGCCGGGTGGCCTTTATCGCCGTCAATAACGAAAAACGCCTCAATTCCATGAATACCGCTTTGATGCGGGAACTGATCGAGAGAATACAACATCTGGGCGCCGATCCAAATCTTCGGGTCGTGGTACTGACCGGGGCCGGGGACAAAAGCTTTATCGGCGGTGCGGATATTTTCGAATTGCGGGGGCTGAACCCGAAAAGCGCCCGCAATTTCCTGACGCTGATCCACCAGGTGGCCGATGCGCTGAGAAAGCTCCCGGTTCCGGTCATTGCCCGGATCAATGGGTATTGTCTCGGGGCCGGGCTTGAATTGGCGGCTGCCTGCGATATGCGCATCGCAACAGAAGATAGCGTTTTCGGGATGCCCGAAGTCAAGGTGGGGCTTCCGTCGGTGATCGAGGCGGCCCTTTTGCCGACCCTGATCGGCTGGGGAAAAACCAGGCTGCTGTGCTATACCGGCGAGAATATCACGGCAAAGGAAGCGTTGGCGTGGGGGCTTGTTGAAAAAACCGTTGCCCGGGACAAATTGGATGAAGGGGTCGAAAAATGGATATCCGCGATTCTTAAAGCCGGGCCTCAGGCCATCCGTCTGCAGAAAGAGCTGATCGGTTGCTGGGAGAAAATGTCCCTTGCCGACGCTGTCCAGGAAGGCATCCGGACGATCGGAAAAGCGTACGAAACCGATGAGCCCTTGAGAATGCTTTCGGCCCGGATCGATGCCTTGCGCGACCGAAAACGGTGAATATGGTTTCAGAAATCTTTAGCGTTTAAATTAGTTCCCTCAATAAAAGTGTTGCAGAATATCATTGGTATTGTTAAAAATGTAACGATTCAAGGATAATGCAAGAATGGTTGACTGCCCTGGAGCGGTCTTATTTCAATATCTTTTTTAATATTGGTTCTGCTTTCAGTTCCGGTTACAGGTAGGGCGCCGAAATGGTTTGAATATCTAAATTGGTGAGTATGGTCCCGCGTATAAATGGATTAAAAAATAACACGGCATTGCACAGGACGCCAAACAGCCGGCGCCTGTGAATTTTGGTTAACTTGCAACAGATACTACAAGAAAAATGATTTCTGATATCTATAATTTTTCCCCGATTACGGATTCCCTTTCTACATCAGGGCAACCAACAGAAGCTCAGCTTTCTTTGTTGGCTAAAGAAGGATATGAATTAATTATCAATCTGGCTCTTCACGATGATCCACGATACTCCCTAAAAGACGAGACATCATATGTCAAGTCGCTTGGTATACAATATATTCACATTCCCGTGCAGTTTGATAAACCATCAAAAAGTGATTTGATATCATTTTTCAATGCTATGGAATCCAATATAAATAAGAAGATCCATCTACATTGTGCTGCAAATATGCGGGTAACGGCTTTTTTAGGGCTTTTTTTCTTCATTCGTGAAGGTAAATCAAAAGAGGCGTCCTTCGAACCAATGTGGCAAATATGGAACCCTGATTCTGTTTGGTCTTCATTCATTGATTCTATGATGGGAGAATTTTCAAGTTAACATCGGCCTGCTGCGGAATCGGTTCTCTCGCCGCAGAGGCCGGGTTAGAGGAAACGACTCATGCAGTTTACATTCGTCGGATGTGGTGATGCGTTTGGAAGTGGTGGTCGCCTTAATACTTGCTTTCATGTGACAGGAGAGAAAGCCAATTTCCTCATTGACTGTGGGGCGTCAACTCTTATCGGACTGAAGGCGAATCTAATTCCTCTGAACGCCATTCAAGCCATATTTATTACTCACTTTCACGCGGATCATTTCGGAGGTATCCCGTTTTTCATGCTGGATGCACAATTTTTCTCCAAACGCAGCGAGCCGCTAACAATCTTGGGGCCGCCGGGGCTATCCTCCTGGTTCGAACGCGTGATGGAAACAGCCTTTCCGGACTCATCAAGAACGGTGCCGAAGTTTTCATTACATCTCGTCGAGCTATCCACATCCGAAGAGAGGGCCATATCGGGTGTCATTGTGAAATCATTTCAGGCAAATCACGGAAATCCCAGCGGTCCCTTTTTTTCATACCGTCTTGATGTGGAGGGAAGAATTATCGTGTACACCGGAGACACCGAATGGACTGATGAATTGATTCCCGCTGCAAAAGATGCTGGCCTTTTTGTTGCCGAAGCGTACTTTTTTGACAAAAAGGTGAGGCTACATCTCGATCTTCAATCTTTTGTAGAACGGTTGCCTGTGAATAGGCATGATTTAATTGGCAGATAACCAGATATTGGAAAAGTCGAAATGACCGAAACAGGCAGCGCCAGAACCCCGAATAGAAATCATTACCTGGATAACCTGAGAATTTATTTAACCATGACGGTGATATTCCATCATGGGGCCCTTGCATACGGCGGGGCCGGGAATTGGGGGGTCATAGACCCTGCAACAGATAGCATCAGCCCGATTTTTTTGGGCTTCTTCAATTCCCTGAACCAATCCTATTTCATGTCCGCTTTTTTTTCTCCTGGCCGGGTATTTCACGCCGCGTTCCTTGGAAACAAAGGGAGTTAAACAATTTCTGATGGATCGCCTCATCCGCCTGGGGATTCCCATTCTCGTCTATACAACCCTCATTCTTAACCTGAATGCGGTTATGCTGGACCGTTTTTACAGAAGCATTCCCTTCCGGTTCAGGGTCGAATACCAGCCGGGACATCTCTGGTTTCTCCAGGCATTGTTATTTTTCGCTTTTCTCTATTTTCTTTTCAAAGCTACGACCGGCAGGCGTGCATCCAAAAAGCTCTTGAAATTAAATGAGACCGCTTTCCCTTCGGATGCGATCCTGTTCCTGTGCATCGGGGTCTTGTCTGTTCTGACCTTTCTTGAACACCTGGCATTCCCGGTCGGGAAGGCCATTTTCCTGAATTTTCAGGCAGGGTTTTTCATCCACTATACCTTTTGCTTTTATTGCGGGGTATTGGCCTGGCGGGGCGATTGGTTTAACCGTTTAAGCGGGGCCCAGGCCCGCCGGTGGGGGATAATGTCCCTGGCGGTGATCCCTCTTTTCTTCGTCATGTTTATTCTGGGCGGCGCTTTGGAAGGTGAAGAAAACATTTCAAAGTTCACCGGCGGGCTGCACTGGCAGGCGTTCGCTTTTTCGTTATGGCTTACTTTCCTCATGGTGGGGATCATTGTTTTTCTCCTCTGGTTATTCCGGGAAAAATATAATCAGGCCGGACGCTTGACGAAGTTTATGGCCGGCAATGTGTTTACCGTCTACATTGTTCACCAGACCATCCTGTATTCCCTGAATGTCTGGTTTCTGAAAATCAATATCCCTACGATTATCAAATTCATTGCCGTTTCCATAATCGCCGTCCCTGCATGTTTTCTCCTGAGCAGCCTCATCCGGAAGATTCCTTATGCCCGGAGAGTCCTTGGATAAAACAGGCATTTTCTTTGGGCGGATACTTCTAACGATGGAAAGGAATAAAAAACATGAACAAGAGGGACGCCGTTCTCGAACTTTTGGATGAAAACAAGGTTCAACAATACGTACCGGCGGGATTTTTTCTCCATTTTGATGAACTTTATCATGCGGGTCAGGCGGCCATCGACAAACATCTGGAGTATTTCCGGTTTACGGGAATGGATTTTGTCAAGATACAGTATGAAACGAAATTTCCCTTCAACCCCGATATCCAAAATCCGGAAGACTGGTCGAACCTGCCTCTTCTGAAACGGGATTTTTATGAAAACCAGTTAACCATCGCAAAAGGGTTGGTCAAAGCGGCCAAAAAAGAAGCGCTGGTGATCCAGACCCTGTACTCGCCCTTTATGATGACGCAGTATACGACGCAAAATCTGGATCTGATCCATCGCCACATCCGGGAAGCCCCCGAGAAGTTCAAAAAGGGTATGGAAATCATCACCGAAAGCCTGATGATATTTGTCAAAGAATGCATCCGGTTGGGCATAGACGGGTTTTACACGTCCACACAAGGGTACGAAAGCTTCAGGTCTTTAGGGGCCGATCTTTTTGCAGACTGTATCAAACCCTATGACCTCCGGCTGATGCAAGAAGCCGACCGGTCCTGTGTCTTCAATATTCTTCATATCTGTGATTATATCGGCGTGTATGACGATTTGGCGCCTTTTCTGGACTATCCGGGGCATGTCGTCAATTTCGGGCATACGCTCGGTTCAGGACGGATAAGTCCCAAAGAGGTTTACAAGATATTTAAGAGACCGTTTATGGGCGGCATGGACAGGAATGGCGTTATCGCTGCCGGGACAAAGACGGATATCCGGAAAAAAGTCGAAGAAGTACTGGCTGAAAAGCCGGATCAATTTATTCTGGGTGCGGATTGCACTCTGCCGCCGATAGCCGATCAGAAAACACTCTGGGAGAACGCAAAAACGGCCATTTCCACTGCTCATGAAGGATGATAGGTATATGCTCTCTACTCATAACTGAAACGTTGCCCTTGCCGTATGATACACACATCACCAGCCGTAAATTCGAACGTCTCATCATCGACATCGAACTTAATCAGGTTCACAGCTTCATGCTTAATGATCATATTGCGTCCTATGCATTCATTCCTCAAATCCACCACCGGTATTTGAGGGATAATCTCCCACGCTGATTCGACTTCCTCCTTTTTCAAGGCATTTTTTTTCATCATCACAGAAAAATAAAAAGGCCTGATTTCTCAGGCCTTTTTAGACAGTATCGGACGATACCGGAGTTGTTGGTGGTGGCGATGCAGGGATTTGAACCCCGGACACTGCGGATATGAGCCGCATGCTCTGACCAACTGAGCTACATCGCCTTAGAATATCACATCTTTATTTTTGGGAAAAGCGCCTTCCCGCTCACGCTCTTCTTTTCGGGAGTCCGTTTTTTGAAGTCGTCCTTATTAACAGCTCATTCTGCTGAAGTCAAGCCGAAAAGACTATTTTTCCGAAGGGGAAGATCCCGCAACGTGTATCCGGTATTCTTCCATATCTTCGGGGAGGTTGGCAAATACGACCATAAACGGCACCCTGCCCCCCGGCTTGACATTCATGTTGGATTGGCTGCCTCCGGATGGGTTTGAAAGACGGCTGTTGATCTGGGCTATTTCAGCGCCGGCCAGATCTGCTTCGCTGATCAGGTTTCCACAATACACGGTCTGCGTTTGAATTATTTTGCCGCCCGTGGCCAGAATTTCGCCTGCGACCTGAATGTTGCTGCGCGGATGATTGTAAGCGTTTTCGACGATTCCGCTGATGACGAAAAGGCTTCCTGTGCTGGCATTGACGATGAATTGATGTTTAAAAGTCTCTTCAACCGGC